>JBKQKS010000180.1:0-15061 GCA_052147395.1 Roseiarcus sp.
CGATCAATAACCTCAGCTCCACGGTCAGCGCCGCCCTCACCACCACCCAGGCCGGCGTGCTGACGACGACCCAGATCGGCGGGTTGAATTCCACGGCGCTCAACGTCCTCGGCTCGACCGACATCAACGTCCTCGCCGGCGCCACTCAGGTCCATGCCTTGTCCGCCACTCAAATTGGCGAACTCAGCACGACCAATCTCCGGGGATTGAGCACGACGGTCATCTCCGAACTGACCGCGACGCAGATCAACACGATGGCGCTCTCGTCGACTGCGCTCGGTGAACTGACGTCGACGCAGGTCGGCGCGCTCACCATGACCGGCCTCTCGGCGATCGCGATCAATAGCCTCACCTCGCCGCTCAGCACCACCCAGGCCAGCGGGCTGTCGGCGACCCAGATCGGCGGGTTGAACACCACCGCCTTCAACGGGATCGGGGCGACCGGCATCAACGCCTTCTCCACCGCCACGCAGGTCCAAGCCCTGAATACCGACGAAATCAACACTCTCGACACGACGACCCTTATCCAGGCATTGAGCCCGACGGTCGTCTCCGAACTGAGCGCGACGCAGGTCAACAATCTCTCGACGACCGTGGTCGGCGACCTGTCTACGACACAAGTCGGCAGCTTGACGTCTACGGAAGTCGGAGCCTTGGGCGCGTCTCTGTTCGACGCCATGGGGACGAACATCGGGTCTATCTCCACCGCGGCGATCCCGGGCGTCAGCATCGACGAAATCAACTCGTTGACCAAGGCGGAAGCTACCAGCGACTTTACGACGACCCAGCTTGGCGTGATGAACTCCACCCAGACGGCCGCTATAGCCGCCCTCACTTAACCCCGAGCGTCAGCGTCCCGCGTCGTAGTCTCGCGTAAGCGCAAAAGCCTGGCCTCGCCGCACACGCGGCGGGCGCCTGCGCAAGCGCGACAGTCCCACCCCACAACGACGCTTAAGGCCCCATGACCGAGTTCAGGATCGACCCGAGAGGATATTACCTTCCTGGCGGCGAGTCCGCCCTAGCCTATTCTCTGCCGGGCCTAGGCGCCGGCGATCTCATCACCTTATGCGAAGCGGCGAAGGCGCGCGGCGCGGTTGCGGAGGCGATCGAGATTTACGAGGCTTGGCTCGCCTTCAACGGCGACTCGGCCCAAGTCTACGCCGCGTATTTCAATCTCGGCGTCGCCTATAACGGGATCGGCAAACCGCTCGCGGCGATCCGCGCCTTCGGCGATAGCGTGAAGGCAAAGCCGGATTTTCTGCAAGGCCGGCTCAATTGGGGACGGGCGCTGGAAAACGTCGGCCGTTCGCAGGAAGCGCTCGCCGTTTGGCGCGACGGTCTCGACAGGGTCACGCATGTCACGGGCGACGCCGCGGAGCAAAAGAGCCTGCTGCTGATTCAGAGCGCGCGGCTGCTGGAAGCCTGTTGCGAAGACGCGGGCGTGGAAAAGCGGCTCGAAGAGGCGATCGAGCTCGACCCGCGTCACGAAGCGGCGACGCGGCAATGGATCGGCGTCCGCTCGCGACGCTGCCAATGGCCGGCGGTCGTCGGCTCGGCGCGCGCCTCGGCGAAGGATCGCCTGGCGATGCTGTGGCCTCTGACCTTGGCGACGCTCAGCGACGATCCGATGTTCCAACTCGCGCGCGCCTATCAGCATGCGCGCAAGGAGTTTCAGCCGCCGAGCCCGGAAATCCTCGATGAGGCGCGCCACGCGCGACCGACGAAGGAGACGCGCAAGCGCCGGCTCCGAATCGGCTACGTCTCCTCGGATTTCCGCGAGCACGCGGTCGGCCTGGCTATGACGCAGGTGTTCGAGACCCACGACCGGGAAAAGTTCGAAGTGTTCGCCTATTACTGCGGCATCGCGCGCGACGACGGGATCCGCCGGCGCATCGTCGCCGCCGTCGAGCACTGGGTCGACATTACAGCGATGAGCGACGAGGACGCGGCGCTCGGCATCGCCCGCGACGGTATCGACATCCTCGTCGACCTCAACGGCTACACCAAATTCGCGCGCACCCGGATCTTCGCGTTGCGGCCGGCGCCGGTGCAGGTCAACTGGTTCGGCTATCCCGCCACCATGGGCACCCCCTACCATCATTATCTCATCGCCGACCCCGTAATCGTCCCGTCGGGCGACGAGATGTTCTTTTCCGAGGAGGTGCTGCGGCTCCCCTGCTATCAGCCCAACGACAGCAAGCGCGTCGTCGCCGAGACCAAGCCGACGCGCGCAGATTGTGGACTGCCCGAGGACGCTTTCGTCTATTGCTCGTTCAACGCCACGCAGAAGCTCACGCAGCGCATGTTCGATTCGTGGCTGACGATCCTCGCCTCGGCGCCGGGCAGCGTATTGTGGATGCTGAAATCGGCCGACGACGTTCACGCCCGCCTGCATCAATATGCGGCCCAGCGCGGCGTGGCGCCCGAACGCATCATCTGGGCCGATAAGAGGCCGAATCCCGAGCACCTCGCGCGCTATCCGCTCGCCGACCTGTTCCTCGACAGCTTCCCCTATGGCGCGCACACGACGGCGTCGGACGCGCTGTGGATGGGCGTGCCGGTGCTGACCCTGCAGGGCCGCTCCTTCGCCTCGCGCGTGTGCGCGAGCCTGCTCAGCGCGGCCGGCGTCCCCGAGCTCATCGCGGCGAGCGAGAGCGAATATCGCATCAAGGCGCTGGCGCTCTATCACAACCGCCGCGAGCTCGCGGCGATCAAGGAGCGGCTGAAAGCGGCGCGCGACAACTCGGTGTTGTTCGACATCGTTCGGCTGGTGCGCGGCCTCGAGGACCTCTATGTCGAGATGGCCAAGCGCGAATCCCGGGGCCGCACGCCGCGCCCCGACCTCGCCAATCTCGACGCCTACCATGAGATCGGGCTGCAGTTCGAACCCGACGCGATCAATGGGATGAGCCGCGAGGCCTATTTCGAGGCCTATCGCGCCGCGCTCGACGCCCTCGATCAGAACTACCCGCTCGCCCCCGACGCCCGGCTCAGGCGCGCCGAAAGCCGGCCTCGAATCCGCGCGGCGGAGTGACGGGCCGCGCCGGCCGCCGCCCGTCGGGAGCCGAACCCGTTCCCCAGCGCCGCGCTCGCCGCCGCGACGCGAGCGCGATGCGGCTCGAGGCCGCACCAGCCTCACGCCCGTAGCGAACCGAGTTCGCTCACACATCCTCTGCATTTGGCCTCAGCCACGATCGGCCGCGGCCCGTGAGCATTCGGGGGGCGAAGCCGTCGCGGCGCATGAAGAGCCGGGGAAGGGCGCCTTTCCTGGTGCGTGAGACTTCGCTCCGGGCTAAGCAGGCGCCATGAGCGAGGCCGCCCCCATTCTCAGCGTCGAAAACCTGAGCAAGCGCTTCGGCGGCCTCACAGCCGTCGACGGCGTCAGCTTCACCGTGAAGTCCGGCGAAATCGTCGGTCTGCTCGGACCCAATGGCGCGGGCAAGACGACGATGATCAACATGGTGCTCGGCGTGCTCGAGCCGAGCGGCGGTCGGATAACGATCGAGGGCGTCGATCTGGCGCGCGAGCGGGCGCGGGCGCTCGCTCACGCCAATTTCGCCGCCGTCAATTGCCCGCTGCCCGGCAATCTCACCGTCGCGCAGAATCTGAGGGTGTTCGGCCTCATCTACGGCGTCGCCGATCTGACACGCCGCATCGACGAACTCGTCGAGGAGTTCGATCTCGGAAGGCTCCGGCGCGCCAAAGCCGGCCTGCTCTCCTCGGGCGAGCAGACCCGGCTCAATCTCGCCAAGGCCATGCTCAACCACCCTCGCCTGCTGCTGCTCGACGAGCCGACCGCCTCGATCGACCCTTCCGCCGCGCGGGAAATCCGGGCGTTGATCTCCGGCCTGGTCGACAGCGGCGCCTGCGGCGTGCTGTGGACCAGCCACAACATGGCCGAAGTCGAAGCGGTGTGCGATCGCGTGCTGTTCGTCTCGCACGGCCGCATCGTGCTCGAGGGCGATCCCAAGACGCTGCCCGAGCGGAACGGCGCCGCCAATCTCGAGGACCTCTTCGTATCGGTCGCCAAAGAGACGCTGCGCGATCGGAGCGGGCGATGAATTTTTCGCGCGTCTCGGCGATCGTGCTCAGGATCTTCTATCTCTATCGCGGCTCCCCGGCGCGTCTGCTGCCGATGCTGATCTGGGTGACTGTCGACATCGTGCTGTGGGGCTTCCTCACCCGCTACCTCAACACCGTGTCGGACTCGCACATCAATTTCGTGCCGGCGCTGCTCGGCGCGGTGCTGCTGTGGGACTTTCTCACCCGGGTGATGCAGGGCGTCACCATGGCGTTCTTCGAGGACGTGTGGTCGCGCAATTTCCTCAACCTGTTCGCGACGCCGCTCACCATCTTCGACTATCTCGGCGGCCTCGTCGTTTCCGCGATCGTCACGAGCCTCATCAGCCTCGTCGTCATGTTGGCGCTGGCGCGAGCGACGTTCGGCCTCTCGATTCTCGGCTTCGGCGTCGGAGTCGCGCCCTTCCTCATCGTGCTGTTCGTCACTGGCATCGCGCTCGGCGTCGCCGCGGCCGCCTTGGTGCTGCGCCTCGGTCCGGCGGCGGAATGGTTGATCTGGCCGATCCCGATGATCCTCGCGCCGCTCGCCGGGGTGTTCTATCCGATCTCGGCGCTGCCGCCGGTCATGCAGCGGATCGCGCTGGCGCTGCCGCCGTCCTACGTGTTCGAGGGCATGCGCGCGGTCATCGGCGGCGCGCCGCCGCCGTGGGGAAGCCTTGCGATCGCGGCGTCCCTCGCGCTCGTCTATCTGATCGCCGCCTGCTGGCTGTTCGCGCGGGTCTATCGATTGGCGATCCGCAACGGCCTCATCGCCCGCTACAGCGCGGAGACGGTGAGCTGAATTCCGGGCCGCGGCGCCCCGGGGCGCAACCTTGTTGCGCTGGATCAGTCGGCGTCAGCCCAAGCCGTCGTAACGTCGTTATTCGTCGAAGCCCCGGGATCGTCGAGTTGCTAGCCGAGCTCCAAAGGCAGCGCGTGGGCATCGCCCTTCAGCAGTGCGGCGCTGAGCATGCGTTCGCGCCAGACGATGATAGAGACGAATTCGCCGGCGCCGCCGCGCATGGGGCCGAAGGCGTCGTAGCCGCGCTCGAGGAAGCTCTGCAGTCCGCCGAGCCCTGCGAGCTTGGCCGGCTTGCGCATCACTTTGAGCGTCGCGCCGATGAACTTGTGATGGGTCAGCGCGTCGAGCGCACCGCCGAGCAGCTCGATGAGGTCGATCTGCCGGCGCCGGTCCTCGGCGCGGCCGACGGTTCTGTAGGCCTCCGCGTAGACCGCGTTGTCGATCGCCGCAGCACGCTCGCCGATGGCCTCCACCATTGCGCCGTCGAGATCCTCCGACAGCGCATCGAGCTCGACCCCGCGCGCAACGGTGAGAAGGCCCGAAGCCGGCAGCGTCTTGATCATGATCGGGACGATCCGCCTCACTTCGTCGATGTGGGCGCCGAGGTCGCGGGGGCCGTAAAGCTCGCCGAGAAAGAACTTCGACGCCGCCGCGAAGCGCGGATTGACGGCGAGGTCGCGGTGACTGCGCGCGAGCCGCGCCGCTTGCCAGGCGCGCAGCTTCAGGCGCCGCTGATGAAACAGCTCGTCCTCGACCTGACGACGGCGCAGGCCCTCGCAGCGGTCGAGCTCGGCGAGCAATTGGTCTTTGAGGAAAGCGTCGGCCATGGTTCGCATCTAAGCCAAACGCGTAGGCGGCTCCGCCTAAAGCGGGCGCTGCGGCGTTCCGGAGCGCGCGCGGTAGCGCCGCCAGGGCGCGAAACGGGAGGGAGTGCGGATGATGAGACGTGAACGCATGTCGTCGGTCGACTTGGCGTGGCTGCGCATGGAGCGGCCGACCAATCTGATGGTGATTGTCGGCGTCGACATCTTCAAAGGGCCGGTGAATCTCGACCACGTCGTGGCCCAATGGACCCAGCGGATCACCGCCTATCGACGCTTCCGTCAGCGGGTCGAAGTGCTTGTCTCCGGCGCCTACTGGGTCGACGACCCCAATTTCGACCTCGTCCATCATATCCAACGGGTCCGTCTGCCGGGCGGCGGCGGCAAGGCCGAGCTGCAGCGCCTCACCGGCGAGCTGGCAGGAATGCCGCTCGATTTTGCCCACCCGCTCTGGCAGGTGCATTTCATCGAGGATTACGAAGGCGGCGCCGCGGCGGTGATCCGCATCCATCATTGCATCGCCGATGGCGTCGCCCTGATCCGCGTCATGCTTTCGCTCGCCGACAACGCGCCGGCGGCGGCGCCCGATGCCGATCATCGCGCGGAAGGCTGGCTGCAGGCGCTGATGGCGCCGTTCGCGTCCGCGATCGGGACTTCCGCCAAAGCCTCCCGCTTCGGCCTCCAGACGACTCTCGACCTGATCCGGCGCCCAGCCCAGGCCATCGGCTATTTGAAGACCGGCGCCGAGGTCGCCGCCGAGCTCGCCTATCTCCTGCTGATGCCGAGCGACAGCGACACGCGGTTCAAGGGCCAGCCGCACGGCGTCAAGCGCGTCGCCTGGAGCGAGCCGCTAAAACTCTCCGAAGTGAAGGCGGTCGCGCATGCGGTCGGCGCGTCGATCAACGACGTCCTGCTCGCCTGCGTCGCCGGCGCGTTGCGCCGCTATCTCATCGACAAGGGCGACAAGGCCGACGGCGTCGAATTGCGAGCGCTGGCGCCGATCAACCTGCGTCCGCCGGGCGAAGAGCTGTCGCTCGGCAACCGCTTCGGCATCCTCGCGGTCGAGCTGCCCGTGGGCATCGAAGACCCGATGAAGCGGCTCGCCGAGGTGCGCCGGCGCATGCTGGAGTTGAAAAACTCGGTCGAGCCGCCGGTCACGCTCGGGCTCTTCGGCGCCCTGGGCTACGCCCCGAAATACGTGCAGGATCAGCTGTTCGACCTGCTGACGAGCCGCGCGACGGCGGTGATGACCAACGTGCCCGGTCCGACCGAAAAACTCACCATCGGCGGCGCTCTGCTCGATCAGTCGATTTTCTGGGTTCCGCAGTCGAGCGACATCGGACTCGGCGTCTCGATCCTCTCCTACGGCGACGAAGTGCAGTTCGGCCTCGCCGCCGACGCCGCGCTGACCCCCGATCCCGACGCGGTGATCTCGCACTTCAAGCCGGAGTTCGAGGCGTATTTGTATGCCTGCCTGCTGGCGACGGCGGGGTGACGCGCGCAGGCGCTCGGACGACGGCGACGGGCCTGCCTTCGACCTGCGAAGGCAGCGCCGGCATTCCCTCGTTGTGCAGGGAGAGCGAGGGGTTCGAATCAGCGCCTGGCGCCCAGCCGCCCCTTCGTACCGAGGGCTGTGTTGCGGCGCCGGGAGACGTCCCCGCCATAACTACTCGCCTCGAGGCGTTATGACGCCGATCGCCGCTCGGACCCGGCGTCGATACACAATGGACGATCGGGCAAGGTCGGATGATGGCGCTCGAAGAGGCGCATTGGCCGTCGCGTCGCCTGACGCTACAAAATATGCTGCGACAACGACATCCAACCAAAAACGATAACCGCCCATTATGGGGTTTATTGCAGTGTCCGTGGAGCACGGGCCTTTTTCGCCTATCGATCGAGGACAATCCATGTTGCATTGGCTTCTAAATTCGCGCCTGCTGCGAGGGATCGCGTTGGCGCTCGTGTTCTCCACCTCCGCGGCGGCGGCGGCCGATCTGGACGAGATCAAGGCGCGCGGCGAACTGCGCCACATCGGCATCCGCTATGCCAATTTCGTGACCGGCGCCGGCGACGGTTTCGACGTCGAGATCATGGAGGGCTTCGCCAAGAAGATCGGCGTCTCCTACAAGCTCGTCTATTCCGACTTCTACTCGGTGATCCGCGATCTGCTCGGCAAAGATGTCGTGCGCAAGGACGGGCAGGTCTCTCTCGCTGGCGATTACCCCGTCAAGGGCGACGTGATCGCGACGGGCTTCACGGTATTGCCGTGGCGCTCGGCAATCCTGTCCTATTCGGCGCCGACCTTCCCCTCGCAGGTGCTGCTCGTCGCGCCGGCCGATTTCGCGTTACGGCCGATCGCGGAGACAGCGGACATGTCCGCCGACATCGCCGCGACGAAGAAAATGATCGGCGACCGCAGCCTCCTGGTGATGGAGCGCACCTGCCTCGATCCCGCCAATTACGGTCTGAAGGGCATCGGCGTCGACCTCAAGTCCTATACCAAAAGCGCCAATCTGAACGAAATGGTTCCCGCGCTGCTCAACGGCGAAGCGCAACTCACGCTGCTCGACGTGCCGGACGCCATTCTCGACTTGCGCAAGTGGGCAGGCAAGATCAAGGTGCTCGGCCCAGTGTCGGAGCCGCAGACGCTCGCCGCCGCCTTCCCGAAGGACGCGCCGAAGCTGCGTGAGGCCTTCGACGCCTATCTGGTCGAAATCAAAGCCGACGGGACTTACGATCGGCTCGTCGACAAATATTACCCTGGCATTCGTCGCTTCTTCCCCGAGTTTTTCGCCAAGCGCTCTTGAACCCGGGCGATGACGAACGATTTGCGCCCCACTCGCAACTGGCCGCTCGCCCTGGCGGGCGCCTTCCTTGCGCTCGTGGTGGCGCTATCGTGGAATCTCTACTCGACCGAGCGCCAATTGCGCGCGGCGACGGACGCGCGCCTCATGGCCGACAGCCAGCGCCGCGCCGCGACGGTCGAAGACTTTCTGACTGGACGCGGACAGGCGGCCGTGCAGCTCGCCGCCAGTCAAGAGATCGAGGACTATCTCACCAACCGTGCGCTCGGCATGTCGCCGCGCTACGGCCTCAGCGCCAATCTCGACTTCATCGAGACTCGGTTTCGCCGCACGATGCAGCAACAGATGTTGCGCGGAGCAGCGCTCGACAACTGGATCGCGCTATACGACGGCGACGGCAAACTGATCGTCGACGTTGGCCGGAACGACGGCGCGCCGCCCGCCATGCCCGACGCGCAGCATCCGACGGTTGCGATCGACGCGGCCAACTGGACGATCGTCTCGTCCGCGCCGGTCCACTTCAAGGACAAATTTTCCGGCGTGGTCGTCGTCACGACCGATCTCAGCCTGTTGTCGCGGCTGCTGATCGGTGGGCTCAGCCAGCCGGGCCAATCCGTCGGGCGATATCGCGAATTTGTCCTGGTCGAGCAGGGCCTGCGCACATTATCCGCCGAACCCTCGGACGTCGTGTCGAGCGAGCTCGGCGCCGCCCTCGCCAAACTGCCGGAAAACCAACTCGTTGCGACGGCCGATGTGCCGGAGACCGCCGGGCTCGGCGCGATGATCGCTCTGCGCACCCCGATCCGCGGCGCGCCGCTGTCGATCATCACGCTCACGTCCGAAGCCGACGCCTATGGCGGACTGGGGTCGCCCGCCTTTGCAGCGGCGGCCGGCGCCGTGCCGGCGGCGATGTTCTTGATGGCCTTCGGATTCGAACGGCTGCGACGCCGCAACGTGCGGCTGCAGAACGATCGCAGCAACCTCACCCAACGTAATCACGCCCTGTCGGAAGAGATCGCGCGCCTCGCCTTCCACGATCAGTTGACCGGGCTGCCGAACCGCACGCTGCTGCTCGATCGAGCGCGCCAGACGATGAAGGCCAACAAACGCAATGGCGGCTACGGCGCGCTTCTGTTCATCGACCTCGACAATTTCAAGACGCTCAACGATACGCTCGGCCACGACAAGGGCGATCTGCTGCTGAAAGCCACGGCTCAGCGGCTTTTGGCCTGCGTTCGCTCTGTCGACACGGTCGCGCGCTTCGGCGGCGACGAATTCGTCGTGCTGACGGATCTGTCGACCCAAGACGAACGCGACGCAGCGCTGAGGGCGGAGATGGTCGGCGAGAAGATCGTGTCGGCCTTCGTCGAGCCGTTCCAACTCGACGGCTTCGTCTATCCCTGCACGGCCAGCGTCGGTGGGGCGCTGTACTCGGACTCGAGCCAGAATCTCGAAGATCTGTTGAAGCGCGCGGACCTCGCCATGTACGAGGCCAAGGGGGCGGGGCGAAATGGGTTGCGCCTCTTCGTTCCCGAGATGCAGGCGGACGTCGAAATGCGCGCCAAGCTCGAGGCGGATCTGCGCGAGGACATCAAGAAGAAGAATCTTCGTCTGCATTATCAACCGCAGGTTAACGCCGAAGGCCGCCTGATCGGCGCCGAGGCGCTGGTGCGCTGGCAGCATCCGCGCCACGGCGCGGTGCCGCCGTCGCGCTTCATTCCTGTCGCCGAAAGCAGCGGCCTGATCATGCCGCTCGGCGACTGGGTGCTGGAAACGGCCTGCGAAAAGCTCGCCGCCTGGGCGCACCGGCCGGAAACCGCGCATCTGTCGCTCGCCGTCAACGTCAGCGCGCTGCAATTGCACCACGAGAGCTTCGTCGATCGGGTGCTGCATGCCATCGAACGCACCGGCGCCAATCCGCGCCGTTTGAAGCTAGAGCTCACCGAAAGCTTCAGCGTCAACAAGATCGAGGGAGTCACCGCAAAAATGTGCGCGCTGCAAGCGCGCGGCGTCAGCTTCTCGCTCGACGATTTCGGCACCGGCCATTCCAGCCTTTCCTATCTGAAACGCCTGCCGCTCGAACAACTCAAGATCGATCGGAGCTTCGTACGCGATATTCTCGTCGATCCGAACGACGCCGCGATCGTGGAAACGATCATCGCGCTCGGCAAGACGCTCGGCCTGTCGGTGATCGCAGAGGGCGTGGAGCTGGAAGCCCAGCGGGCCGCTCTCGAACAACTGGGATGCCGCGCCTATCAAGGCTATCTGTTCGGTCGGCCCATGCCCGCAAAGGAATTCGAGGCTTTTGCGACCGCCCACGCACGCGACCGTCTCGACGAGATCCAACCGCGCGCAGCAGCAGCCGCCTAGCCGGCGGCGAGCCGATGATTCCTTCCCTGACCAAGGTTACCCAAGCGCAAATCAGCGCATTTGGAGAGGATCCGCCATTGCCAGCAGAAATCGGCGCGGCAGGCGGCCGCCCGTTCGCGTCATCGCGACAAGGGGTCCGAGCGCAACGATCGACTGTCCGCAATATGGGTCGGAAGATCCTCGAACATCAGTTGTTTTGACCGCTCCCCTCTCCCATCGGGGGGCGCGAGGGTTCGTGCGGCCGAGCCTTCGCTCGGCCCGTCAAGCCGACTCCCGCGCGAACTCCGCGTCCAGCGCCTCCATCGCGTCGCCGGGCGTCATCCGCGCGGCTTCCGCGTAAAGGCGCTTCGCCTCGGCGAGCCGGCTCTTGCCGTAGACGAGCACGAGGCCGTTGGCCATTTCGATTCGCGCGATCGCCGAATCCGGGATCAGCTGCAGCGCCGTCTCGAAATGTTTCATCGCCGCCTCCTTGGTCGCGCCATAGGTGAGGCTGGCGATCATGCCGCCGACTTTGCCGACGATTTCCGCGTGATAGGCGCCGAGCGCGATATGCGCTTCGGCGTGATCGGGCGCGAGCCGCAGCGTCTTGTCGAGGCTCGACTTCACTTCGCCGGCGAGCCCCTGCGTGAGCGCCTTGGCGATCGAGATCTCCTGGGAATAGCGGCCAAGCGCCTGGGCATGGAAATAGAAGGCGTTGGCGAAATCGGGCGCCGCTCGTTGCAGCGCCTCGGCGCGCCCACGCGAGTCGAGGAGGATCCGGCGCTTCGTCTCGTCGTCGGTCTCCAGATAGGTCGCGTAGATGTTGGCCGCCTTGTTGGCGGCGTTGGCGCCGATCGGCCCGAGCGCGCTCCCCTGCTCAACGGCGGCGGCGAAGTCGCCGCGGTGATAGGCGCGCCACGCCGATTGCAGCGCTCGAGCCGTCGCCGCCGCGTCGAGCCCGCCTTTCAGCTGCGGATGGCGGCGAACCGCGTCTTCGACGAAGGCGGCGTCGGGAAACGGTTCCCGGTCGCCGCGGTGCAACGCGCCCCAGGCCGCGGCCAACGCCTCGCCTTCGTAGGCGAAGCCGGAGGCGTCGAGACGGAACGGTTTCCAGCCCAATGACATGAGCGTCTCCTCAGGAAATGTAACGTTCGGCGAGTTGATCGAATTGCGCGCGCACTCTCGGTTCGAGATAGGGCGCGGAAAGCGACATCACGTGGAAGACGCCGCGGCCGAGCGCGTGGCCGTCCTCGTCGGCGCGCGGGTCGCGCGCATATTCGAACGACAACCAATAGGTCGCCATCATCGTCACGTTGAGCGCGAGGGTCGAGACCTCTCGCGGGCTCGCGAGCATCTGGCCATTGGCGACCAGCCCGGAGAGGATCTTCTCCGCCACGCGCTGTTTGTGCGCGAGAATGCGACGGAACTGCACTTCGATGAAGCGATAGCGCGAGATCAGATCGTTGAGGTCGCGATAGACGAAACGGTATTTGGCGATCGCCTCGAACACCAGGTGCAGGAACAACCAGACGTCCTCCGCATTGGGCAGGCGCTCGTCGGGCGCGGCGAGCGTCGCCTCGATCTCACGGCGGAACTCGTCGAACAGATCGTGCACGATCTCGTCCTTAGAGCGAAAGTGATAGTACAGATTGCCCGGGCTGATGCCCATTTCGAAGGCGATCGCCGTGGTCGCCACCGAATGTTCGCCGAACTTGTTGAACATCACGAGCGCCGTGCGCAGGATGCGCTCACGCGTCCGCCGCGGCCTTTTTGGCTGCATGCCGCCTCCCAGCGAAGATCCCCGCCCGCTCGGCGTCCGCGAGCGCGCGCTCGAGCCGGTCCAGAGCGCCGTCGAGCTGCGCGAACTCGTCCCACGCGGCGTTCCGCGCCGCAACATCGGCGGGGCCGGGAAGCCTCCGCTCCGGATCGGCGAGCGCGGCGCGGTCGAGCCGAGCCCCGTGGCGCGCGAGCACGAAGTCGAGCTCGTCGGCGCGCGCCTCGAGCTCTCGGCGCGTGTGGCGATAGGCGTGCTCGCAGAGCTCGCGCCGCTCGGCATAGCTGAACATGTTGGAGAAGAACATCACCTCGTCGTCGCGCGCCGGCTCGAACAGCACGACGTCGGCCTGCGGAAACTCGCGGCCGTAACGCTCCATCCCGACCTGCATGCGCGCCTGGACAACGGTGCGAAAGCTTTGTGACAGCACGCCGATGAGCCCCCCTTCCGCCACCTGGACTCGCGGCTGGGCGTTGCGCGAGGCGGCAAGATCGGAGTCGAACGGCACGATCGGGTTGACGCATATCAACAATGCGACGCCTTCTTTGAGCGCCACCGAGGCATGCAGCGTCTTCTTCGCCGCACCGTCGATATAGTCGCGCCCGTTGATGCGCGCCGGCGGATAGAGCCCAGGCAGCGCCGAGCTCGCCTTCACCGCTTCCGAGATCGGCACGTCGTCGAATCCCGGCGCGCCGAACGGCGCGGCGCGGCCACTGTCGAGATCGGTCGCGAGCACGAACAATTTGCGCTCGAGCTTGCGGAAATCATCGCTGCGGCCGGGCTTGCCGAACAGCCGTTTCAGATAGACGGCGATCGGCTCGTTGTCGAATAACCCATTGGGCAAGACCCTCGTCAGCTGCAACAGCGACGCGAACACGCCCGTGCGGCCCTCGAACTGAACGCGCGCCGCGGCGCCGATGAGCGTCGGCGCGAGCCGCAGTCGCCGCGCGAATTCCGCGAACGCCGGACGCAGCAGAAGGTTGGGCTCGAACGGATCGTGATGCGACGCGTCGAGGATGAACATCGCGTGCATTTCGAGTGGCGAAATGCCGTTGGCGAGACCGGCGGCGATGAAAGCCCCCGAGCTCACCCCGACATAGACGTCGAGATCGGCGAGATCGACGCCGATCAACGCTTCCTGCAGCGCGACCAGCGCGCCGATCTCATAGATGCCGCCGAGGGGTCCCCCACCTGCGAGCGCGATCCCCAATCGTCCGCACGCTCGCCGGCTCATAACCACCTCCCCCGACGCGGCGCCGCCGTCGCTTCATTCAGCGGCTTTCGGCGTCTCGACCTTTTCGGCCTCGGCGACAGTCTTCTCGACCGCCTCGAGCTCGCCCGAAAGCTTCTTGGCGAGTTCGGTCAGTTCGGCGACGCGCGCGGACAATTGATCGACGTCCTTGCGGCTCGGCACGCTGAGGCTATGAAGCGCGCGAGACACCCGCTCTTCGAATACCTTCTCGAGCTTGTCCCAGGCGCCTGTCGCCTTCGAGCGCACATCCGAGATGCGATCGTCGGTCACGATCTTGGTGCGCTCCTGGAACTTCTCGCCTTCCGCGACAAGGCTGTCGAACACCTTGAGGCCTTCGCGTTGCGCCATGGCGAAAGCGCCGAGCCCGGCGAGCCAAATTTGGCCGGCTGACTCCTTCACCAACGTCGTGAGCTGCGTCTCCGACGCTTCACCGACGAGATCTGTGAGTTTCTTCGGCATGCGCATTCCCTTTCAGTGACAGCGGTTCTCTACCCGCCGATGTTTTGCATCAAACCACAGTGGGTTAGAATTCGCAGCCCAATCTTCTAGGCGGCCCATTCTAGGGCGTTGCGCTAGGCTGGTATCCGATCAATGTGAATTGGCGCCGTCATTGCGAGCGAAGCAAACCAGAGCGGCGTGGCTGTGGCCTCTCGATTGCTTCGTCGCTGCGCTCCTCGCAATGACGGGGGTCGGAGTGATCGGGAACCGCTTTAGAGAGCATCTCGACGAAGGGGGGAGGCTTGGCCATGATCGTATTCGTCACGGGCGGGAGCGGCTTCATCGGCAAGCGATTGATCGCCAAATTGCTGCTGCGCGGCGACTGCGAGATTTTCGCCTTGGCGCGCGACGCTTCTCCCGAGCGAATCGCTGCGCTGCGCGAGGCGTGGGGCGACACGGACGGCCGCGTCACGCCGATCGTCGGCGACATTCTCGAGGCCGGCCTCGGGCTCGCCGAAGCGGACGCCGATCGGCTGCGCGGCCGAATCGACCATCTGTTTCATCTCGCAGCCGTCTACGACCTCGCCGCCGACCCCGAGCTCGTCGCCGCCGCCAATGTCGATGGCGTGCGCAACACGCTAGCCCTCGCCGAGACCATGGGCGTGAAGCGCTTCCATCACATGAGCTCGATCGCCGCGGCCGGGCTCTACGACGGCGTGTTCCGCGAGGACATGTTCGCCGAGGCGCGGCGCCTCGACCATC
>JBKQKS010000181.1:0-3884 GCA_052147395.1 Roseiarcus sp.
GTCGGCGGGAACCACCGCCGCCTTCCGGGTTCGCTCCATGACCGCATAATCGATCGATTTCTTCGGCGCTCGCTCGAAGGCGGCGCGATCGAGCGCGAGGAATCCGAGGTCGCGCTTGGCGTCGGCGATCGCCGCGTTCGCCGCTGCGGCCATGGCCGGCTCGAACGCCTCGAGCTCGGCGAGCATGACATCGGCGCGAAAGAAGAAGTTCCCGGAATTCCAGAGATATCCGGAGGCGACATAGTCCTCGGCGATCTCGCGCTTCGGCTTCTCGACGAAGGCCTCGACCCGGCTCGCGTCGGTGTCGGCGATCGCCTCGCCCGGACGGATGTAGCCATAGCCGATGGCGGGCTCGGTCGGCTTGACGCCGAGCGTGACGATGTAGCCCGCTTCGGCCGCGTGCGCCGCTGCGGCGCAGGCGGCGAGGAACTCCGGCTGTTTGGCGACCACATGGTCCGAAGCGAACACGGCCACGACCGTTTGTGGCGAGCGCTGCGCCGCCAGCGCTGCGGCGACGGCCACGGCGGGACCGGAATCGCGCCGCGTCGGCTCGGTGACGATCGTCGCGTTGACGCCGATCTCGGCGAGCTGCTCCTTCACCAGGAACCGATAATCGTAATTGGTGATCACGATCGGCGCCTCGAACTCCGGCGTCGCGACGCGCAGCACCGAGTCTTGGAACGTCGAGCGCGGGCCGATGAGCGCAATGAACTGTTTCGGCATCGTTTCCCGCGATTCGGGCCAGACCCGCGTGCCCGCGCCGCCGCACATGATCACCGGCAGAATTTTTGTCGCCATCGTCGCTATTCTCCTGAGTGACGGCCCTCGGCAGCGGCCGCGCTCGTGTCACAGGCGCCGAAGGTGGACTTTTCCGAGCGCTCACTCGATCTCGAGCGCTTCCATCAATCTTCGGTGGCCATCGGGTATGGGGGTTGGAAGTCCGCTGGTTCGGTCGACGTAAACATGGGTGTAGCCGCCTTGCGCGGCGGCAGTCGAATCGCCGCTCTTGAAAACGGCGAGACGATAGCGGACCGAGGAACGGCCCAAACGCTCGACGCCAACTCCGACTTCGACGGCGTCGGGATAGGCGAGGCTGGAGAAATACCGGCAGTTGCTCTCCACGACCAGGCCGACCACCGGGCTCGACGCCACATCCAAGAGGCCAGCCTCGATCAGCAGCGCATTCACCGCCGAATCGAACAGCTCGTAGTAAATGACGTTGTTGAGGTGGCCATAAGGGTCGTTGTCGCTCCAGCGCGTCGTCATCGGCACGAATCGACGAAAGGCCGCTCGGCCGAGCGGCCCCTCACGTTTGGCGGCGATGGCGGCGGAAAGTTCGCTCAGGTCCCGCCCCGTCAGTTGCGGATCGCGAAGCGATCGAGCGAGCGCGCCAGAGCGACGGCGAGCGCCGTCTTCAACACAGTCGCGGCATAGAACGGCGCCACGCCGAGCGCCCAGGCTTTCTCGGCGCCGACGAACCGAACGAGCCAGACGAAGCCGAACGCGAAAATGACGACATGCCCCAGGCTCAACGTGGCGGCGAGGCCGGCGAGCGAACGAGCGGCGCCGCGCTCGGCGAGGAAGCCGATGACGGCCGCCGCCGCGAGGAAGCCGATGAGGTATCCGCCGGTGGGTCCGAACATGTAGGCCGGCCCGGCGACGGCGCCGGCGAACACGGGAGCGCCGATCAAGCCCTCGACGAGATAGAGCCCGACGGTCGCGATCGCGAGCCTGAGCCCGAACAACGCGCCGAGCATCAGCACGACCAGCGTCTGCATCGTCATCGGCACGGGCGTGAACGGAATCTGCCACTTGGCCGAGGCGGCAAGGACCAGGGAACCGCCGATGACGACGGCCGCGGCGCGAAGGGAAGCGGCGGTGGGCGCCGCGCGTGAATTGACGTGAACGCTGTCTTGCATGTTCTTATCAGCTCCTCAGCCCGTGCGGCCCATGGGACCTGCGCCGGAGGTATAGACACGGGGCCGGTTCGACGACAAGGCCCGAACGCCATGAAGGAGACGAGCGCTTGAGCGAAAAGGTTCACGCCGAAACTCCGGAGCGAGAGGCGCCGCAGGCGGGCGTCCTGACCCGATTGACCGCCAACATTCGCCGTCTGGTGGCGCCGAACCCGTCGCCATTCACCTTCAGCGGCACGTGCAGCTATATTCTCGGCGAAGGCGAGGTCGCCATCCTCGATCCTGGGCCGGAGAGCGACGCGCATCTCGCGGCGCTCATGGAGGCGACTCGGGGCGAACGCATCGCCCATATCGTCGTCACCCATAGCCATCGCGATCACGGCGCGCTCGCAGGGCGATTGAAAGCGGAGACGGGCGCGATGATCGTTGGCGCCCGGCCGCACCAATTTCATCCCGGCGCGCCCGGTCTCGACGCGTCGCACGACGCCGGCTATGCGCCGGACCGCGTCCTCGCCGAAGGCGAGGTTCTCGCCTTGGGCGCGCTGACGCTCGAGGCGGTCGGGACGCCGGGCCATGCCGCCAATCATCTGTGTTTTGCGCTGCGCGAGGAGAACGCTCTGTTCAGCGGCGACCACGTGATGGCCTGGTCGACCTCGGTGATCGCGCCCCCCGACGGCTCGATGGCGGCCTACATGGCCTCGCTCGAAAAACTCAGATCGCGCAGCGAACAGATCTATTGGCCCGGCCATGGCGGGCCGGTGACCGATCCGCCGCGTTATCTGCGTGCGCTCGTCGGCCATCGCCGGCTGCGCGAAGCGGCGATCCTCGCGCGGCTCGGCTCGGGGGAAGCGACAATTCCGGAGATCGTCGAGTCCGTCTATCCCGGCCTCGACCCCAGGCTCTCGCGCGCCGCCGGTCTTTCGACGCTCGCCCATCTCGAGGATTTGATCGGGCGCGGGCTGGCGGCGCGCGAAGACGGCGAGCGCGCTGCGGCGAGGTTCCGACGAACGTGAGCTCGGGTCGAAGCGCGCCGCGAGAGAGCGGCTGGCGGTCTCTCGCAACAGGCGCGCGACGAAGTGGCGCGATCGACCTGTTGCGGATGTTTTTCTTTCGCCGCGCCCCATTTCGACTCTGGTGACGAACCGGCGACATTGCCCGGGCTTTTTGGCGCCGCGGACCTGTTTCGCTTCGCATGCGAAGGGAAACGTTTCGCCGGCGAAATCGGCAGACCATTGAAATCATTGAGATTTATTCCGACTCATTTCGCGGTTTCGTTTGTTTTCAATGAGTTGCGCGAGAGGGGGCCTGGGGGGCGCCCCATAGGCGCTAACTTAACGCTCTTTCGGCCTGCAGCACTGCCCCCGGGGTCGTCATGGCCGTGCTCGTCACGGCCATCCACGCCGTTCCGAAGGGCCGGACGCTCGGAGGCGCCCGCTCACCGCCACTGCAGTTGGCGTCCAAATCGAGACGCTCGCGTCGAGCAGCGCCGCGTGGCTGGCCGTGACGACCCCCGGGTCGAAGCCCGGGGGCGGCCATGACGGCGGACGGGCCGCGAAACTCCTTATGTTAGCGCCTTGGCGGGGGGCGCCCTTGATCGGCTTCGCCGGCCGGCGGCGAAGGGGAGGTGCGTTCGAACGGGCGCGAGCACGAAACGGGCATCGAGAAATTCCTGATGGACAGAAGCAATATATCGAAATTACTGAAAAATACAATATTTCGAATTGCGGCAATCGCGCTGACATGACGGCGCCTCACGATTTGCGCATCCGCCAAGTCGCTCGAGGGATCGCGAAAGGCGGCGCGCCGGAGCGCGTTTTCCCCCCGGCCGGCGCGCTAACCCGAACTTTCGCTTTCGACCCGAAGCGGTCATTCATGACGCGCACGGCGCGCGGCGACCTCTCGCAACTCGGCATGTTCGGGCCGTTTCGAGAGACAGCTAATGAGAATGAGTTTCGAGAAGCGCTTTCG
>JBKQKS010000182.1:0-16473 GCA_052147395.1 Roseiarcus sp.
ACGCCGACGTCTCGAGGCGAAATGTCGGCGTGGACGCCGACGCTCCTCGATCGCGCGTGTCGTGCCCGGCCGGCGATGGCGCCGGGCCGGCGTCATGTCGTCGTGCGCGAAAAACCCGCGACCGCGCTCGCCCCGTCAGGGACGGTATCCGTCGGTGAGCGTGTTGAGAAACGCGATGATGTCCTTTTCGTCGGATTCGCTCATCGCCGGCTTATCGCCGGCCTTGCGATCGAACGGCGGATCGGTCGTGTCGACATTGGCGCTGAACGCCGGCGGGATGTCGTCGAATTGCAAAACCTCGCCGTCGGCCCCCTTCGGATAGACCATTGCGGGGTCGACGTCGCGAAAATCGTAGAAGTCGAGCACGGCCGCGAGCGAGCGGAACACCCCGTTGTGAAAGAACACTTTGCGGGTCGCGACATTGCGCAGCGTCGGCGTCGTGAACATGCCGCAATATTGCTTCTGATCGCTGAGGTCCTCGCGATAGGGACCACACAGGCCGAGGTCGTAATACGCGGAATCGCGATTGACGGCGAGGACGGGGTTGCGCGGCGCGGCGAGCGCCTCGAACTGGCCGTCGGTGAACGCGGGCGGCAGCCCGTCGGGCGTCGGCTCGTCGACATGACAGGCGCCGCAATCGCCTTTGGCGGGATCGTTGAACGCGAGATAGCCGCGCATCTCCGCCGGGGTGAAGCGCGCGCGGCCCTCGAGCCAGGCGTCGAACTTGCTGTCGTAGGGGTGAAAGCTCGGCTCCTCGATCTGATAGCGCGCGAGAGCGAACATGGCTTCGGAGAGGAGCAGCTTTGGATCGTCGAGGACCCGAGCGCCGAACAGCGCGACGAAATCGTGGGCATAGGCGCTGCGCTGCAGCCGGGCGGCGACGTCGGCGGCGTTCGTGTTGGCCATCTCCAGCGGATTGAGCATGGGGCCGATGGCCTGCTGCTGCAGCGTGTCGACCCGTCCGTCCCAGAACAGCCCACCCTGGGGCACGAGATTCACCGCCGAAACCGCCGTAGTGGCGGCGGTTTTCGACGCCCGCTTGGCGCCGAGCGCGAGCGCCACCTGCTGCGAGACGGAAGGTCCCTCGTCCTCGTCCTTGTCGGGCCCGACGCTGAAAGGAAGCCGCCGTTCGAGGTAGGTGAGCGAAGGCGGCGGACGCACGCCCTGCTCATCGAGCTTCGGGCCGCCGAGCATCGCCGGCGCGTCGCCCGGCGGGCCGTAATGATCCGCCGGAGAGTGACAGGTCGCGCAGGACATTTGTCCCGACGCCGACAGATCGGAATCGTAAAAAATCTCTCGGCCGAGCTCGGCCATCGCCGAGAGCGGCTGGGCGGAAGGCCGCTTCAGGCGCACAGGGTAGGGATTGACGCCGTCCGCGAGCAGCCGGAGCGCATCCGCCTCGCTCGTCGGTCCGGCGGCGCCCGGGAGCGCGGCCAACACGAAGGCTGAGAGGGCGAGAGCGAAGCGTTTCAGTGCGGCGGCCCTTGCAACATTTCGCCGTTCACCGGATCGAGATAGAGCGCCTCGACCGGCGTCTTGGCGGTGAAATCGAACATGCCGTCGAGCTTGCCCGCGTCGGCGTCGAACGAGCCGCCGCCGATCCGCGCGCCGTGGAGCCAGTTGTCCTCGATGAACCGTATGACGGAGCTCAGCGAAATCTGGGTGTGATCGATGGCGTTCGACCGCGCCCACGGCGAAATGACGAGGAAGGGGATGCGCGTGCCCGGGCCGCAGCGGCCGTTCACCGGCAGGCCTGCGACGCCGACCGGCGCCGTTGCCGTCCCGCACGCGCCCACTCCGTTGAGCTGGTCGGCTTCCGCATCGTAGGAGGCGTGCGTCGGCTGGGCATAGGCATGGTCGTACCAGCCGTCGGAATCGTCGAAGGCGACGAAAATGGCGGTGTCCTTCCACACCGGCTGCTGCTCGATGAAATTGACGAGCGCGGTGACGCCGGCCTGTTCGTCGAGCGGATCGGAATAGCCGGCGTGCCCGTCCTGGTAGGCGTCGAGTTTCATGTACGAGACGGCGGGGAAATTGCCCGCTTTCACCGCCGCGTAGAAGTCCTGTAAGTCGTATTCGTGGTTCGCCGGGTCAAGCGTCTTGCCGTCCGCCTCGAGGCTGTAGCCGACGGCGTCGAGCGAACTCGGCCGCGCGTGGGTGGGATTAGCGGTCGACGCGAAATACTGGAAAAAGTTGTGGTGCGGGATGTAGTCGACGACGGTCTGGCCGACGACGGCCGAAGCCGTGCTGCGCGCGCAGCCAGTGGTTCCGTTGGCGTTCTTCGCCGTCAGGTCGAACCCGCCCATGAAGCCGCCCCAGGTGACTCGAGCCTCGTTCAGGAGGTCGCCGATGTTCTTGCTCGTCATCATCGCCTGGTCGCCTGGATTCGAGCACGCGTCGTGGCCCGGGTCGACGTCGTTGATCATCGTCCAGCCGCCCTGGCCGTCGGCGATGTAATAGGAGACATGGGCGAGCGTCGAGGGCGCCTTGGTCGTGGCGACGATCTTCATGCCGTCGGTCTGGCCGGCGACGACCTCCAGCAGACCGGGCGTCGACGGGCCGTACGTGTCGGTCCATGCGTTGTCGTTGATCGCGAAATGCTGCGCCCAGCGCCACATCGAGGTGACGGTGTTGCCGTCGTAATAGCCCATCACCTGCCCCTTCGTGCCGAAGGCGCCGGCGCCGCCGGCGGAGCCTTTGCCGGTGAACTTCGGAAACAGATCGGCCTTGCCGTCGTCGTAGGCCTGCTGCTCGGCGGTATAGGCGTGGTTCTGGTCGGCGGTCGCGGCTTGGGTGCGGTCGAGCCGGAACGGCAGCGCCGCGTCGGCGCCGTTGGCGCCTCCCGCGTTTGGGTTCGTCGTCAAAAGATTGGCGTTCGCCAGATTACCGGCCATCGGCGTCCCGGGCGCGGCTTCGAACTTCGGCTCGCCGGGCGGGTTGGCCGCGTTTGGATAGGTCGCGAAGTAATGGTCGAACGAGACGTTTTCCTGGAAGATGACGACGACGTGCTTGATCGGCGTCGCGGTCTCGGCGGTCGCCTCAGCGCTCGCGCCCTGAGCCGGCGCCGTTGCGCCGAGGCTAGCCGCTTCTCCCGCGCTCGTTGCGGCGATGAGGGCGAAGGCGGAAACGAAGGAGGACCGTAACAACGACATCGAGATTTCCCCGGCCTGAGCGAATGACCCGCATCCACGATACTAGGCATTCGCCTGCAAACCAATCGTGACAGGACAGCGGCCGGCGCCAGGCGAGCGGCGTCGCGACCTGCCGAGCACGAGCCGTCGGCGGAAAACGAGCGGCTGCGAGCGCGCTTGCGTCGGCGCCATCACGAGCCCGGCCTTTCCGCCGCGCATCGAAGCGGCGGAAGCTTCGACGAACAGCAGATGCCGGCCGTTCTCATCGGAGACGCTTTCGCGACGGTTCGTGGCGGCCGGTCAGGGGAGAGAACGCGCGCGAGGCTCATGCGATTGCGCGGCGCGGCGAAAAGGATAGCATTGCCCTGCCAAGTGAATGATCGTATGTGCGATCGGTCGATTCAACCAGTCGGTATGGCCCCCATGCGCGAAGTCCAGGCCTCAGAAGCGAAGACGCATCTGCCAGAACTCCTGAACGCTGTAGAGCGTGGCGAAACTATCGTCATTCGTAGGCACGGCCGCGCCGTGGCTCGACTGGTCCCGGAAGCGGAAATCCGGCAAGCCGAGATCGATCGCGCGATCGAGGAAATTCGTAGACTTCCTTCGCGTAAGCAGAATGTCCCGCTCGAGGAGATCCTGAGCGCACGTGATGAGGGACGCAAAGGCTGAGCCATGGGGCTCGTCATCGATGTCTCGGTCGTCGCCAGTTGGGCGCTCGAGGATGAACGCAACGATGTGGCCGAGCGAGTCCTGGTTCGGCTGCGACGCGAAGGCGCGGTGATGCCGGCGCTGTTCTTCGTCGAGATCCGCAGCACTCTGATCGTGAACGAACGTCGAGGTCGCATTTCGGAGCAGGACACCAGTGTCTTTCTCCTGTTGCTGCGGCGATTGCCGATAGCGATCGATACGGCGCCCAGCGAGGATCGCCTGTTGGATTTAGCGCGAGCGCACAAGCTCACCGTTTATGACGCCGCGTATTTGGAATTGGCGCTTCGGGAGAACCTCGAACTCGTCACGTTCGACGCCAAGCTGCAATCGGCCGCCAGCGCGGAGGCGGGAAAGCGACGGGGCTGCTGACGGCTGCGTGCGACGAAAGCGCTGAGCCGCGCCGCAGTTTCAGCGCGCCGCCGGAGGAGCCCGGCCAATCGCCGCCGAGCGGGTGAAAAACGCGCGCGTCTTCCCCTTGGCGCCCGCGCGGGCAGCGCATATAGCGTCGGCAAATGTCCGCCCTCGCCTCCCCCTACGCTTTCGCCCGCCGGCATCTGCTCGGCATCGAGGGCTTGAGCCGGCCGGAGATCGAGTCGCTGCTCGACCTCGCCGAAGAGGCGGTCGGCATTTCCCGCGCCGTGGAGAAGAAGAAATCCACATTGCGCGGGCGCACGCAGATAAATCTGTTCTTCGAGGCCTCGACCCGCACGCAATCCTCGTTCGAGCTCGCGGGCAAAAGGCTCGGCGCCGACGTGATGAACATGTCGGTGGGCACGTCCAGCGTGAAGAAGGGCGAGACGTTGATCGACACCGCGATCACGCTCAACGCGATGCGGCCCGACATCATCGTCGTGCGTCATCATCAGGCCGGCGCCGTGCATCTGCTGGCGCGCAAGGTCGACTGCTCCGTCGTCAACGCCGGCGACGGCGCGCACGAGCATCCGACCCAGGCGCTGCTCGACGCGCTCACCATCCGCCGCAACCTCGGCCGCATCGAGGGCCTCACCGTCGCGATCTGCGGCGACATCCTGCATTCGCGCGTCGCGCGCTCGAATATTCTGTCGCTTTCAACGCTCGGCGCGCGGGTGCGCGTCGTCGGGCCCTCGACGCTGTTGCCGGCGGGCATCGAGAACATGGGCGTCGAAGTGTTCCGCGACATGAGGAAGGGGCTGAAGGACGCCGACATCGTGATGATGCTGCGCCTGCAGCGCGAACGCATGAGCGGCGCCTTCGTCCCCAGCACGAAAGAGTATTTCCGCTATTTCGGGCTCGACGCGGAGAAGCTCGCCTACGCCAAGCCCGGCGCGCTGGTGATGCATCCGGGGCCGATGAATCGCGGCGTCGAGATCGATTCGCTGATTGCCGACGGCGCGCAATCGCTGATCCGCGAACAGGTCGAAATGGGGGTCGCCGTCAGAATGGCGGTGCTCGAGGCGCTGGCGCGGCGATTGCCCAATGCGTTGGAGGCAGGCGAAGGTTAGAGCGCGCTCGCGCAAAAGGTAACGTCGGATTTTCGCAAAAAGCGCGCGATCTCGACAACCCAGAGCAAGCCGCGATTCCAACGGAACGCAATTTGCTCGGGCGAGGGCCCCCAGCGGCCGCGCGTCGTGCGCTCAATGCGTCGAGCCTCGCGCAGCGACGTTCACGACCCAAAGCGAGGGCGTCGGGGTTTCCCAAGTTGGTCGGGCGAGCTCGGCGAGAAGCCAAGCCCCGCCGCGCTGACGCGCGATCGTCATCGCCGCAGCGGCGCTTTCGGCCTCGATCCAGTCGCTCGAGATAGGCGGGACGGCGCCGGATCCGTCATAGAAAAAAGCGTGCCACGACTTGCTGGCCATGGCTCCCTCCAATTTGCTCGCTGGCGCCGAATCACTCGGGCGCGGTTGCGAATTATGCCACAGGTAACCTTGACGTAATCTTATGGATTTTGTGGAGGGGCCGCGAACGGGCGCGGACAAATTGCCGCAGGCGACGCGCGGCCGTGTTCTCGAGACAACGCTCGAGGGCTGGCGGAGGCCGGCATCGCGATGAGGTTGCAACCCGAGCGCTCGAACGACGCCTTCACGGCCGCCGATCTCGGGGGCGGGCCGAAACCGGAGTCCGACCGACAATGCGCGGGCCCGGCGCCGCCCTCTGCGTTGCAGCTCGAAGAAATCCGGGCCTCGACGCGGCCGTCTACGAACTCAATGCGTGGTCGGCATTCTGAGCGCGTTGACGACCAAAAGCGTTGGCGTCTGGTCTTCCCAGCTCGGCCGGACGAGTTCGGCGCGGCGCCAGGCGCCCAGCCGCCCGCGTGCGACCGCCAACGCTTCGTTGGCGTTTTCCGCTTCGATCCAATCACTGAGGATCGGCGGGACCCCGGGCTCGAGTCCCTCATAGAAGTAGGCGTGCCAGCACATGCTCGTCATGGCGCCCTCCGTAGCGCTCGACGACGCCGCTTCGCTCTGCCTTGCCTCAGCTTTCGCGCCGACGCCTCATTACACTTAGGTAGAACATGCTTAATGGAACTTTGTGGCCATAGTGAAGCGATGGGGCCCATTCACGAACAAAACGCCGCGGGCCGGCGTCCGGCGTTCACGAGCGCGCGAACGCAACGCAACTGTTCGACGCTTCGATCGATTTCCGCCTTTATTAAGCAGGCGGGTCAGGCTCGCCAGGGAAAGGTCCAGGTCTCGGTCAGCGCCTTGACGCCCGCACGCAGGAAGACGCGCACGTCGCAGGCCTGGCCGATGCCGACGGCGACGTCGACGCCGGCGCGGAAGCCGCGCACATGGGTGTTGGGCTCGATGAAGGTGCGCAGCACGCGGCCCGAGGAGGTTGTCGCGATCACCTCCACCATCGAGGGGTCGGCGAGGTAATAGCCGAGCTCACCGCCGGAGAAATCGATGAGAAAGCGGGTCGAGCCGGGGGGCGCCGGGTCGGCGGCGCCGAGCGCGTGCGCCGTGGCGCGGAACGTGTTGACCGCGCGTCCGCCCGGCGTGAGCCGGGAATCGTTGGTGAGCGCGGTGATGCGATAGCCGAACTCGATCGTGCGTCCAGCTTCGAGCGTCTCCTTCGGCGCCCAGGACGCGACGATGTTGTCGTTGCTCTCGTCGTCGCTCGGCAGCTCGACGAGCTGCACGCCGCCTTCCCCCCACCCGTCGTGGGGCTCGATCCAATAGCTCGGCCGCAGCTCGTAGGCGAGGTCGAGATCCTGATAATGCTCGAAGTTGCGGTCGCGCTGAAGGAGCCCGAAGCCGCGCGGATTGGCGTCGACGAAGGTCGAGATCGCCGGCTCGGCGGGATTGCTGAGCGGGCGCCAGATCCATTCGCCGGTTCCGGTGTGGATGAGCAGTCCGTCGGAGTCGTGCAGCTCGGGCCGGAAATCGTCGATCATCCGATGGTCGTTCTTGCCGGTGAAGAACATCGACGACAGCGGCGCGATGTCGAGGGCGCTCACCGCCTTGCGCGCGAACAGCGTCGCGGTCACGTCGATTGTCGTCTCCTGCGCCGGCGCGATGTCGAAGCGGAACGCGCCGGTCGCCGACTCGCCGTCGAGCAGCGCGTGCAACGTGATGCGCTCGGCGTTGGGGGCCGGCGTTTCGATCCAGAATTCGCGGAAGAACGGGAATTCCTCGCCCTGCTTCTGTCCTGCGCCGATCGCCAGCCCGCGAGCGGAAAGCCCGTAGATTTGGCCGCGGCCGAGGAAGCGGTAGTAGCTCGCGCCGAGGAACGCGACGAGTTCGTCCAACACATGCGGGGCGTTGAGCGGGTAGTGCAGCCGGAACCCGGCGAAGCCGAGGTTGATCGGCATCGCGCCGGAAACCTTGGTGCGGCCGTAGTCGAACAGGTTCGTCGCATAGGGAATCGGCGCCGGAATGCCTTCCCGCAGCACGTTGATGACGACGGGGCGCGTGTAGAGGTGGCCGAGATGGAACAACTCGAGGCGGAAATCGTCGCCCGCCCCCCCGAGCAGCGGCTTGTCGCTGTGGAAGCGGATATCGCGCCAGGCGTCGTAATCGAGATTGGCGAAGGGCGCCGGCAGCGGCGGCATGCCGCCGTCGAACGGCGCCGCGGCGAGATCGCGGGCGCGGCGCATCACGTCGGTATAGCCGAACGCGCCGCCGCCGGGAGCGTCGTCAGCGAGCGCGGGCGAGAGATAGGGAATCGCCGCCGCAGCGACGACCCCCCCGAGAACGGCGCGGCGGTTGAGGACTAGCATGCTTTCCATGGCGTGAAGCGAAGACGAGGATGCCTACAGCGAGGGGCCGGCGGACGCAATGCGTCCGATCAAGGCGCGAAGGCGCCGCCGCCGTTGCTCACATAGGCGGCGACTCCGACTTTCAGCTTGTCGGTGATCTGATAATCGACGCCCGCGCCGACCACGCCCGCGGCCCTGAGCTCGCCGGGCGCGGCGAACAGGCCGTTGACCGCCGCCGCGCCGCCCTGCGGGCCCGTGGCGAACGGGGTCTGCTTGCCGAGCGCGACGCCGGTCATCACGAACGGCGTCAACTTGCCCATCTGGTAGCCGAGCCTGACGTCGGTCTCGGCGAAATCGAAGCCGCGCGCCGCGCCCCGCGGGGCGAGCCAGGGATTGTAGCCGGCGTCGACCTGGACGCCGAGCACGATCCCGTTGGAAAAAGTCTTGTCGTAGCCCGCGAAACCCTCGCCGCCCCAGGCGCTCTTCAAGCCCTTGGCGAAGCTCGCGCTCACCCCCGTCCCGACATAGAACCCCTGCCACGGATCCGAAATCGTCGGCGCGGCATTTTGCGCCAGCGTCGGCAGCGACGGCAGATCGGCGGCGAGCGCCGGCGCGGCGAGCGCCGAGAGGGCGACCAGGGAAAGCAACGTTCGGACCACACGGGGCTCCAGGATTGGCTTTTCGCCCGCTATCAGCGCCGCGACTGCGGCGGCAAGAGGGCGGGCAGGGTTGCCGTCTCGGTGCGAAGCTCGTGGGTGGGTGGAGGGCGGACGTTGCGATCGGGGATTCGTAAGGCGCCTCCGTAGGCGCCGGGAGGCCGGTCATTTCTGTCCACGAGTTCCAAGATTTCAAAGCGTTGGCTGGTCGTTTTTGTCACCCCCCTTTCAAGCCTCGTCGCGGGTTGCGTCTTCGTGTTTGATGTCTATTTATTTTATCGACTCGCTCAAATTCAGTGTGCCGCCGTGGGCGCAAAGCAAGCGGGCATTTCGAAACAACACCAGCATTCGAGCGCCTGTCTAGGGCAGAATCCTTCCGCACAGAGGCGTTGTCCTGAAAGGCAGGTAACCGCCCAATGGGGAAGTTGAAGGGTCGCTGGCCTGAATGCCGTTCGACAGCTTCCGGTCATCCGCGCGACGCGCGTCTTACGGCCTGCTGAGACGCCGCGATAGAATGATCGACCACACGAAATCGGTCAGTTCATAACATTGGGGATTGATCCAGGCGCCGCCGGCGCACCCCAATCTAACCATGCCCCGCGGAACGAGGAAATCTCAATTATGAGATTGTGGCCTACTGCGGCATGACGACGCCCGCCGCCGGGCGAAATGTCCCGCCGAAAAACCTGGCCCAATCCTGGTCAGCCGAGCTTGCTGGTCCAGATCCAGCATGAGCAGTCGGAAGAGACGGTCCCCTCGACGAACCGGCAACTGGAGGGCGCCATAAAGTGCTTGCAAGCGGCGCAATTGTGATCGTTTTTGGCCGTCGTTTCGAAATGCACGGCGGCCTGCGAAACTTTCACGGTCGCGTTGGCCTTGGTTGCGAGCAGCAAGGGGACGGAGCCCGCGGCAATCCCCCCCGCCAACAATGTGCGCCGCGAAATCGCGGCTGATCCAGTATTGCTCGAGTTCTTCATCGTTTCCTCGCTCGCAAAAACCTCAGCCCATCAAGCACAACTAACAATCGGATAACTTGTACAACTTCTCGCGCTGATTTGCGCTGATGCAAGTCAGTTTTTGCTGCGACAAAATCGCGCAGGCGCCGTGCGCCGCCACTGCGCTTTACAGTCTCGAAAATCCGATGCTTGTCGAGGCGAACAGCCAATGCTCGGAAAAATTTGGACGAACGCGTCCCCCCCGCGCCCTCGCGCCGATTTCGCGAAGCGCGTCCATCGGCCGCCAGCTCGCCGCCGTGGCCGCCCCGTCGTTCTCCGGCAAACCGCCGGAATGAAACAGCCGGTGAATACTCCTTGGCGCAGCGGACGGCGCCCGCTCCTCATCACCACGCGCTACGCAACTCCGGCTGTTCGGTCGGATCGACGAAAAAATCCCGACCTGAGCAGAATCAATTGAGGTAGCTGACGTAAGCGGCGACCGCGGCGATCTGCTCCTTGGTCAGCTTTGCGGCAATCGGGGCCATAATCTCCGAATTGTCCGGATTCTGTGGGTCTTGCCCGCGCTCCTTGGACCAGTTCGTCAGCTTGTTGATGACGTAGCCGTCGAGCTGGCCGGCCAGGCGCGGAAACTCGTCCACACCGTGGGCGTCCTGGCCGTGGCACGACTCGCAGGCCGGAACCTCCACGTCGGGAACGCCTTCATGGAAGATCTTTTCCCCTTCGGACACGAGGTCTTTCGGAGCGCCGCCATAGGGCGGCGGGTCGAGATCATTGAAATGTGTGGCCAGGCTGTCAACCATCGCGGGGCTGAGGACATGGGCCACATTGCCCATCACGGGGTTCAGCCGACGGCGCTCAATGAAGGCCCGTAATTGGTTCTTTATATAGCCCGGCAGCTGGCCCGCGAGTCTCGGCATGGGATTCGTCCCTATAAAGCCTCGCGCCGACAGCCCATGACAAGTTTCACAATAGCCCGCCTTGGCTTGAAATGCTTTCGCCGGAACACCTTCCTGCGGCGTAGCGCCGTTGGTCTTGCTTTCTTCGGCGCCGGCCCCGGCGCACAAAAGAGCGGCGAGCAATGCCGTCGGCGCGAGAACCTTTACAACCTTCATGATCTTCCTCCGCAAGTATTCGCGCGACTATCCGAATGAGCGCCCGTCCGGCGCGCCAGGACCGAACAACAACACCGATTGCGAACGGGATGAGCGTTTACCGCGGCGCCATGATTCGGAGACCTATTTCCTGATGCCGGAACCACCCGCCAAACGTTGTTGCACGCGATTGGGCTTCATTCGACTCCGCCGCCGGAACTTTCCTTCTGTCCCCCTTCCCGTGCGCAGCCGAATCCGCCGCCGCCAGTCTATATATCGTTTCGACGATCTTTCCAGTAGCCCCCGGAAAAGCGCCAGCTGTCCTGCTATCCGAATCGAAAGGCGAGCTCGCCATATGAGACATTCTGGTTACAGAAGCGCAATTCTTGCAGCGCGGTAACTCAATTCCCCTTTCATTCGCAATTGGGCCATGTCAACAATCGGTAAACAATGCGAATGCGGTGCAAATGTAATGCGCCCTGCCCAATCGGCGCAGCGGAAGGGGGCTCGCTCCCTCGAGCGACGAGGTGGGCCGTTGGGGAAAGCGGTCGCCGAGCAGGAGCCGAGTCAGCGTTGCGAATGGCGCCGCTTCGGGCGCAGGGCGATGAAAATGTGTTGGAAGAGGCCACTTCCGCGGCCGTTCGCGACGCGCGAAGCGCATCTCCTGCGGTTACGCCTTCGCCCGCCTCAGGCGGCGAACGCGCGAGCGCGGGGAGAGGAAGCCGGTAAAGAACGAGGGAAATATTTGCGGCTGGCGAGCAGGCGCCGGACGGTGAAAAAAGAAGAGGTGGGGAGGGGGGAATATGAAAGCTGTGCAATTGCGCGTGGCGTTGCAATCGGCGCTGGCGATTTTTCTGGCGTTTACAGCCGATCGAACCCAGGCGGAGGGCCAACGTGTCCGGGCAACGTCGGGCGGCATTGAGGCGAAATTCGAATATTGCACGACCTGTCATGGTCCGTCCGCGCAAGGTTTTCGCGGTTATTACACCATGCCGCGCCTCGCCGGGCAGCAGACGCAATATCTCGAAAATCAGTTGCGCGCCTTCCTGGAGCGGCGAAGGGTCAATCCCGTGATGGCCAATGTGGCCCACGGCATAACAGTCGATATGATCCCTGCATTGGCCGAGCGTATGCATGCCTTGAATCCTCCGCCCTTCGGCGGCGCGCCCAGTGGCGACGTTGCTTTGGGCAAAGAGATCTTTGCGAACGGATTGCCCGATCAGAACGTTCCTGCCTGTTCCGCTTGCCATGGCCCCGACACCAAGGGGCAGCGCGAAATTCCTCGTCTCGCGGGCCAACTCTATTGGTACATGGTCTACACCCTGTCGATCTGGAGCACCGAACGCGGCCAGGGCGGGCGTCAGGACATATCATGGATCATGCGGCCGACCGTGGCGAATCTGACCCCGAAACAGGTGCAGGCGGTCGCCGAATATGTTAGCGCGCTCAGGTAAAATCGTAGCGTTTTGTTGCGTCGATCGGGCTGAATTCGTCACGCGCGAGACCTTGGATCATTGGATCATGAACCACATCCGTACCAAACTTGCGGTCCTTGCGATTTCCCTCGTCACCGCCGGACCGCTTCTGGCGGATGATCTGCCGGTGAGTAATTGCACGTGGTGTCATGGATCGTCCGCGCAGGGCTTTTCCGGCGCGCCCCGACTGGCGGGCCAGAGGGCAGACTATGTGGCGAATCAGCTCCGATCCTTTGCGGCGCATAAGCGGGATGATTCCCTGGCGAGCAAGTATATGTGGAACGCCACCGCAAATCTCGACCCGTCGACCGCGCGTAATCTGGCCGCATATTTTTCCGCGCTGCTGCCGAGGGCCGCGAACGACGGCGACAGCGAACTCGTCGCCGAGGGCCGGGCTATATTCGAAAACGGCGTTCCCGACGACAACATTGTCGCTTGCCAGGCATGCCACGGCCCCGAAGCGCAAGGCGTCCGCGAGCTTCCGCGCCTCGGCGGGCTCTCTTACAGTTATGTCAAGAATCGGCTCGAGGAGTGGCGCCAGGGTTACGATGCTTCGGCAATGCCTATGCCGAAAGTCGCGCGGTCTTTGTCGTCGAATCAAATCGCCGCCCTCGCGTCGTAGTTGAGCTTTGTCGGGGGCGACTCTTCCGAGAAATAGACTTCGGCGCTCGCTCGAATTGTATGACGGCAAGACGCGAGCAGTCGTAACTTTGGAACGGCGGGAAGAGGAGCGGGGCGATAACATGGCCAGTAGAGCAGAACGGCCGAAACGCATGCGTTCACGGCTGCGTAGCTTCGCCATGCAATTCACGCTCGCGCTCGCGCTCGTTTTGGGCGTCGCCTATGCGGCGATCCAGCCTGCAGCGGCCTTGCCGTCCTTTGCCCGCCAGACGGGTCAGCCTTGCGCCACGTGTCACACGGCTTTCCCGCAGCTCACACCCTATGGCCGTCGCTTCAAACTGATGGGCTATACGGCCACCGGCGGCCAATATACCTTCCCGCCCTATCCGCCCCTGGCTTTCATGCTGCAATCCGGCTTCACCCATACCAACGCCGACCTGGGGCCGCAGGGCGGCGCTTTCAACTCGCCGAACAATTGGACGGCCCTGGACCAACAGTTCAGTGTGTTCTGGGGCGGCAGAATCACGGACCATCTCGGCGCCTTTGTCCAGGTCACCCGAACCGATGACGGGGGCGGCGTCGCCTGGGGTTGGGACAATTCGGACGTTCGCTATGTCATTACGGGCGACGTCGCCGGTCACAACGTGATCTGGGGCTTGGATTTCAACAACAATCCCACGATCCAGGACCCTTGGAACACGACCTCGGCATGGGCCTGGCCTTTCATCTCCTCGGCCTTCCAGCCATCCCCCTACGCCGCGACCCTGTTCGATGGCCCCTTCGGCGGGCTCCTCGGCCCGGGCAACGCCGTCAGCGCCGGCGGCTATGCTTTCGTCGATGACAGCTATTATGCCGAACTTAGTTTGTACAAGACTCCATCGTATAACTTGCAGAGCCGCCTGGGAGTCTGCTGCGCGAGTGACCTCCTCGGCAATAATATAACCTTCGATGGCGCCGCACCCTATTGGCGTTTCGCGATCGAGAAGAACATCGGCGCGCATTCTATCATGGTGGGCACGTACGGCATGCTGGCCGATGTCATTCCCAATGACATCAGCGGCTTTGGAACGGATAAATATTGGGACGAAGGTTTTGACAGCCAATATCAGTGGATACAGGACAAGCACGCCGTGACCCTGCGAGCAAACTACGTCATCGAACGCCAGCAATTCGACAATTCGTTTTATTCTCAGGGCCTGACCAGCAATCACGTCGATTACCTGGAGAGCCTGAAGCTGCAGGGTGAGTATGTCTATGACAACACCTACTCGTTCGGCGTCGGCTATTTCAATATCAGCGGAACGCCCGACGCGGGTATCTATCAGAACATCGGCCCAAATGGGAATCCGTCCCCCAATTCCGCGGGCTGGGTTTTCGATGTGTCTTATTTGCCGTTCTCGCACGGCGGTCCCGGCTTGTGGCCTTGGGCGAACACCCGTATTGGCGTATCGTACACCATGTTCACCCGGTTGGACGGCTTGGTCAAGAATGTCGACAGCACGCCTGGCCTCAGCGCCAGCGGGAATAACACATTGTTCTTGTATGCTTTCACAATGTTCTGAGCTAGTCTGGAATTACGTAATTACGGGAATCACGAATTACGGTGACATGCCCGTCAATTCCTATTTGGGCTCGCCGCTTCCAGCGGTGGCAAACAAAAATCGAAGCGCAATCTGCCATCTAGGCGGCTCGATGGAAAGGGGCCCCATTCGCTGGAAGTCGCCATAGCGAAGCCGACGCAGCCGAGGGGCGGGACAAAATCGTACACTCAACGCTTTGAAATCGCTCGAGCGTGGACAAAAAATGACACCCCCCCGCCGTGCATGAGGCGCAGGGCCTCTCGAACCCCGCGATCGCCTCAGCGGTCACGTATCGTCGCGCCTCCCGAGCTCAGCCCGAGCCCAATGCCGGCCAGATTTCTTGTAGGCGAGATGGCAATGGATCGCGACGGATCGCTGTAACGCGCCCAGGTCGAGGATGACGCTCTCCTCGAGTAGCGCGGCGCCGCGATCCTTGTCGGCCGCCACGGCGAGCGCGAACGCCCTCGTCAACAGACCCGGCCCCGTCGATTGCCAGATCCTATCGTTCTCGCCGCGTTCGATCGCTTCGATAGCGCCGGCGAGCGCCCGCATGATCACGGGATGACCGGGCGCGGCGGCCAGACAATTGTTGGCGACGGCGCCGCAGAGTTCCAAATAGCCGACGAAGCTCGCCTCGAGCGGCGCCCAGGAGGCTAGCGGCGCGAGGCAGCGGTCGTCGGCGTCGGCATAGACGCCGCCTTCCGAGGCCAAATAGGCCAGCCGGAAAATGTCCGCGCGCTGCGCCACATGAATAGCGCCGCGATAGGCGGCAAGCGCGTCGGGCGTAGCATGCGCGCGGAGAAATTCGGCGGCGGCGACGTCGTCGAACAAACGATATTCCCAATCGGGGTTCAAATTGATCCAATTGCGCATCAAGGCGGCGACGTCGCGCGGCGGCGGCAAGGGATCCCAATATTGCGCGATACGTTTGGGTATGCGGCCAAACCTCGGCGCGCCCGCCCCCGGGGATACGCGATCTCTCAGGTCGCCGCGGCGACGCAGCGCGAGCAGCAGCTGGATGGCGGTCGTCGTATGACTGGGATTGGCGACGACCAACCCCTCGAGCTCGGCAATTTGCAGATCCGGCGGATCGAGCCCGATCTCCTGCAATCGGTTCGGCAGCGTCTCGTCCAGCAAAAGCTCGTCGAGCATCTGACCGACTTCCGCCGCGATGCGAGACTGCGAAAAGCTCGAGGGATTTTCGCCCATCGCCGGAGTGGAAGCATTGGCCTCGATGACGCGTTCCATGTGTCGCCGCGCCAATGGGACGTCGAGAGACAGCAGACCGGTCCGCGCCATTTCGACGTGGACTTGAAAATGATAGTGCGGGTCGAGTTCGAGCGCCTTGCGGAAATGCGCCCGGGCTTCGGCATAATTTCCTCGCGCCTCTTCGAGCTGGCCTGCAAGAACGCGGGCATGCGCCCGTTCTTGGGGGCTGGCCGCCGGCGGCGACCGCAACGCCTCTTCGGCCTCGGCATTGAGACCGATGTCGATAGCGAAGCGCACGGACTCCGACCAAAGCGGAAAGCAGCGTCGCGCATCATCGCCGGCGGCTTCGATCCATTCGCGCCTGAGGTCGATGTCGCCGGACTGGCGCGCCAGCGCGATCTGCTCGGCTCGGATCTCCGGCCGCGCGCCGAATTTTCCAACGGCTCGATCCAGCAAGTCGCGCGCCTCGTCCATGCGCGCCCAACTGGCATGAACACGCGCCGCCGCGATCCATGCCCGTGGGCTTCCCGGATGTGCGGCGAGGACCTCGCCGCATAGCGCCGCGGCTTCGTCTCGATCCTCATTCAACAGCGCGCGCTCGACAGCCTCCAGAAGGGCTTCGAGATGGCTGGGATCACCCGGCGGCGAAAAGGCGGCCATGCGCGTCGCCTAGTTTAACCCGACTTTCGCCAGATAGCATCACGTTTCGAGATCAATCTGCCCCGATTGGCGGGTCTTGGCAAGCCGGACGCGGTGACACGCCAGGGCAATCGGGTGAATGGCCGCAATCCACTCCTAGGCCGTCATTGCGAGCGCAGCGAAGCGCTGTCTTGGAGCGTCGGCGTCCACGCCGACGTCTCGACACGAAC
>JBKQKS010000183.1:0-16515 GCA_052147395.1 Roseiarcus sp.
TTTGGTCTTCACTACAACGGTTTTTGGCGATCTTGTCGAAAGACACATGAAGAAATTCAATTACTTACACTCGCTGAGCTCGTCCAAAAATGGGTTATCCACAGGCGAATCCGCGAAGTCGGGCTAGCGCCCATGCCCCCAACCCCTCTCCGGCATCCTTCGACAAGCTCAGGATGAGGGGGAGAGGGGAGACGCGTAGCCTGGCTGGACAAGAGATGCCCCGCTTCCACCCCCTCAGAGTCGCCGAAGTCCGCCGCGAGACGCCCGACAGCGTTTGCATTGCGCTGGAGGTTCCCGACGGGCTGAGGGAAGAATTCGCCTTTCAGCCGGGTCAATATCTGACCTTGCGCGCAACGATCGACGGCGAGGAGGCGCGCCGGCCCTATTCGCTGTGCTCGAGCCCCGACGAGCCGCTCATCAGCGTCGGCGTCAGAAAGCAGCCGGGCGGCGCCTTCTCGACCTTCGCCAACGAGACCCTGAAGGCCGGAGATATCGTCGAGGCCATGCCGCCCGAGGGCCGCTTCGTGCTGGAGGCCGGCGCGCCGGGCCGCCACGTGCTGGCGATCGCGGCGGGGTCGGGGATCACGCCGATCCTCTCGATCGCCAAGGCGCTGCTCGCGAACGACGCCCGGGCACGGTTCACGCTCGTCTACGGCAACCGCACCAGCCAATCGACGATGTTCGCCGAACCGCTGGAAGACCTCAAGGATCGCCATCTCGGCCGCGTCACGATCGTCTACCTGCTGAGCCGCGAGGCGCTCGAGGTCGAGCTGCTGCACGGCCGCATCGACGCCGCGCGGCTCGACGCGCTCGCCGACGGCGTCGTCGATGTGAGAACCGTCGACGAGGCGTTCCTCTGCGGCCCCGAGGGCGTGATCGCAGAGGCGAGCCGGGCGCTCGCCGGCCTCGGGCTTCCCGGCGAGCGTGTCCACGCCGAACGCTTCACTGCGGCCGAGCCGAGAAAGCGCTTCGTGCCGCCGCCCGTAGGCGTCGCCGAGACGGTCGTCGCCCGCGTGAGCGTGAAACTCGACGGCAAGCGCAATGCCTTCGACATGCTCGCCTCGGATCCCAATATCGTCGACGCCGCGGCCCGCGCCGGGCTCGATTTGCCGCACGCCTGCAAGGCCGGCATGTGCTGCGCCTGCCGCTGCCGCGTCGTCGAGGGCGCGGTCGAGATGGCGACCAATTATTCGCTGGAGCCCTGGGAGCTCGAGCAAGGCTTCCGCCTCGCCTGCCAGTCGACCCCGACCACGCCGACGCTGAGCCTCGACTTCGATCAGACCTGACCCGCCTTCGCGGATGGGGCCATTTTTCGCGGGCGCGCGTCGAGGACATCAACGTCTCGACCGAATTGGCGATGGGCAGGGGTGGGTCGATCATCGGCGCCGCGGCGAATTTTGCGCGGGCGCCGCGCGTCGCCATGACGGCGGGCATTGCGCCATGCCGCGCCGAGTGTGGGAACCCACCCCGGACTTGGTTGGCGCGCTCATCCCCAGGCGCATCCGCGACGGCCCGCTAAACCGACAGCCGCTTCCTCACCTCGCTCTCGACCATATCCTTGCGCTCCCCCGCCAGCACCACCGCCCCACGGTCCATCACGGCGTAGTCGTCGGCGATGTCGCGCGCCCATTCGAAATATTGCTCGACGACGAGGATCGCCATTTCGCCTTTCTGGCGCAGATAGAGGATGGCGCGGCCGATGTCGCGGATGATCGAGGGCTGGATGCCCTCGGTCGGCTCGTCGAGCACCAACAGCTTCGGCCGCGTCACCAGCGCGCGGGCGATCGCCAGCTGCTGCTGTTGGCCGCCCGAGAGATCGCCGCCGCGGCGCCCCAACATGTCGCGCAGCACCGGGAACAGGTTGAAGATCTCGTCGTCGATATAGTGGTTCTCGCGCTTCTGGGTCGCGAAGCCGGTCATCAGATTCTCGCGCACGGTGAGCAGCGGAAAAATCTCGCGCCCCTGCGGCACATAGCCAAAACCCTTGCGCGCCCGCAGGTGCGGCGCGAGGCCAGAGATGTCGTCGCCCGCCCAGCGGATGGCGCCGGACGCGATCGGTTGATGTCCTATGATCGCGCGCAGCAACGACGACTTGCCGACGCCGTTGCGGCCGAGCACGCACATCACGCGGCCGACCTCCGCCTTCACCGACACGCCGCGCAGCGCCTGCGCCGCGCCATAGTAGAGATCGATCGATTCGACGCTCAGCATCTCAACGCCCGAGGTAGACTTCGATGACGCGCTCGTCGGCGCTGACCTGGTCGAGCGTACCCTCGGCCAGTTTCGCGCCCTCGTGCAGCACGGTGACCTTGACGTCGAGCTCGCGCACGAAGGCCATGTCGTGCTCGACGACGACCACCGAATGATCCTTGGCAATCTGTTTGAGCAGCTCCGCAGTGGTCGCCGTTTCCGCGTCGGTCATGCCGGCGACCAGCTCGTCGACCAGCAGCAGCTTCGGGTCCTGCGCGAGCAGCATGCCGATCTCGAGCCATTGCTTCTGCCCGTGCGACAGCGAGCCGGCGAGCCTCGAGCTGAGGGCGCCGAGACGGATGATCGACAGGATGCGCGCGATCGTCTCGCGCTCGCGCCGCGCCGCGCCGCCGAACAGCGTCGCGTAGACGCCGCGCGGCGCCTTGGCGGCGAGCAGCAGATTGTCGTCGACCGTGTGGTTCTCGAACACCGTCGGCTTCTGAAACTTGCGGCCGATTCCGAGTTCGGCGATCTCCGCCTCGTCGAGTTTGGTCAGGTCGTGGCGGCCCTCGAAATAGACGTCGCCCTCGTCGGGCCGCGTCTTGCCGGTGATGACGTCCATCATCGTCGTCTTGCCGGCGCCGTTGGGGCCGATGATCGCGCGCATTTCTCCCGGCGCGAGGATCAGCGTGAGCCCGCGCAACGCCTTGTAGCCGTCGAACGACACGCCGACGCCGTCGAGATAGAGCAGCGACCCGGTGAGCGCCGTTGCCTTGGGTTCGATCACGGCGCGGCCTCGCGAACGGCGGCCGGCGGCTTGCGCATTCTCTCGGCGAGCGCGAGCCCGAGCAGACCCTTGGGCAGCAACAACGTCACCCCGACGAACAGGCCGCCGAGCGCGAACAACCAATATTCGGGGAGCGCGCCGGTGAAATAGGTTTTGGCGAAGTTGACGACGAAGGCGCCGAGCGCCGCGCCGACCAAGGTTCCGCGGCCGCCGACCGCGACCCAGATCACCGCCTCGATCGAGTTGCCGGGGTCGAATTCGCTCGGATTGATGATGCCGACTTGCGGCACGTAGAGCGCGCCGGCGATTCCCGCCATCACCGCCGACACGATGAACACGAACAGTTTGTAATTTTCGACGCGATAGCCGAGGAAGCGCACGCGGCTCTCCGCGTCGCGGATCGCGATGAGGGTCTTGCCGTATTTGGAGCTCACTATTCGCTTCGACACGAGGTAAGCGAACGCCAGCGTCAGGATCGAGATCGAGAACAGCCCGGCGCGTGTCGCATCGGACTCGACGTTGAAGCCGAGAACGTCCTTGAAGTCGGTGAGCCCGTTGTTGCCGCCGAAGCCGAAATCGTTGCGGAAGAACGCGAGCTTCAGCGCATAGGTCATCGCCTGGGTGATGATCGAGAGATAGACGCCGGTGACGCGCGAGCGGAACGCGAACCAACCGAACGCGAAGGCGAGCAGGCCGGGAACGAGCGCAACCATCAGCGCCGCATAGGCGAAATGATCGAAACCCCACCACGCGACCGGCAGCTCCTTCCAGTTCAGGAACACCATGAAGTCGGGCAGCATCGGGTTGGCGTAGACGCCGCGCGTTCCGATCTGGCGCATCAGATACATGCCCATCGCATAGCCGCCGAGCGCGAAGAATGCGCCGTGGCCGAGCGAGAGGATACCGCAATAGCCCCAGACCAGATCGAGCGCGACCGCGAGGATCGCGTAGCACGCATATTTGCCGATCAGCGCCACCACATAGGCCGGGATGAACAGCGACGAATTGCGCGCCGGAACGAGCGCCAGCACGGGAACCAGGATCGCGACCCCGACGCACAGGGCGAAGAACGCCCAGCCGAGCCGATCGAGCCGCGAGAGGGTCTCAGTCTTCATGTCAGGCCTCGACCGCGCGCCCTTTCAGCGCGAACAACCCGCGCGGACGTTTCTGAATGAACAGGATGATGAACACGAGCAGCAGGATCTTGCCGAGCACGGCGCCGATGAACGGCTCCATGAGCTTGTTGGCGAGGCCCAGCGTCACCGCGCCGAGCAGCGTGCCCCAGAGATTGCCGACGCCGCCGAGCACCACCACCATGAAACTGTCTATGATGTAGCCTTGGCCGAGGTTCGGCGACACGTTGTCGATCTGCGACAGCGCCACGCCGGCGATGCCGGCGATGCCCGAACCGAGCGCGAAGGCGAGCATGTCGATGAAGTCGGTCGAAATGCCCATCGCCGAGGCCATGCGGCGGTTCTGCGTCACCGCGCGCATGCGCAGCCCGAACGGCGTCAGCCTGAGCACGACCTGCAGCGCGATGAACACCAGGATCGACAACGCGATGATCCATAGCCGCCCCGATTCGATCGAGAGGCCGCCGAGCCGGAACGAACCGGACATGAAGTCCGGCGTCGTCACCTGCCGGTTGCTGGCGCCGAAGATCGAGCGCACCGCCTGCTGCAGGATCAGCGAGACGCCCCAGGTCGCGAGCAGCGTCTCCAAAGGTCGGCCGTAGAGGAAGCGGATGACGAAGCGCTCGATCACCACGCCGACCACGCCCGAGACGACGAACGCCACCGGGAGCGAGATCGCCAGCGACCATTGCGACAGCGACCCCGGCAGCAGGCTCTGCACGACATAAGTCGAGTAGGCGCCGAGCATCACCATCTCGCCATGCGCCATGTTGATGACGCCCATCACGCCGAACGTGATGGCCAGCCCGATGGCGGCGAGCAGCAGCACGGAAGACGCGGATACGCCGTACCAGACATTCTGCACGAGTTCCCAGAGCGCGAGCGTACTCTTGATCGAGGCGAGCGCCGACTGCGCCGCCGCCTCGAGCTCTGGCGTCGTCGCTTGATCGACGACAGCGCCGAGCAGCGATTCGCTATCCCGGTCGGCGCGGCCTTTCAGCGTCGCCACGGCCGCGAGCCGCTCGGGAAGCAGCGCCGAAGAGTCCCCGACGATGATTGCGGCGCGCGCGAACTCGAGGGCGCTCTTGGCGCGCGCGTCGGTCTCCCTGGCGAGCTGAGCCTCCAGCGCCGGCAACGCCTTGGCGTCGCGCGATTTGAAAACCGCCTCCGCAGCCTCGATGCGCTTCTGCGGGTCGGGATTGGCGAGCGTGAGCGAACCGACTGCGGCGTCGATCGCGCTGCGCAGCGCGTTGTTGACCCGAACGGTCTTGAAGCTCGAGGCGTCGACGCCGCTGAGCTTCTCGTTGGTGCGGGCGTTGTAGACGTCGCCAGAGGTCGACTCGTAGAGCAGCAGATGCGAGCCCTGGTCGATGAGCAGCCGGTTGTCGCCGAGCGCATCGAGAATGACGGCCGCGTTGGGCGCCCCGCTGGCGACGAGCTCGCCGATGGCCTTCGCGGTCTCGGGGAATCTGTCGAGCTGGAAACGCGCCATCGCGTCGTCGAGCGAGCCGGCGCGGGCGAACGTGGCGCAGCAGACAATCAGCGCGAGGGCGAGCCAACGAGCAATCATGAGCCTGACTTGTTCTCTCTCTCAGCCCGCCGGACTGGACGTCGCCGCCGCTCCACGAGGACGGGAGCGGCCTGATCTGGCGGCGCCAGGGCGCCGCGGCGCGGGACCTCTCACCCCGGTCCCCCCCCGCAAGTCCAGAGGGGAGAAGAGGTCCCGCCGGACTTACGACGTCAACCGCCGCACTTGCCTGTCTCGACGTTGAAGTTGCCGCACGACATCGGCTTGCGCCAATCGGCGATGAGATCGCGCGAGCCCTCGAGATAGGGCGACCATTCTTGCGCGACCACCGTGCCCGGCGTGTTCCACACCGCGTCGATGAGGCCGTTGGCCTGGATCTCGCCGATGTAGACGGGCTTGGTGATGTGATGGTTCGGCATCATGGTCGCATAGCCGCCGGTCAGATTGGGCACGGCGACGCCGATCATCGCGTCGATCACCTTGTCGGCATCGAAGCTCTGCGCCTTCTCGACCGCCTTCACCCACATGTGGAAGCCGATCACGTGCGCTTCCATCGGATCGTTGAACGTGCGCTTCGGATTATGCGTCCAGGCGCGCCACTTCTCGATGTACTCCTTGTTGAGCGGCGTATCGATGGTCTGGAAGTAGTTCCACGCCGCGAGATGGCCGACGAGCGGCTTGGCGTCGAGGCCCGCGAGCTCCTCCTCGCCGACCGAGAACGCGACGACGGGAATGTCGGTCGCCCTGATGTTCTGGTTGGCGAGCTCCTTGTAGAACGGCACGTTGGCGTCGCCGTTGATCGTCGACACCACCGCCGTCTTCTTGCCCGCCGAGCCGAAGGCCTTGATCTTGGAGACTTCGGTCTGCCAGTCGGAGAAGCCGAAGGGCGTGTAGTTGACCAGGACGTCGGAATCGGCGACGCCCTTCGACTTCAGATAGGCGGCGAGGATCTTGTTGGTGGTGCGCGGATAGACGTAGTCGGTGCCTTCGAGCACCCAGCGCTTCACCGAGCCGCCATCCTCGCTCATCAGATAGTCGACGGCGGGAATCGCCTGCTGGTTGGGGGCGGCGCCGGTGTAGAACACGTTGCGCTCGGACTCTTCGCCCTCGTACTGCACCGGATAGAACAGGATGCTGTCGAGCTCCTTGAACACCGGCAGCACGGACTTGCGCGACACCGAGGTCCAGCAGCCGAACACCGCGGAGACATGATCCTTGGAGATGAGTTCGCGCGCCTTCTCGGCAAACAGCGGCCAATTCGAGGCCGGGTCGACGACGACCGGCTCGAGCTTCTTGCCGAGCACGCCGCCGGCCTTGTTCTGCTCGTCGATCAGCATCAGCATGACGTCTTTGAGCGTCGTCTCGCTGATCGCCATGGTCCCCGACAGCGAGTGGAGAATGCCGACCTTGATCGTATCTTCCGCGCGCGCCGCGAACGAGGACAGCGCCAGCGCGCCGCCGACCAGCGCGCCCGCGGCGCGCAACATGAACCGTCTCGTCACTGACATCGTCGACCCATCCTCCTGCTGCGAACGGCCCGGGAGCGCGTTCGATGGAACGAGGATGGTGCGCAAGAGGCATGCCAGCGAATCATCGCGGCGCGGCCCGGATTCTGACGCTCGATTATGCAGCTCGGGCGGAAAGCGTGATGACTTCGCAGGCGCCGACGGGTTACTTTGGCGCGCGTTTGGCCAGGATACGCTGCAACGTCCGGCGATGCATGTTGAGCTGGCGCGCCGTCTCCGAGACATTGCGGTCGCAGGATTCGTAGACGCGCTGGATATGCTCCCAGCGCACGCGGTCGGCCGACATGGGATGTTCCGCCTGCTCGGGCCGGTCGAGCCGGTCGGAGGTCAGGGCGGCGATGATCTCGTCGGCGTTGACGGGCTTGGCGAGATAGTCGAACGCGCCGAGCTTGACGGCGACGACGGCGGTGGCGATGGCGCCGTAACCGGTGAGGATGATCGCGCGCGCGTCCGGGCGTTTCTCTTTCAACGCCCGCATCGCGTCGAGGCCGCTGCCGTCGCCGAGCTTGAGATCGATGACGGCGTAGGCCGGCGCCGCCTCTGTGATCGCGGCGAGCCCTTCGGCGACGCTGCTCATCACCCGCACTTCGAAGCCGCGCGAGCTCATGGCTCGTCCGAGCCGTTCGGCGAACGCCTTGTCGTCATCGAGGATGAGCAGCGAGCGATCGTGCTCGAGCGCCCCATTCATTTCCACCGTCGGCCCGCCGTCCGCTTGCGTCATCGTCGTCCCCGCGCCGAGTCCTCGAGTTCGGAACCGTCCCGCCGAGGTCCAACCCGCGCCTGATTGAAGTTCGCGAGCGGCCAGACGACCGTCGCGACGGCGCCGCGTCGATCGCCGCTCGCATTGGCGATCGTCAGCTTCGCTCCCGATCTCTCTAATAGAGCCTTTGCGATGAAAAGCCCAAGGCCCAACCCGTAGGCCGGCTCCGCCGCGCCCCGCCGCGCCGCGGCGCGGTCGGAAATATAGGGCTCGCCGAGTCGGGCGAGCACTTGCGAGGGAAAACCCGGGCCGTCGTCGGCGATGACGACGCTGACCTCGGCGGCGCTCCAGGCGGCCTGGATCGAGACCCGCGAGGCGGCGAAGCTCACGGCATTCTCGATGAGATTGGCGAGCCCATAGAGGATGGCCGGGTTGCGCCCGCAGTTCGGCTCCACGCCCTCGCCGCGGCTTCCGACATCGATCTCGGTGTCCTGCAGCCGGTGCGGCGCCGCGATCTCTTCGAGCAGATTGGCCAGGCCCCCGTCGTCGAAAGCATGTTCCGCCATGTCTTCGGGCGACGACAGCTTGCGCAGGATCGACCGGCAGCGCGCGAGTTCGCCCTCGGCGAGCTGCAGGTCCTCGGCGCAGAGCTCGGCGACGTTGGGCTGGCGCGCCAGTTCGTGGACGACGAGCGCGACGGTGGCGAGCGGCGTGCCGAGCTCGTGCGCCGCCGCGGCCGCGAGCCCGTCGAGCTGCGAGAGATGCTGGGCGCGGGCGAGAATGAGTTCGGTCGCGTTGAGCGCGCTCGCCAGCTGCCGGGCCTCGGTCGCCACCCGATTGCCGTAGAAGGTCACGAACACGGCGCTGAGGCTGAAGGCGAACCACAATCCGAGATTGAGCAGCGGCGGCAGCGCCAGCGGCTCGGCGCCATCGATTCGCAGCGGCAGGTTGTCGAATTCCAGCGCGGTTTCGCACACCAGCGAAAGCACGAGCAGAAACCACACGTATTCCCGGGGCAAAGACACCGCGGAGGTCGCCATCGGGGCCAGAAAGAAGATCGAGAACGGATTGGCGAGGCCGCCGCTCAGGAACAGCAGCGCCGCGAGCTGCAGGATATCGAATCCGAGCAGGTAGGTGGTGAACGCGTCCGAGAGCCGAAAGCTGATCGGGAAACGCCAGCGCAGCCACAGGTTCAGCGCGACCGAGGCGCCGGCGCAGGCCAGCGCGGGTATGAGCGGAAACCGCACGCCGACGCCGAAATAGGACACCAGCATAGCCGCGACCTGTCCGGCCGCCGCCAGCCAGCGCAGTTTAATGAGAGTATCGAGGCGCAGCGACCGCGCTCGATGGCCGAAGTCGTCTTCGATGACCGGGTTCAATTGCGCGCCTGGACTTTCACGTTCCGGCCGCGCCCTGGTCTACTCGACTTTTTCGTTCGGGTAGACGCCCCAGAGCACGACCTGCTCGATATAGCCTTTGAAACCCTCCCCTTGCACCAAGCACCATGATCCATCGCAACTTTTCACGTTTGCGATCACGCCGGACTGCAATCGCGCGGCAATATCGGCGCGGGTCGAGGGCCGGACGTAGATCGCGTACTCCTGCCCCTTCTTGCCCGGGGCGACGAGCCCGGTGCGTCGGCCCGACAGCAGCGAGTGCAGAACCCAGCCCTCGGTTCCGTCGGAATCGCGCACGCGGCGCCAGATGTCGAATTCGGCGGTGATCTCGACCGGCAAACCGGCGCGCTCGTATACCCACTTGGTCGGGTGATCCTTGGAGGGCCCTTCGCGCAGATTGACGCGGTCGGTCTTGAGGCTCGCATAGCGCGGCAACGGCAGCCCGGTCACCGGCCCCTTCGCCAGGTCGACGGCTCGAGCCAGACCGGTTACGAGCCACAGCGCCGCAAGAACGGCGACGAGGGTTCGCGCCAAACTGCAGTTCGACCTCATTAGACAAACTCCTCTGAGCGGCGGCCGGACGCGTCCTTGTCTTTGGCTTCCCATCTGCTAGACAGGCCGCGCGAGATGCGACGCTCGCCGATGGGGCCGAGCCCTTCCGGCAGGTGTGCCGCCCGTGGCGTTAACGGGGCGTAAACCCGCGATAACCCAAACGACTTTGACTGAGGCGAACCCGGCGGGCGCGTCTCGAGATTTCGGAGGCAGGGCGTCATGACCAAGAGAAAACCTCTCGTCGTGGTCACGCGTCGTTTGCCCGAGTCGGTCGAAACGCGCATGCGCGAGCTGTTCGACGCGCGCCTCAACCTCGACGACAAGCCGATGTCGGAGGCTGAGATCGCCGAAGCGATGCGCGAGGCCGACGTGCTCGTGCCGACGATCACCGATCACATCAACGCGCACATGATCGCCCAGGCAGGCGAAAACATGAAATTGATCGCAAATTTCGGCAACGGCGTCGATAATATCGACGTGACCTCGGCGTTGCGCCGTGGCATCACCGTCACCAACACCCCCGGCGTGCTCACCGAAGACACCGCCGACATGACGATGGCGCTCATCCTCTCCACGGCGCGCCGCGTCGTCGAGGGCGCTCAGATCATTCCGGAGGGCCGCTGGGCCGGCTGGTCGCCGACCTGGATGCTCGGCCAGCGCATCACCGGCAAGCGGCTCGGCATCGTCGGCATGGGCCGAATCGGCCAAGCGGTCGCGCGCCGGGCGCTCGCCTTCGGCATGTCGATCCACTACCACAACCGCCGCCGCGTCGCCTCGCAGATCGAGGAGGCGCTGGAGGCGACCTACTGGGAATCGCTCGACCAGATGCTGGCGCGGATGGACATCGTGTCGATCAATTGCCCGCACACTCCGGCGACCTACCACCTGCTCTCGGCGCGGCGGCTCAATCACATGCGCCCCGAGGCGATCCTCATCAACACCGCGCGCGGCGAAATCGTCGACGAGAACGCGCTGACCCGGATGCTGGAGGCCGACGAGCTTTCGGCGGCCGGGCTCGACGTCTACGAGCACGCGCCCGCGGTGTCGGAGAAGCTCGTCGCCCTCGCCAAAACCGGCAAGGTGGTGTTGCTGCCGCACATGGGTTCGGCGACCCACGAGGGCCGCGCCGACATGGGCGAGAAGGTCATCATCGACATCAAGACTTTCATGGACGGCCACCGCCCGCCCGACCGCGTGCTGCCGAGCATGCTCTAGAGCTTTGGCGAGGCCCGGCGGGCCGCTGTGTGTTGCGGGCGTCGACCGCGGCAGCCGGGGCCGGCGCGATACGCTTGCGCGCATTCCCCGCGAGGGACGCCGACCCGCGGGAAGCAGCTCCCTTGGGGCGCGGGCCCCGGTTTTCGCCCCATCCCATCGGCTGGGACGGCGGGCTCGACGCGGCGCCGCCCCCGGCGTCCGCGCGCCCGCCCGCCGAACCGGGCATGGCAGGCCGGGGCGGCACTTTTTGTCCAGGGATCGAGCGATTTCAAACTTTTGGGCGCCCGATTGTGTCCCGACCCTCGTACAACTCGATCGGCTGGCCTTGAAGAACCGCGCGTCAAATGTTATATATCTATATAACTCTTGGGAGACGCCTATGTATACGACAAATCTCCGCAAGGTCGGAGGGTCGGTCATGCTGGCCGTCCCGCCGGCGCTGCTCGACGTTCTAAATCTGACGGCAGGGGCCAAGGTTGGTTTGATCGTCGACAATGGCCGGCTGGTGGTCGATCCGAAGCCGCGGCCGCTGTATACGCTGGACCAGTTGCTGGCCCAGTGCGACCCTTCGGCCGAACTTACGGCCGGCGATGTGGAATGGCTCGAGGCCAAGCCGACCGGCAACGAACTGTTGTGATGGAGCGCGGCGACATCTACCTCGTCTCGCTCGATCCGACTTCCGGCCATGAGCAACAGGGAACTCGTCCAGTGCTGATCGTTTCGCCAGGGGCGTTCAATCGGCTGACGAAGACCCCTGTCGTGCTGCCGATCACGAGCGGCGGCGCCTTCGCGCGGACGGCCGGATTTGCGGTGTCGCTCATGGGCGCTAGCATTGAGACGACAGGCGTCGTGCGCTGTGACCAGCCGCGCGCTCTGGACATCGGCTCGCGTCATGGCCGCAAGTTGGAAAGCGCGCCGGCCGACATCATGGAAGAGGTGCTGGCGAAGCTCGCGACGATCCTCGAATAGACGGTTCAGCTGGACGCGCCCGCCGGGTCGGAGAAGCTCGTGGCGCTCGCCAAGGCAGCGCCGCTGCCGCACGTGGGCTCGGCGACCCACGAGGGCCGCGCCGACATGGGCGAGAAGGTCATCATCGACATCAAGACTTTCATGGACGGCCACCGCCCGCCCGACCGCGTTCTGCCGAGCATGCTCTAGAGCCCGCGCGCCGCCCTCGAGCGCGTCATTCCGCACGGCTCTTCCCAGCGGAAGAAGCGAGGTCAGCGACCTCGCCTACAAGGACGCCACCAGCACCACATGCAGCCGCCGCGGCCCGTGGGCGCCGAACAGCAGGGTCTGCTCGATGTCGGCCGAGCGCGACGGGCCGGTGATGAAATTTTGCGTACGCGGCGGAAGCGTTCCAAAACGCTCGCGCAGCTTTGCGAACGCGCTCTCGAGGTCCGCGACCACGTCCTCGGCGAACACGACCACGATGTGGTTCTCGGGCAGGAAGGCGAGCGTCGTCGGGTTGTCGGCGCCGGAGACCAGCATCACCGTTCCCGACTCGGCAATCGCGGCGAACGCCGCGCTCAGAGCATTGACGTCGCGCCCGTCCGAGGCCCCGTGGGCGATCTCGATCGCGGCGCCGTCCCAGGGCAGCGCCACGAGCCGCGCATCGTCGCCCATGCGCAGCGTCGCCGGCTGGTTCGCCTCGCTGAGGTAGCGCGCGATTTCCGCCGGCGCCTCGGCCGCAGCCGCGACTTCCGAGATCGTCGCTCCGGTGCGTAAAACTTCGGAGCGGAAGCAGGCGAGCCGCGCCGCGGTGTCGCCCTGCCCACGCGCGACAACCACGCCGGCCGGATGTGCGGCAAGCCGCGCTTCGACCGCTGCGCGACGCGGCGCCTCGCGCCCGGTCACGTGCAGCGACCGGCGCACACTCGACAGGATTTTTTCGCGCGCGCTCATCACGTCGGCCCGGATTTGGCGCGCCATTGCGCCTGAAAGGTTGCGCCCTGCGGCGCCGGGAAGTCGCGATAGCGGGTCCATCCGCCAGCGAGCGGCAGCCAGCCGAAGCGGCCCTTGTTGCGCCCGAGCCAGGCGAGCGCGCGCATCGCGATGTCCGTCGCCAAGCGGTAGAGCCACGGCCGCGTCGCAAAAAACGCCCAGAATTTCAGACCGTAGCGCACCCCCGCCGCTGATAGATGGCGCTCGAACTCGCGCTCGCGCCAGTGCCGCATCATCTTCGGCAGCGGGATGCGCATCGGGCACACCTCTTCGCAGCGCCCGCACAACGTCGATGCGTTGGGCAACTGCCCGCCCTCGGCGACGCCGATCAGCGACGGCGTCAGCACCGCGCCCATCGGGCCGGGATAGACCCAGCCGTAGGCATGGCCGCCGATCTGGTGATAGACCGGACAATGGTTCATGCAGGCGCCGCAGCGGATGCAGCGCAGCATATCCGCGAACGGCGTGCCGAGCATCGCCGAGCGGCCGTTGTCGATGAGGATGACGTGATATTCTTCGGGTCCGTCGGGATCGCCCGGCCGGCGCGGGCCGGTCGAGAACGTCGTATAGACCGACATGTCCTGACCCGTCGCCGAGCGCGCCAGCACGCGCAGCAGCTGCGCGGCGTCCTCCGGCGTCGGCACGATCTTTTCCAGCGAGGCGATGACGACATGGACCTTGGGCAGGATCTGCGTCAGGTCGCCGTTGCCCTCGTTGGTGACGATGACCGACGCTCCGGTCTCGGCGATGAGGAAGTTCGCCCCGGTGACGCCGATGTCGGCGGAAAGAAATTTTTCGCGCAGCACGCTGCGCGCCTCGGCGAGCAGTTTTTCGGGCGCCGTGAGGTCGCGGTCCGCAGGCAGGTCGCGGTGCGCCTTGCGGAATTCGCTCTCGATGTCGTCGCGGCTGACGTGGATCGCCGGCGCGATGATGTGCGAGGGCGCCTCGTGGCGCAGCTGGATGATATATTCGCCGAGATCGGTTTCGACCGCCTCGACGCCGGCCGCCGCCAGCGCCTCGTTGAGCCCGATCTCTTCCGAGATCATCGACTTGCCCTTGGTCACGCGCTTGGCGCCGCGCGCCTTGGCCAGCTCGAGGAAAATCGTTCTCGCCTCCTCGGCATCGCGCGCCCAATGCACGACGCCGCCGGCTTCCGTCACCTTCAGCTCATAGGTTTCGAGATAGAGGTCGAGATGGGCGAGCGTGTGGTTCTTGATGTCGCGAGCGCTGTCGCTGAGCGCGTCGAATTCCGGCAGCCGCTCGGCTGCGGCGGCGCGGCGGGGAATGAAGTTGCGGGCGTGAACCAGCGCGCGCTGCAGCCGCGCGTCGGCTAGCGCCTCGTGCGCATTCTGTTTGAAGCGCGGGGTCGTCGCGGCGGAGCTCATGGGGAGGCCTCCTTCGGCTCGCCGATCGCCGGAATATTGCTCATGCCGGCGAGCACTTCCGCGACGTGGCGCGCCTTGACGCGTTTGCCCTGCCGTTGCAGCTTTCCCGCCATGGTCATGAGGCAGCCGAGATCGCCGGCGATCAGCAAGTCGGCGCCGCTCGCCTCGATGTTGGCGACCTTCTCTTTGACGATGGCGTCGGAGAGCTCGCCGTACTTGACGGAGAAGGTTCCCCCGAAGCCGCAGCAGGTCTCGCTGTCCTGCATTTCGACGAGCTTCAGCCCCTCGACGCTGGCGAGCAGTTTTCGCGGCTGGCGCCTGACGCCGAGCTCGCGCAGGCCCGAGCAGGAATCGTGATAGGTCGCCGTCCCGTCGAAGCTGGCGGTAACCGATTGCACGCCGAGCTCATCGACGAGAAAACTCACGAGTTCGCGGCACTTGGCGGCGAACGCCGCCGCTTTCGGCGCCAAATCGGGATCGTCCACGAACAGTTCGGGATAGTGCCTGGCAAGCTGGCCGGCGCAGGAGCCGCTCGGCGCCACCACCCAGTCGCAATGTTCGAACGCCGCCATAGTCTGCAGCGCGATGCGCTTGGCGTCGGCGCGGTCTCCCGAATTATAGGCGGGCTGGCCGCAGCAGGTCTGTGAAGGCACTGTGACGCGGCAGCCGGCGTCCTCGAGCAGTTTGACCGCCGCGAAGCCGACGCTCGGGCGCATCGTATCGACGAGGCAGGTCACGAACAGGCCTACGCGCGGCGGCGATTTTGACGTTGGGTTCACGTTGGTCTCCGAGCCCCTCGGTCGGCGGCGCGGACAATGGACCAGCGCCGAGGCCCTTTCAAGCGCACGCGCACACACAGCGCAGCTCGCGCAGCGTCTCAGTTTGAAATTTCGGCGGAAATCGCTCTGTGTGGGCCGCACTTCTGGATCTTCGCGGCTCCGCTGATGAAGTCGGCAGGGTGCTTTTCGGCTTTGGCTACGAGGAACATATAATTCGTTGCTAGCCGCCAAGCGGATAGACTAACCGATATCGTGTCGACCGAAAAAAATCCACATAGGTGTGATTCATATGTCATACCTTAGTGAGCGGTTGTGCGTTAGAATTTAAAAGACCAGTGGGGAGAATCACATGGCGGCACGTCAGGCACTTTTCAAACGGGCGCCACGGCGCCCCGAGTTGGAGAAGTTACTGGAAGCTGCGCGGGCTTCCAAAATCTCCGACGAGGAGTTGGCTGAGCAGCGCATCAGTTTTGCCTTTGGCAACGCGCCAGAAAATTCAAAAATAACAAAGGATTCGGCTCGTTTGGCAGCAAAGAGGATTCGCATTTTAGCGGACTGATACGAAGGCGCTCGGATGGTCGTTCTCGAGGAAATCGATCCTGAACTATTTGAGCGCGTTCAAGAGCTTAATTTGATTCGGCAATATGACCTCCTTATGAATTGCATAGAACTTGGATTGAAACAGGGTCCATTCGCGTTGGATAAATATACAATTTGGGCGCTAAATCACGTCGCGGTCGCCAATATCTCACAATTCGGAGGGCGTTTTCGAGAAGAACCCATATACCTTCAGCACCACGTTCCTCCTCACTTCCGCGACGTTCCCGAGTTAATGGATCGGTTCATTTCCACAATCCATGAGAATTGGGGCGCGTGGACTACGACGGAACTCGCCGCTTATGGATTATGGCGTCTGAATTGGATTCATCCTTTCATTGAAGGAAATGGGCGAACGGCTCGCGCTGTCTGCTATTACCTAATGTGTGTGAAGACAGGTGCGATCCTGAAGGGTCGGAAGATTGTTCCGGAACGCATTCGCGAAAATCGAAAGCCGTATTATCGCGCATTGAAAGAATGCGATATCGCTTGGGAGGCTGGCAGGCTTGATCTGTCCAATATGGAAGATTACCTCGCCGGGCTCTTACAGGCCCAGCTAGAGGATGACGGGTTACCGCCCGAGTTCGGCACAGGTCCTGCGCAACCGCACCTCCCAAATTCAACGTGAGACACTATCGCGACGCGGCGCGGGTTTCCTTTTTTGCTCCGTGGAGTATGTTCGCTCGTGATTCTTCTCGAGGCGCGGCCGAGCCTTGGTCGCCGCGGAAGAAAGCGCTCAGCTGTCCTATCGTCCCGGTCGATCCCCCTCAACACCTCGCATG
>JBKQKS010000184.1:0-7353 GCA_052147395.1 Roseiarcus sp.
CGCCATTCTGTAGCCGAGGTCGTCGACCTCGGTCGGCGCGTAAGCGCCTCATTCTGCACGTCTCTTCCAAGCGGAAGGAGCGAGGTCAACGACCTCGCCTACAATGGCGCCCGGGAATCTGCCCTGGTTACAACTTTTCGCGGCTCGGCGTCGATCGCCTGCGGGAGGCCGAGCGCCGAGCGCAGACGCCCCTCGCATGGGATTGGAAACGAAAGCGTCGTGCGCCAGAGAGCCATTCGCCGGCTTCGGCGCCGATCTTCGGGAAATCCGCCAGAAGTCCGAACGTGCGCTCGAGGCCGGCATGATAGGCTCTGGCCTGATAGTCGCCGAAACGTTTCAGCGTGTAACGTCCGATGCCGCGGATTTGGCGCCGCGCCAGTCGCGAAAGGCGATAGCTACCCATGCCTCGCCGCGTCGCCCTCGATCTCGGCCCAGATCTCCGCCCTCGTCGCTTCGCATGGCGTCAACGCTTCGGGCGAGGCCAGCGCTTGGCGTATGCGCCGCACTTGTTCGTCGCGGGGGAGGTCCTGCCAGGCGGCGATCTCGGCGGCGGTTGGCGTAGCCGACGGCATGACTTCGTCGCTGACGAGTGTGGCTGACTTGGGAAAGGAATAGCATTGGAGCTCCCGAAACGGAAGCCATCGGGCGACGGCGTCCAGCTTCGTCGCCCTTGACTCTCTCCCGACAATGCGCCACTCTAGAACAAATAGGGAACAATAGAAAGCGTCGAGACGGATGTCGCCGAGCGGCAGGGCCGAGGGGGTGGCGCGTTTGCGCCGCGTCCTCGAAGAGATCGAAATGCGCGCGGGCGCAGGCGCGCCGCGGCCCCAGGCGCGGCTGTCGCTCGGGCCGGCGCTCGACGCCGCGCTCGGCGGCGGGCTCGCCGTGGACGGCTTGCACGAGATCGCGCCCGCCGCGCCCGCCGACGGCCCGGCGGCTTTCGGCTTCGCGCTGAGCCTCGCGGCGCGGCGGCTTTGCGAGCGGCGCGCCTCGGGGCTCATCGTCGCCGAAGACTTCGTGGCTTACGAGAACGGCGCGCTCTACGGCCCGGGCCTCGTCGCCCATGGGCTCGATCTCGACCGCCTGGTGTTCGTGCGGACGCCCGATGCCCCCGCCGCGCTGCAGGCGATGGAAGAAGCGCTGCGCTCCGGCGCGGCGGCCTTCGTGCTCGGCGAGATCTGGCGTCTGAAGGCCTACGACCTCACCGTTTCGCGCCGCCTGCTCATCGCCGCGCGCGCGGGCGCGACGCCGGCGCTCATGGTGCTGGCGAGCGCCTACGGCGCGGCGGACAGACTATCGAGCGCCGCCGAGACGCGCTTCGAGATCGCCGCGGCGCCGAGCGCGCATTTTTCGGCCGCCGGCGGTCGCGGCCTGCCGGGCCCTCCCACGTTTGCCGCGCGCATCGTAAAAACCCGCCTCTCCGCGGGGCGCGGGCCGCCGGCGGGGCTCGATACGGCGCGCATCATCCGCCTCGAATGGCGAAGCGAGGACAGAACTTTTGGCGAACCGGCGATTCCTCTCCCTCTGGCTGCCGCGGCTGACGACCGACCGCGCGCGGCTCGCCTTCCGCGTTGACGCGAAAGCGGCGCTGGCGACGGTCGCGACGGTGAGCAACGCGCGCCGGCTCGTCGGCGTCGACGCGAACGCCGCGCGGCTCGGTCTGACCGCAGGCCTCACGCTTGCCGATGCGCGGGCGAGAATTCCCGCACTCGCCGCGGTCGACGCCGACGCGGCGGCGGAGCGGAAGTTTCTCGAGCGGCTCGCCGACGCCTGCGCGCGCTATACGCCGCTCGTCGCGCTCGACGGCGCCGACGGCCTGATGCTCGACGTCTCCGGCGTCGCCCATCTGTTCGGCGGCGAACAGGGGCTCGTCGGCGACGTCGAGACGCGGTTCGAGAGATATGGCTTGGCTGTGCGCTGCGGTCTCGCCGACAATCCGCGCGCCGCGGCGGCGCTCGCGCGTTTTGGCGCCGCGCCGATCGCCGCCGCGAACCTCGACGACAAAGCCTTCGCCAAAGTCTTTCACGACATGCCGGCCGCCGCGCTCGGCATCGCGCCCGATGACGTCGCCGATCTTTTACGCGCCGGCTTGCGGCGCGTCGGCGATCTCGCGCTGCGGCCGCGGGCGCCGATCGCAGCGCGGTTCGGCGTCGACGTGATCGCCCGCCTCGACGAGCTGACGGGCCTGACGCGGCCGTCGATCTCGCCGCGGCGCGCGCCGCCCGAGTTCGTCGCCGAGCGGCGCTACGCGAGCCCGATCCTTCACGCGGACGCCGCGAAGGCGACGATCGCCAAACTCGCCGACGATCTCGTCGTGCTGCTGGAGCGGCAGATGAAGGGCGCGCGCAGGCTGGAGCTCTCCCTCTATCGCGTCGACGGCGACGTGCGCCGCATCCGCGCCGGCGCGAGCCGGCCGCTCAACGAGGCGCGCGCGATCCAGCGGCTGTTCGCCGAGCGGCTCGCGGGCGTGAACGAGGACGAGATCGACGCCGGCTTCGGCATCGATCTGATCAGGCTTTCCTGCCTCGCCGCCGAGCCGCTCGCGCCTTCGCAGAGCGAATGGGAACGCGCCCACGAGGCGGCGCGGGCGAAAGAGCTCGCCGATCTCGTCGACCGCCTGAGCGCGCGGCTCGGCGCGGGCCGGGTGACGCGGCAGTCTCTCATCGATGCGCATGTTCCCGAGCGCGCCGTCGCCGCCGCGCCTGCGATCCTTTCGCGCGAGACCGAGGGCGCCGCGAGCCTCGACGAGGCGCCGAACCGGCCGCTGAAACTGTTCGAGCGGCCCGAGCCGATCGAGGCGATCGCCGAAGTCCCCGACGGCCCACCGCTGAGATTCCGCTGGCGGCGGTTGCTGCACGACGTCGCCGCGATCGAGGGCCCCGAACGCATCGCCGCGCCGTGGTGGCGCTCGGCCGGCGCTCCGACGCGCGACTATTTTCGCGCCGAGGATTCTTCCGGCCGCCGCTACTGGCTCTACCGCGAAGGCCTCTACGGCCGCGAGACGGCGCGCGCGAAATGGTTTCTGCACGGGGTGTTCGGGTGAACGCCTCTATCCTCGAAACGGGAGAAGCGCGTCACGCCGAACCAATCTCAGGAAGCGCATTATCCGACACCGCGCGCAAATGAAGATACAAATTCTTCGCGCGCTCCAGCCGACCGTCCGCCGACTTATCCGGCTTCAGCCGAGCCGTCTTCGCCCAAGGCTCATTGCTGCCCTCCTCTTGAAAAAGATAACCGGCGGTCGCAGCCAATTCCAGGAGAATCGGGTCCGATTTCGCAGCTTCTCGCAAAAGTCGGACGCGAGCGTCGGCATCGACGTCAGTCGAGTCCTTCACCGAATAGTCAGAATAAGTCCCGCCCCAAGAGCTTTCGCCGCGCCGCTCCGAAATCAAGTCGAAAGCCACCGCGAGATCGACCGCCTCGGCGAGCGACTCGCTGAACGGTCCATAGTGCTTGTAGCCAAACTGAAACCGTTTCTCGAAACCGGCTAACGACAACAGGAAAACTGATTTCTGCAGCCGCGTTCGGCCAATGATCCTTCCGCCGGCGTCGCGCACGATATCGGCGCCAAGCCTCATGCGATCCTTCAAAGAAAGCCGAGCGTCGCTCACGATGCTTCTCCCTTGGCAGCCGTGGAAACGCACTCCTCGACGAATCGACGCGCTTCTTCGTCCCTTTCGTCGACATATGCACGAATTGCGAAGAAAGTTCCAATCGCCCTGACGGCCTCGGAGCGCTCGCGCAAAGGTACTAATCTCCCGCCCTCCCGTATCCAAATGTCGTTCATCGACGGTTCCTCGCCCATCGGCTTGTAAATTTCGCGTTTCGCAAAATCAAAAAGAATACGGCCTTCTCGATCCGGGTTATCCGTTATCCAGTCGTCGATCTTGTTCTGAACCCCGAAGCGAAGCTGTGCGACCGCCTTTTCGTGATCTTCCGCTTTCTTGATCCGAAGATTGAGCCCCGCCATCGCCAAAAGGTCGATCGACTTGAAGAGTCTGCGGTCCAGCAGGCGCCCGGAAAAGTCGGCGATCAATCGATCATCGGAATCACGGAGCAAAGAGAACGCGCTATAGACCACAGCGTCGTCGAGGCTGCAGAGCGCCTGCGAAGAACCCGGGTTCTTGAAGAAACTGATCAGTGGATGAGTCGCGGGAAGCCCGAGCTTCGAGGTGTCTCCTTCTGTCACGAGCTTTGCGACACGCTCCAGGACGAACTGCGCCAGTTTTTCGGCGCCTCGGGTCGTCTTGTGGAGATAGACAGTTGGGTACATCTGAAACAGACCAACCGAAAAAGCCTCGGCGGCATAAATCGCCTTCGGTCCCAGTACGAGCGTCTTCCTCGACAGTGGCTCTGCTGTTTGACCTACACCGGCCCCAGTCGCCGACTGCTGCAGCTCGCCAATCTCCAAGTTTGCGAGCAGCCACTCGAAATCGATACGGGCCAATCGCGTCCCTGTCATCAACCTGTCACGTCTAATATAGTCGAGCCGATCGGCGTCGAATTGGCTGGAAACGATCGATCCGTAAACAGTCTCTGGTCCGCGGCGCAGTACGTCTGCGACAAGGTCGGCGAAACCGGGACGGTATCCGTTCAGGACTTCGCCGATGCTTCGTGTTTCCTTCGATCGAATGAGAATGTCGCTATGCTTTTCGTGCTCCGCCACGAGACTCCAATCGAACCGCATTCCGATTGCTTCGAAGGCGTGGCTGAACGGTCCATGCCCGACATCATGCACGAGGCACGCGGCTAGCGCGGCTTCCCGCTGTATCCTCTCTTCCGGAGTTCTAGACGCATAAAGGTCGACGATTTTCATCAATTGGCGCGCAGTATAAAAGACGCCCAACGAGTGGGCGAAGCGCGTATGCGTGGCGCCAGGATACACCAGTTCGCTGAATCCGAGCTGTCTAATTCGCCGCAAGCGTTGAAACGGCGGCGTCTGAACGACGCGCCATAACATGCTTTCAAATCCGTCGCCCTCATCGAACTCGATCAAGTCGTGAAGAGCGTCGCGAACCCGTTGTCGCTTGAACTCTGGCATGATCCGTGTTCTATATATGTTCTCATCGAATTTCGAGCCCTTTCGAGAAAAAGTCATGAAGGGACTGTGTAAAATTCAAACCGGTCAATGGCCGAGCTTCGTACTTGGTGAAGTCCCATGATCCGCCTCGCCCCTCGCTTCGCCGAGCTCGCGGCGATGACCAATTTCTCGTTCCTGCGCGGCGCGTCGCATCCCGAGGAGATGGTCGCGCGGGCGGCGGAGCTCGGCTTGTCCGGCCTCGGCGTCGCCGATCGCAACACGCTGGCGGGCGTGGTGCGCGCGCACGTTTACGCGCGAGAGAACAAACAGGCGATCGGCGCCATGCGCGTCGTCGTCGGCGCGCGGCTCGCCTTTCGCGACGGCGCGCCGGACTTGATTGTCCATCCCGAAAACCGCGCCGGCTACGGGCGCCTCAGCAAGCTGTTGAGCAAAGGCAACCTGCGCGCCGAGAAGGGCGCCTGCCATCTCGATCTTGCCGACGCGCTCGCCGCCGCCGAGGACTTGCGCGCCATCGCCATGCCTGGCGCCGCGAAAGGAGAGCGCGCCAAATTGCAGCAACTGCGCGAAGCCTTCGGCTCGAGATTATGGGTCGGCGCGAGCCAAAACTATGGCGAGGCGATGCGCGGCGCGCTGGCCAAACGCGTTCTGCTCGCGCGCGAAATCCGCGCGCCGCTGATCGCGACCAACGACGTGCTGATGCACGTCCCCGAGCGCCGTCCGCTCGCCGACGTCGTCGCCTGCATCCGCGAGGGCGTGACGCTGGAGGCGGCGGGCAAGCTCTGCCAAGCCAACGCCGAGCGGCATCTGAAACCGCCCGAGGAGATGATGCGGCTGTTCGCCGAGGCGCCCGCCGCGATCGAGGAGACGTTGAACTTCCTCTCCGGTCTCCACTTCAGTCTCGACGAACTCGCCCACAGCTATCCCGAAGAACTGCGCGAGGGATTCGCGACGCCGCAGGCGGCGCTGGAGTCCTTTGCCTACGAGGGCGCAAAAATCCGTTTCCCCGACGGCGTCCCCGAGCGTGTGAGCCATGGGCTCGCGCACGAGCTCGAGCTGATCGGCCGGCTCGGTTACGCCCCCTACTTTCTCACCGTGCACGACATCGTACGCTTTGCGCGCTCGCGCGGCATCTTTTGTCAGGGGCGGGGGTCGGCGGCCAATTCGACGGTTTGTTTCTGTCTCGGCGTCACCGAGGTCGATCCCGCGCGCTTCGATCTGTTGTTCGAGCGTTTCGTCTCCGCCGAGCGCAACGAACCGCCGGACATCGATGTCGATTTCGAGCACGAGCGGCGCGACGAGGTGATCCAGTACATCTACGCACGCCACGGGCGGGATCGCGCCGGGCTCGCCGCCGCGGTGACGACCTATCGCGGTCGTTCCGCCATTCGCGAGACCGCAAAAGTGTTCGGGCTCTCCGACGACGTGATCGTCGCGCTCAACAACACGAGCTGGGGCGGCACGGCGAAGATCGGCGATGACCGCGCGCGCGACGCCGGGCTCGATCCTTCCGACCCGGCTCTGGCGATGGCCCTGAAACTCGCCGCCGAGCTCGCGGGCTTTCCGCGCCATCTGACGCAGCACAGCGGCGGCTTCGTCATCACCCGCGATCCGCTCGACGAAGTGTCGCCGATTCTCAACGCGGCGATGGAGGACCGCACGCTCATCGAATGGGACAAGGACGATCTCGATGCGCTGGGAATTCTCAAGATCGACGTGCTCGCGCTCGGCATGCTCACCGCGCTCGGCAAGGGGTTATCGTTGCTCGACAGGCATTACGGGCGGCGGCTGTCGCTGGCGACGATTCCTGCGGAGGAGGCCTGCGTCTATCAGATGATCCAGCGCGCCGACACGATCGGCGTGTTCCAGATCGAGAGCCGCGCGCAGATGTCGATGCTGCCGCGGCTGAAGCCGGAAAAATTCTACGACCTCGTCATCGAGGTCGCGATCGTGCGCCCGGGGCCGATCCAGGGCGACATGGTGCATCCCTATCTGCGCCGCCGGCAGGGGATCGAGGACGTCGTGTATCCCTCGCGCGAGCTCGAGGCGGTGCTCGGCAAGACGCTCGGCGTGCCGTTGTTCCAGGAACAGGCGATGAGAATCGCGATCGTCGCGGCCGGGTTCTCGCCGGGCGAGGCCGACAAGCTCAGGCGCGCCATGGCGACGTTCCGCCGCGTCGGCACGATCCAGACCTTTAGGACCAAGATGGTCGAAGGCATGGTCGCCAAGGGTTATGAGCGCGAATTCGCGGAGCGTTGCTTCCGCCAGATCGAAGGCTTTGGCGAATACGGATTTCCCGAGAGCCATGCGGCGAG
>JBKQKS010000185.1:0-8401 GCA_052147395.1 Roseiarcus sp.
CGTCGGCGTCGATCTCGGAACGGAAATTGGCGAGTTTCATGGTCATGGATCTCCGCTTCGGATCACACGCGTTCGATGATCGTGGCGGTGCCCATGCCGCCGCCGATGCATAGCGTAATGAGCGCCACGCCCTTGCCGGTGCGCTCGAGTTCGTCAAGCGCGGTCCCCAGAATCATGGCGCCGGTCGCGCCGAGCGGATGGCCCATCGCGATGGCGCCGCCGTTGACGTTGACCCGGCTGGTATCGAGATCGAACGCCTGACAGAAGCGCAGCACCACCGACGCGAAGGCCTCGTTGACCTCGAAGAGGTCGATGTCGGAGATCTTCATCCCCGCGCGGGCGAGCACTTTACGGGTCACATCCACCGGTCCCGTCAGCATGATCGCCGGCTCTGTGCCGATATTGGCAAAGGCCCTGATCCGAGCGCGCGGTTTCAGGCCTTTGCGGGCGCCGGCTTCCTTGGAACCGACCAGCACCGCGGCGGCGCCGTCGACGATGCCCGAGGAATTGCCGGCGTGGTGGACGTGGTTGATGCGCTCGACTTCCGGATGCGCCTGGATGGCGACGGCGTCGAAGCCGCCCTGCTCGCCCATGATGACGAACGACGGCTTCAGGCTCGCCAGCGATTGCATGGTGGTCTCGGGACGCATGTGCTCGTCGCGGTCGATGAGCGTAATGCCATTGATGTCCTTGACCGGAACGATCGACTTTTGGAACCGCTTCTCGCTCCAGGCGGCGGCGGCGCGCTGCTGCGACTGTAGCGCATAGGCGTCGACGTCGTCGCGGGAGAAGCCGTATTTGGTGGCGATGAGGTCGGCGGATATGCCCTGCGGCAGGAAATAGGCGGGGATGGCGAGCGCCGGGTCGACCGGCCAGGCCCCGCCGGAAGCGCCCATGCCGACGCGGCTCATCGATTCGACGCCGCCGCCGATGGTGAGATCGTGCTGGCCCGACATCACCTGCGCGGCGGCGAAATTGACGCTGTCGAGGCCGGAGGCGCAGAACCGGCTGATCTGAACGCCCGGCACGCCATCGCCGAATCCGGCCGCCAGCGCGCCCATGCGGCCGATCACGCCGCCGGCCTCGCCGACCGGATCGACGCAACCGAGGATCACGTCGTCGACTTCGCCGTGCTCGAGGTCGTTGCGCTCGCGCACCGCGCGCAAGGGGGTCGCGGCGAGCTGAAGGGTCGTCACCGTATGCAGCGCGCCATCCGGCTTGCCACGCCCGCGTGGGGTGCGCACGTGATCATAGATGAAGGCCTCGGCCATTTTAGCACTCCTCCGAGGCGGCGGACGCCGCCCTTGAATTCAATCTTCCCTGTCGGGATGCTGATGATTGCCGACCGACGCGATATTCTTGGATTTGAGCCAGTCTTCGGTGCGAAGCGTCGGCGCGGCGAGCCCAGAGTCGATCCAGGTCACGCGCGACTCGATCCCGAGCTGCACCGTCGGCGCAACCGCGTTCGGATCGTCGAGGCTGCCGAGCGTAAAGCTCGTTCGCTTGGCCTTCAGCCCGCGGTAGGTGAGCGGCGTGCCGCACGCGGCGCAGAAGCCGCGTTCGGCGATGTCGGAACTCCTGAACGTCGAGACCCGGCCGCGCGTGACGACGAACGCATCGTTTGGCACGGCGGCGAAGGCCATGAAGGGAGCGCCGCCCGCCTTCTGGCACATGCGGCAGTGGCAGATGTTGGCGCCGCCCGGCTCGGCGTCGAGCCGATAGCGCACCGCGCCGCATTGGCATCCGCCTGTATAACCGAGGCGCTCTGTCATGCTGTTCTCCCAGCTGCGCGGCTCAGAACGCGTCCGCAGGCATCTCCATCATCGTCGCCGCGCCGCTGGTCAGGCGCGCCAGATGTGCGCCGGCCTCGGGCAGGATACGCTCGGCGAAGAACTTGGCGAGCGTGAGCTTGACATCGAGCGCCGGGTTGCTCGTCCCTGCCGCCTGGCGCTTCAGCACGGCCTTGACGATGCGCGCCGACATGTAGCCGAGCGCGGTGAGGCCGAACAGGTGCATATAATCGTACGACGCCGCGCCGCCATTGTCGGGGTTCTTCGGCCCGTTCTGCATCAGCCACATCGTCGCCTGCTGCAACTGGCCTAACGCCGTCTGGAGCGGCGCGAGATAGGGCGCGAGCGCCGCATCCTCCTTATTGGCGGCGAGGAAGCCATTGACCTCGGCGAACATCGCCATCACCGCGCGCCCGCCGTCCTTGGGCAGCTTGCGGCCGACGAGGTCGAGGGCCTGCACGCCATTGGCGCCCTCGTAGATCATGGGGATGCGGGCGTCGCGCACGAACTGCTCCATGCCTGCCGACGCGATGTAGCCGTGGCCGCCGAGCACCTGCTGCGCCTTGACGGCATTGGCGAAACCGTAATCCGTGAGCACGCCTTTGAGGATCGGCGTCATCAGACTCAGCCGATCCTCGGCGACCGCCCGCGCCTTGGCGTCCGGCGATTCCAGCGACTCGTCTTCCGAGAGCGCGACCGAAAGCAGCAGAGCGCGCGCGGCCTCGTTGAACGAGCGGATCTCGAGCAGCATGCGGCGTACGTCGGGATGGACCAGCAGCGGGTCGGCCGGCTTTTCCGGGGCCTTGGGGCCGGTGAGCGAGCGTCCCTGGAGGCGCTCCTTGGCGTAGGCGGCGGCGTTCTGATAGGCAACCTCCGATAGCGCGAGGCCCTGCACGGCGACGCCCAGCCGCGCCGCGTTCATCATCACGAACATCGCATTGAGGCCGCGATTCTCTTCGCCGACGAGCCAGCCCTTGGCCCCGTCATAGTTCATGACGCAGGTGGAGTTGCCATGGATGCCCATTTTCTCCTCGATGGCGCCGCACAGCACGTGGTTGCGATTCCCCAGCGAGCCATCCTCGTCGACGAGGACCTTCGGCACGAGGAACAGCGAGATGCCTTTGACGCCGGCGGGCGCGCCGTCGATTCTCGCCAGCACCAGATGGATGATGTTCTCGGCGAGGTCGTGCTCGCCGGCGGAGATGAAGATTTTCGTGCCCGAGATCGTGTAGGAGCCGTCGCTGTCGAGTGTGGCGCGCGTCTTCAGCAGGCCGAGATCGGTGCCGCAATGCGGCTCGGTCAAGTTCATCGTGCCGGTCCACTCGCCGCTCGTCAACTTCGGCAGGTATTTGGCCTTCAGCGCTTCGGAGCCGTGGTCGAGCAGGGCCGCCGCGGCGCCGTTGGTGAGGCCCGGATACATGGCGAAAGCGAGATTGGCCGAGAGCGCGTATTCGCTCAGCGCGACGCCGAGGAAATAGGGCAGACCGTGACCGCCGTATTGATGTTCGCCGCAAATGCCGACCCATCCGTATTCCGAATAGGCCTTGTAAGCCTCCTTGAACCCTCTGGGCGTCGTAACCGAACCATCGGGATTGCGGACGCAGCCTTCGGCGTCGCCGCTTCGATTGAGCGGCAGCAGCGTCTCCGCAGCGAACTTGCCGCCCTCTTCGAGGATCTGGCTGATCACGTCGTGCGGCGCCTCGGCGAAGCGCGGGAAATTGGCGAAGCGTGAATATTCGAGCACGTCCTCGAGCAGGAACAGCGTATCGTCGACCGGAGCCCTGTAGACCGGCATGCTGAGACCTCTGCGGGAATTGGCAGGGCGGAAAATTCCGCCAACCGTGTTCGTTCATATATGAACTATAGGGCTGAAATTTGCAAGCCTGGACAGGCCCGCGAAAATAGGCGTTGGCCTCAGTCGCGGGTCACGGCTTTCAGGCCGGTCATCACGGCTCGAGGGCTCGCGTAAGGCTCCTGCCGCTCGACGTCCCAGTAGCGCAGTTCGCCGAGCGGGATTTCGACGCCGGTCGCGGCGCATATCACATAGGCCCCGGGGCGGAGCACGCGGAAGTCTCCGTCGCGGTATTGCACCTGGGCTTCGTTGAGCGCGCTCGGGCGCTTCTCGTAACGGTTCATCGACCTGCCTTCGCGCCGAAACGGACGAAATGCCGCGGCGCCGCCAGTGCGCATATAGTCCGCAGAAGGGCGAAAATCCAGTTCCCGGCCAGGCTCGGCCAGGCTCGGCTGTCGGCCAGGCTCGGCTTGACGGGCCCGGGGCGCTCCCCTATAAGCCGCCGACCCTGAGCGCCGGGGTGTACGGGCGAAAGCTTGGTCGTTCCCTCGGCGTGGCGTCGTGAGACGCCGAATTTTTGTGCGCTGCGAAGGAATGAGATAATGTCGCGCCGTTGCGAGCTGACCGGCAAGGCCGTCCAGACCGGCAATAAAGTCAGCCATTCCAATCGGAAGACGCGTACGCGCTTCCTGCCCAATCTGTGCCAGGTGACGCTGATTTCCGACGCGCTCGAGCGCTCCGTGCGCCTGCGCATCGCCGCGGCGGCGCTGCGCTCGGTCGAGCATCGCGGCGGCCTCGACAGCTTCCTGTTGAAGTCGAACGACGCGGACCTCTCCGCGGGCGCGGCGGCGCTGAAGCGCGAGATCGTCAAAAAGCTCGCGGAAGCCGCTCTGGCCGCCTGACGCGCGACCCGCGGCGCTGCTTGCCGCGTGCGGTCACTGTTGCGGCAGCGCCGCAGTCCCACCGGCGTTCGGCCGGTTCGGCTGCGCGACGGTCGGCCACTCCTGCTGCTCCAGTTTTTGCAGCAAGGCGAGCGCCCCGGCGAGCGCGCCTCCGGGCGGCGTCGACTGATTGGGCAGCGCAATCGATTTGATCGCCTCGATCCCCTGTTCGAAATCGCAATATTCGGGCGCGCGGCGCGCCAGCCGGGCGCGTTTGACGCCGGCCTTGACGAATTCCTCGATATGCGCGGGGACGATCTGCAGTGCGGCGAACTCCCGGGCGAGAACCAACTGTAGCCGCCGGCGCGTCAGCTTGTCGGCGACGCCGAAACGGTCGAGATAGAGTTCGAGGACTTTCTGCTTCTCCGCCTCGCTCGGATAACCCATGCGGACATGAGCGTCGAAGCGTCCGGCGCGCTTGCAAAGCGCCTCGTCGATCGCCTCGAAATGATTGGTGGTGGCGATGGTGACGACGTCGGGATAGGCCGAACTCCCCGACAACGCTTGCAACAGCTCGCCCGTCACGTCGTCCCTGGCGGTCGGCGAATCGGTATGCCGACGTGACCTGGTCATCATGTCGAGATCTTCGAGAACCACCACCGACGGCGCCAGCGCCTGCGCGAGATTGTATATGGAGCGAATGTGCTCGGCAGCCTCGACGAAGATGATCGTCGCCTCGCCGGCGATGCTGTTGGCGAAACACTCGATCGCCGTCGATTTGCCATCTCCGGGCGGTCCCGACAACAACAGCCCGCGCTTGATCGTCAGTCCTTCCGCCTTCAGCATTTCCCGATCGCGGATGGAAGCGGCGATGAAATCCAGTTCCTCCTTGGCCCTCGCGTTGGGGATCACGTCGGCCCAAGCGCGGCCGGAAATGCGCGAGCGCACGGTTCGAAGGTCGCGATTGATCAGCACGACGCGATTCTTGAACGGGTCGGCCTCCCTCAACAGATTTCGCGCCAGCGCGACGACTTCCTTTTCGTCCGCCTCGCGATAGACGAGGCCGACGCTGTCGAGGACGACGCCGCTGTGAGCGTCGGCGCGGCGCGACCCCTGCAAGATCAGCAGGAACTGCCCCCCGCTCGCCGGCGCGACCCCGCGGAACGCCGTGCGCGGTTGCAGCACTTTCAGTTCGCCGTCCATGTCGAGCGTGATCTTTCCCGGCGTGGCGCGTGGGTTGATCGCATGTTGCTCGGCGACGCCCGCGCCGCCGAGCTCGCTCAGCCACAGCCAGCCCGGCAGTTCACAGAGCCGGCGGCTCAGCAGCGCGAGCGTCGCGTCGTTCGCGGCGAGGCTCAGCATTCCCGGCTCTCCCGGGCTGCAGAAGATTTTGAACAGCGTTGCGTAGTCGATCCGTGGGACGTCGGAACGTCGGGCCTGCTTGTGCCGGCTGGCGAGGTAACCGAGCGACGCGGCCAGCGAAGCGAAACCGCGAATCGAATCTTCGGGTATGTCGGCGAGTAGCTGATCCTTCAACGCGAGCGACGCCGCCGCCGATTCGGCGAACAGCCGCTGGATCACCGGATTCTTGGCTTTGCCCGCGCCGTCGGCCGGTTCGTAGACGCCATGGACGAACTCTCCCTCGTCGTCGACGCCATAGACCGTCACGGCGACGTCGAGGCTGGTCGCCAACAGCTTCGCCGCCCTGCGGGCCGCGGCGGCGCCCGATACGGGACGCTCCTCCGTCACTTTCTGGCCGGCGATCTCCGAAGTGAAGCGGACGACGAACTTCTGTTCGTTGGCAACGCGCTTGCCTTCGATCTTGACCCACATGTCTGCTTTTCCCTCGACGACGAGGCGCGGCGCCTCCGCCATTTTCTAGGATCGCGGCCTGCAAGTCCAGGTTGCGGGAATGCGACAACTTTTAGCGGTCATGTTTAACGAGAGCGCCGCCCGGCGCCGTCGGCGCTACGTCCTTGCGCGCGTCGGCCGTGACCCTGCGGCCTCGAAACCGTCCCAATCGGTTGTCCGCCGTCGGCGGCCGCGTGGGCACAAAAATCTAGCAATTACAACAGAATCCGCGCAGGCGGCGCGGCGACGGCGGGACGCGACCGACGGGCGCCTGCGGGCCGGGCCGCAGGGTCGGGCGCGACCCTTTGACGTTCTATTAGGATTGTCGCCATACAACTCCAGGTAGCGAATAAAGATCGGTGTTGTCATGTGGCGTTTTCCGGATTCGCGTCCCCTACGAAGCCGGCCGAGCCGAGTCGCCGTCGTCGTCCTCGCTGCCGCCGCAACGTCGCTGAGCGGCTGCGCGGACATGGACCACTTCGCAGGATCTTTCGCCGCGCCCGCAACGGCGACGCCGACGAGCGAGAGCGGATTGCGCGCCGACGCCGACGAGTTGGCGGGGCGATACGACCGCGACCCCGGCGAAAAAACCGCCTCGATCGATTATGCGCGGGCGCTGCGCGCGTTGGGGCGCTACAGCGAAGCCTCGGCGGTAATGCGGACGGCTGCGATCAGGTCGCCGAGCGATTACGAAGTGCTCGGCGCCTACGGCAAGGCGCTCGCCGATTCCGGGCCGCTCGCTCAGGCCGCGCACGTGCTGGCGAAAGCCTACTCCCCCGACAGGCCGGACTGGACGATCATGTACGTGCAAGGGGCGGTCGCCGACGAGTTGGGCGACCACCCGAATGCGAGAAGGTTCTACCACGACGCGCTGGCGATCGCGCCGGGCGAGCCGGAAATCTTGAACAATCTCGGGTTTTCCTACGTGCTCACCAAACAGCTGCCTCAGGCCGAGCGCACGTTGCGCGAGGCCGCGGCGAGCCCGCGGGCGGACGATCGGGTGCGCAACAATCTCGCGCTGGTCTTGGCGCTCGAAAGGAAATCCGCGACGGCCGGAAAGGTCGGGCGCAACGATATGTCGGCGAAAACCGCGACCGCAGATGCGCGCGCGACGCTGCGAAGCGCCGAACGCTTTCCGCAATCATCGATGATCGAGGCGACGACGGCCTCGGCCTTTGGAGCCGATTAGAGCGCGCTCTCGAAAAAGGGAACGCCGGTTTTTCGCAAAAAGCGCGCGCCATCAAAAATCTGGCGCAATCGACGGACGCAAGACGGGCTCGCATGGCCTTCGAGAACCGGATTTTCTTTTCGCCGCCCGCGGCTCGGTCGCTCCCGGCCTGGGCCGAAGAGTGGCGCCCGATCGCTGTGAAACCGCTGCGGATCGCCGGCGCGGCCGCCGCCGTCGGCGTCTTGGCGGCGATCGCGCTCATCGCGTTGCAAGGGCGCAACCTGAGCAGCAACGCTATGAAAGCCGAAGGGCGCATGTCGAACCTGGAATATCGGGTTCACCAAGCGAACGAGGAAACCGCCGAGCAACGCCAACGCGTCGAGAAGCTGAATACGGAAGCGACCGAGCAACGCCAACGCATCGAGAAGCTGAATACGGAAGCAACCGAGTTGGCCCAGAATTATCTTGCTCTCGAGGAAGAGATCCGACCCCGGCGATTGTCTCGGGCGCAGATTCACGACCTCGTCAGGACATGGAAAGCGTATTCGGGCCGTTCGGTGACGATTTGGTCCTATGGCATGGATATCGAGGGCGGCGCGCTGTCGGCTGAGATCAGAGATTGCCTGGTTGGCGCGCACATCGTGGTCATGAACAACGTCGGCCGTATGAACGTGTCCTTGCCTCTGCGCGTAGGCATCGAGATCGCTGGCGTCGACGAGCGTCTGGTTCTCGCGCTGCGCGCCGGTCTTCGTGAAATTGGCGGATTGGACGCGAGAGAAGTGGAACTCCCCGGCGACGACGCGAGTCTCGGTGTTCCCGCCGAAATATTCGTCGGCGCCAAGCCTTTGGCGCCATCGAATTAGGTGTTCGGCGGACGCGCCGAGAGAGTCTCGCAGTCTGGGACGGGCGCGGGCCGGAG
>JBKQKS010000186.1:0-13335 GCA_052147395.1 Roseiarcus sp.
CCCTACCCAAGCGGCGTCGGCGCGCCTATATCGGAGGCAGTCCACGTCGCACGGAGCCCTGAGTCGATGACCGCCCCCGAGATCGAAAAAATCCCCGTCACCGTTCTCACCGGCTACCACGGCGCCGGCACGACGACGCAGCTCAACCGCATCCTCAGCGAGCCGCATGGCAGGCGCTACGCCGTGATCGTCAACGAGTTCGGCGAGATCGGCATCGACAACGAGCTCGTCGTCGGCGCCGACGAGGAAGTGTTCGAGATGAACAACGGCTGCATCTGTTGCACCGTGCGCGGCGACCTGATTCGCATCATCGAAGGCTTGATGAAGCGCAAAGGCAAGTTCGACGCGATCCTCGTGGAAACCACGGGTCTGGCCGATCCCGCCCCGGTGGCGCAGACGTTCTTCGTCGACGAGGACGTGCAGAAGGCGGCGCGGCTCGACGCCGTCGTCACCGTCGCCGACGCCATGTGGCTGTCGTCCCGGCTGCGCGACGCGCCGGAGGCGAAAAACCAGATCGCTTTCGCCGACGTGATCGTGCTCAACAAGATCGATCTCGTGGGGCCAGGCGAGTTGCGCGAGGTCGAAGCGCGCATCCGCGCCATCAACCCCTATGCGCGCCTGCACCGCGCCCAGAAGTGCAATGTCGCGCTCGAAGAAGTGCTCGAGCGCCGCGCCTTCGATCTCGACCGCATTCTCGACATCGAGCCGGAATTCCTCACGGTCGACGATCACGCTCACGACCATGAGCATGGCCACGATCACGATCATCATGATCACCATCACGGTCTCAAGCACTTCCACGACGAGGACATGCAGTCGATCGCAGTGCGCTACGAGGGCGATCTCGACCCCGACAAGTTCATGCCGTGGATCAACCAGCTCACGCAATCCCTGGGGCCCAGCATCCTGCGTTGCAAGGGCATCGTCGCGCTGAAAGACGATTCCAAGCGCTTCGTGTTCCAGGGCGTGCACATGATGCTCGATGGCGAGCCGCAACGCGAATGGAAGGCGGACGAGACGCGCGAGTCGAAGGTCGTGTTCATCGGCCGCGATCTCGACGAGGACCTGATCCGCCGAGGTTTCCTGGCGTGCGCGGCTTGACGCGTCGTTTCGGAGGCGTCCGATATGGCTGAGGGACCGGTTTCGCTGTCGCAGAATGTCGAGCCGATCGAGGCGGGCGCCCACGTCATTGCCGCGACGTTTCTCGAGGGACGTCCGACGTTGGCGCTGGCCGAAGGCGGCCTCATGATCGGAACCGAGCGCGTCGACGCGCACCCGGGCGCGACGATGCTGGTCGCCGCGAGCGACGGGGGACGCATCATCACCGGCGGGGCCGACGGCCGCGTCGTCGCGATCGACGGCGCCGGCGCGATGGAAGAGATCGCCGACGAGAAGGGGCGCTGGATCGACGCGGTGGCGACGCGCAGCGGCGTGATCGCCTGGTCAGCGGGCAAGCAGGCGCGCGCTCGCGACGGGTCGGGCCCGGTGAAATCGTGGACGGCGCCGAGCACCGCGCGGGGTCTGTGCTTCCTCTCCAAAGGCTATCGGCTCGCCGTCGCCCACTACAACGGCGTCTCGCTGTGGTTCCCGAACGCCGGCGGCGAACCGTCGTTGCTCGAATGGAAAGGCTCGCATCTCGACGTCACCGTCTCCCCCGACGGGCGTTTCGTCGTCACCTCGATGCAGGAAAATGCGCTGCACGGCTGGCGGCTCTCGGATGCGCGCGACATGCGCATGACCGGATATCCGGGAAAGACGCGATCGATGTCCTGGTCGCACGACGGCTACTGGCTCGCGACCTCGGGCGCCGACGCCTGCGTGGTATGGCCTTTCAAGGACAAGGACGGCCCGATGGGCAAGGCGCCGCGCGAATGCGGCGTGCGCCCGCAACGCATCGTCCAGGTGGCTTTCCATCCGCGCGCGCTGGTCGTGGCGATCGGCTATGCCGACGGGCTGGTGCTGCTCACCCGTCTCGGCGACGGCGCCGAGATTCTGGTGCGCGACTCGTCGCCCGCCGAGGGGGCGATCAGCGCCCTCGCCTGGGACGACCGCGGCTCGCGCCTGCTGTTTGGAACCGAAGCCGGGTTCGCCGGCCTGCTCACCCTGCCCGAATGAAGACCGTCCGAGGGGAATTATTCCATGAACATCGATTCCAGTCCGCTGTTTCAGCCGCTCGCGCTCGGCGGCCTCGAGTTGCCGAACCGCGTCGTCATGGCGCCGTTGACGCGCAACCGCGCGATCTCGCCCAATACCGTTCCTAGCCCGCTGGCGCCGCTCTACTATCGCCAGCGCGCCAGCGCCGGCCTCGTCATCACCGAGGCCTCGCAGATCAGCCAGCAGGGCCAGGGTTACATCTGGACGCCGGGCTGCTTCACCGATGCGCAGGTCGAAGGCTGGCGCGCCGTCGTCGACGCCGTCCACCGGGAGGGCGGGCGCACCTTCCTGCAGATGTGGCACGTCGGCCGGGTGTCGCACACGAGCCTTCAGCCCGGCGGCGGCGCTCCCGTGGCGCCCTCGGCGATTGCGGCCAAGACCAAGACCTTCGTGGAAGGGGGTTTCGTGGACACCTCCATGCCGCGGGCGCTGGAGCTCTCCGAGATTCCGGGAATTCTCGCCGATTACGCCCATGCGGCTCGGTGCGCCTTGCGCGCCGGCTTCGAGGGCGTCGAGATCCACGCCGCCAACGGCTATCTGATCGACCAGTTCCTGCGCGATTCTTCGAACAAGCGCACCGACGCCTATGGCGGGAGCATCGAGAACCGCATCCGCTTCGCGCTCGAGGTCGTGGATTCGATCGTCGGCGTACTGCCGGCGACCCGGGTCGGCATCCGCATCGCGCCGACGAGCCCGGCGAACGACATCTCGGATTCGAACCCGACCGCGCTGTTCGGCGCGCTGGCCGAGGGGCTCGCCAAGCGCAAGCTCGCTTATCTCCATGTCGTCGAGGGGGCGACCCAGGGCGCGCGCGACATCCTGCCGTTCGACTTCCTCGCGCTGAAGCGCGCGTTTGGCGGCGTCTACATCGCCAACAACGGCTACGACCGCGAGATGGCGATCGCAGCGGTCGCCGAAGGCCGCGCCGACATGGTGGCGTTCGGCCGCGCCTTCATCGCCAATCCCGATCTCGTCGAGCGCTTGCGCATCGGCGCGCCGCTCAATGCCAGCGACCGCGCGACGTTCTACGGCGGCGGCGAGAAGGGCTATACCGACTATCCGACGCTGAGCGCCGCCTGACCCCACGGAGGCGAACATGGACGACGCAGCTTCGAAACAGCCCGAAGGCGAACGCACGCTGCGGCGCGCCGATCCACGGCTGCTCGAGCTGCTCGTCTGTCCGGTCACGCGCTCGACGCTGAGCTACGACGCCGAGCGCCAGGAGTTGATCTCGAAGGCCGCCAAGCTCGCCTATCCGATCCGCGACGGCGTGCCGATCATGCTCCCCGAAGAGGCCAGGCCGCTGGACCTGTGAGGCGGATGCGAGAGGTGTGTCCGTCGAGTTCGGCAACAGCGGCGAGGGGTGATTTTCGGCGCGGGCGGCGCGGCTTCCCCGCCCAGCGCAAATTGCGTTCCGCTGGAAAATGCAATTTGTATCAGGGGCCATTTCCCGGGCGCCCTTGTAGGCGAGGTCGCTGACCTCGCTGCTTCCGCTTGGAAGAGTGGTACAGACGAGGCGCTTACGCACCCACCGAGGTCGTCCTTCGACAAGCTCGGGATGAGTTGCCATGCGCTTCGCGCACCTCGATGCATGAGACGCGACCAGTTGTAGCCGCGGGCGTTGACCGCGGCTGCCGGGGTCGGCGCCCCCGGCTGCCGGGGTCGGCGCCCCCGGCTACAAGGCTACTTTTCGGGAGGACGCTTCCTCACCGCCAAGGTTCCGAGCCTGCCCGCCAGACAAAAAAACGCCGCCCCGAGGGGCGGCGCAGGCTACGCTACGCTAGGGAGGAGAACGTCACGCTTACGAGTCTCACGACCCCATCTTGAAGGTCTTGGCGACCTGAGTTTTGATCGGCTCGATCGAGGCGGTCACCACCTTTTGAGCGAGTTCGGCGATCGCTTTGGTCTGCGCCGTCAACATCTCGATCTGCTTGCGAGCGAACTCGCCATGCAGCGAGAGGTAGTCGGACGGCGACTTCGCGCTGATCAGCGACTTGGCGAAGTCGAAATTCGCGTCGGCGGTTTCGCGCAGAGCCTCGAGCGCCTTGACGCCGATTTCGACGGCGCCCGCCTTCGCCGTCGCGAAGGACGTTTCCAGCGCGACGGCGGCTTCGTCGGCCACGCCCTTCACCTTCGAATAGCCGGCTCGGGTCTCGTTGATGCCGGTCTCGATCATTGCGCGGACTTTCTCCTGAGCGTCGCCCATGGAGGCGAGCGGAGCTTCCATCATCTTCGACGCCTCGGCGAACGCGGCGGTGGGCGCGGCCGTGACGGCCCCGACCGTTGCCGACTCCGGCGCCGCAGGCGCCGGCTCGGCTGGAGGCGCAGGCTCGACCTGAGCGGCCGGCTCGGTTGGAGGCGCCGGGTCGGCTGGAGGCGCAGGCTCGACCTGAGCGGCCGGCTCGTCGGCAGCCACCGCCGGGGCGGTTTCTCCGGCAGGCGATTCGACGACATTGCGTTCGATGACCGGGGCGTGCTTCTTGGCGCTAGCCATGATCGTCGTCCTTTCTGTTAGGGTTCGAATTGGCGCCGCTTCGGCGGCGCGACGTCACTTCGAGCCGGGCAACGCCGTCTTGTGCATCAGAGCGCCGACCTGCTTGGCCTGTTCTTGCATCACCACGAGCTGTGCCTTCAGATATTCGGTCTGCATCGCGATGGCTTCCTGGGGGCTGTTTGCTTTGACGAGCTTCTGAGCGAGGTCGAAGGCGGCGTTCACGTTCTGCTCGGCGAAGCCGATGACATGCGCGCCTATCGACTTCGCATTGCCCTCGGTCGACGCCGCGGCCTGGTCGAAGGCGCCAACGGTCTTCTCGGCGACGCCTAGGAAGCCCTCGAACGCCTTACGCGCCTGCTCGACGCTGCGTTCGGCAAATTCGCGCATTTCTTTGGGCATCTCGAACGGAGTAGTCGTCATGGTCCTGACCTCGCGCAATCCACTTTGCCGGAGCAGCGACCTCCATATCACCCTTCTTGTTGCACTGCAACATAAACTGATGCGCCGCAGCAATTCTCTTAACCGTATCGATCGACCGGCGCCGGAAAGGTTGGCCAATTCCGACGAGAACGCTTAAGGAATTGGTAAGCATCAACGCCTTGGGCCGCCGCGCTCCCGCGGATCCTCGATTCGTGACGGTCGGCGGCGCCTGCGAGATGAGTTCGATGGTCGTCGAAGCGAAACCGATAGCGATCGAAGAGGTCGCAGCCGCGCTGGCCGGCGGACCCTTCGCCGTCGTCTTGGCCCGCAATGCGCCGCTCGCGGTCGCGACCGGGTCGCGTCCGCGCTTGCGTTTTGCCACGTCCGCGGCGCTGCGGCTCGTCGACGCGAGCGATCTCCCCGACCTCGAGGCGAGGCTGCTCGACGCCAACAGCCCTGGCGCGCGGCGCCTGCGCCAGCTCGCAACGATGTTGACCGCTGGCGCCAGCCCGCGATTCGAGCGCTTGAGATTCTATTTCCGCGGCGCGCCTGTCGAGCTCAGTCTCTCCAGCGCGCGCATCGTCGCGCCTGGGGGCGACATCTGGTTCGTGCTTTCCGCGCCGCTGTCTGCGACGCAGAGCCGCTCGACGAACAGCCGCAGCGTTCCCGAGGCCGCTGTGGCCGAACCGCCCTCGCCGCCGCTCGACGGTCCGGTGAGGTTTCTCTGGTCGATGGACGCCGAGGGCCGCTTCGGCGCGTCCGATCCCGCCCTGCTCGCGCGATTGGGGCGTAACGCGCCCAAGGTCGGCGAGCCGCTCGGCGCCCTGTGCGCCCGGGCGGTGCTGGGCAAGGCATGGCTGGAGGCGACGGCCGCGCGCACGACCTACTCCGGTGTCCGGGTCGCTTGGCCCGAGGAAACTCGCGCCCGGGCGCGAATCGTCAAACTCTCGGGGGCGCCAGTCTTCGAGCGCGGACGCACGTTCGCCGGCTATCGCGGGTTTGGCGTGTTCACGGGGGAAGGCGTTGACGCGCCGCGGCCGTTGTTCGAGGCGTCGGACGCCGCCGCCGTCGAGACGTTTGCGCCCCAACCCGAGCCGGCTCAGCCCGAATCGGCCTCGCCTGCCGAGAGCGAACCGCGCGGTGGCGCGGAAATCGTAGTGCTGCGCCCGCAGGCCGCGCAGCCGGCCGCGAATGTGGTTCCGATCCGCCCCGGCGCGCTCGGCGTGCTGACCTCGACGTTCGAGGACGATGAGCCGGAGCGCGGCGGGGACAGCATCGAATTGAGCTCCCGGGAGCGCGACGCGTTCCGAGAAATCGCCCGGGCGCTCGGCGTTCGCGCCCGGTCGACCCGCGACAATGATCCGCCCGCGCCGGAGCCCGTGGCGTTCTTGCCGACCCCGGCCTCGGACTTGCACGGGGACATGGCGCAGCTCGTCGATGCGCTGCCGATCGGGGTGTTGGTGATGCGCGACGGACGCGCGCTGTTCGCCAATCGGGCCCTGCTCGAATTCGCCGGCTTCGATTCCGTCGAGGCGCTCGACCGCGCCGGCGGGCTCGAACGGATGTTCCGCGGCCGCAACCCCGTGGATCTGCTCGCCGGCGGCGAGGACTTACCGATGGTCGGCGCGGAAGACGAGGTCGCGATGGCCCATGCGCACGCGCAGGAAATCGAGTGGGCCGGCGCGTCGGCGACGCTGCTCTCGCTCAGGCGCTCGCGCGAATTCGAGCATTTGCGCCACGCCCGCGCGCTGGAGGCCGAAGGGCGCGCCCAAGCGACGCGCGCGCGGGACTATCGGCGCGCGCTGGACATCGCGGCGGACGGCTTCGTCCGGCTCGATCCCTCGGGACGCATTCTGGCCATGAACGCGCCGGCTCGACAGCGGTTCGGCTACGAGGAGAACGAGGCGGCGGGCGAAACCTTCCTGATGCTGCTCGCGCCCGGGAGTCAGACCGCGGCAAACTCGGCGCTTCGCGATGCGCTGCGGGCCGATCCCGCCGCGGGACCGGCGCCCATCGACGTCGAAGCGCGCGAGCGCAGCGGCCGGGTGTTTCCGGCGCGCTTCTCGTTTTCGAAGTTCGATGGCGGCGAAGGCGCGGAGGCCTTCTTCGTCGTCGAGGACCGCGAAGCCGCGGTCGCCGCCGAGCGCGAAAGCGAGGCGGCGCTCGCGACCGCCAAGCTCGCGAGCGACCGCAAGACCGAACTGCTCGCCGTCGTCAGCCATGAGATCCGCACGCCGATCAATGCGATCCTCGGATTTGCCGAGGTGATGATGGAGGAACGCTTCGGACCTATCGGCAGCGAGCGCTACAAGGATTATCTCAAGGACATCCACGGCTCGGCGACGCACGTCGTCAGCTTGGCCAGCGACCTCATCGACCTCGCCAAGATCGAGACCGGCAAGCTCGAACTCGAATTCGCGCCGGTGGACGCCAACCAGATCATTCGCGACTGCATCGCGTTGATGCAGCCGCAAGCCTCGCGCGAACGAATCATCGTGCGCATGTCGCTCGCCGAGCGCCTGCCCAACGTGATGGTCGACGCGCGCTCGCTCAGGCAGATCATGCTCAACCTGGTTTCGAACGCCGTGAAATACAACGAACCGGGCGGGCAGGTGATTGTCTCGACGGCGCTCGATGACGGGGGCCACACCGTGATCCGCGTACGCGACACCGGCATCGGCATGAGCGAAGCCGAACTCGGGCTCGCGCTGGAGCCGTTCAAACGAGCCGGCGCCAAGACCGGCGAGGGCAGCGGCCTCGGGCTGCCGCTCACCAAAGCGTTGGTCGAAGCCAATCGCGGCGACTTCTCGATCAAGAGCCGCAAGGATCAGGGCACTCTCGTCGAAGTGGCGTTCCCGACGGCGCGCGCGGCTCAGTAGCGCGCATGTTCAGAGCGGACGAGCGGATCGTGCGTGCGCCGGCGACGCGCGCAGGATCGAACAGAATTGTTCGGTGCAGGCCGTCCATGTGTACTGCCGGGCGAAGGCGCGCGGCGTTTCGCCGTCGTCGGGCAGACTGAGGGCGCGGGAAATCGCAGAGCCGAGGTCGGGATCCAGCGCGGTAAAGTCGCCGTCGCCGCCAAAGATGTCGAGCGGGCCGGGCGCGGGCAGCGCGGCGATCCTGAGCCCCGAGGCGCAGGCCTCCAAAAGAACGAGACCAAAGGTATCCGACGCCGAAGGAAACACGAATACGTCGGCTGCGGCATAATGTCGCGCCAAGTCCTCACCGCACTTGGCGCCGAGGAAGCGGGCTTCGGGAAAGTCGCTCGCCAGGGCAGCAAATTCCGGGCCGTCGCCGATCACGACTTTGCTGCCCGGAGTGCGCAAACTGAGGAAAGCCCGCAGGTTCTTTTCCACCGCGAGCCGCCCGACATAGAGCAGGATCGGCCGCGGCAAGCCTTCGAACGCCGGCAGGTCCTTGCCATAGGGCCGGAACAGGGTGAGATCGACGCCGCGCGTCCAGCGCACGACGCGGGAAAAGTCGCGGTTCTCCAGCTCGCGTTCCATCGAGGCCGTCGCCACCATGACCGCCTTCGAGGGCGCGTGGAAGCGCCTCAGCACGGCATAGGTCGCCTTGCGTACGACGCCGGCGGCGAGCCGCGGCGAACGCGCAGCGAGATACTCGGGAAACCGCGTGTGGTAGGCGGTGGTGAAGCCGAGCGCATTGCGGATGCAAATGCGCCGCGCCGCCCAGCCGAGCGGCCCCTCGGTAGTGATATGCACATATTCGGGCTGGAACTCGCGGAAGATGCGCTTCAGCCGCCGCCGGGCGAAGAATTCGAGCTTGATCTCGCGGTAGAACGGCACCGAGAGCGTCGTGCGCCGGCCCGCGTCGGGACCGACCACTAGCGCCTCGTGGCCCATGCGCGCCAATTCCTCGGCCGTCATTTCCAACGTACGCACGACGCCGTTGATTTGCGGACGCCACGCGTCGGACACGATGAGAATTTTCACTGGGGCTGGCTTCGGTCGATGGCGGCGGGACTCTCGAGGCGGCTTGGCGCCGCCTAAGGCGCCAATGGCGCGCGCCTAGTCAATAGCCCGAACCGTCAGCCCCAAAAGGAAACCAGGCACGCCACAGGATAGCCGATGCCGATGCCGAGCGCGAGGCCGGCGAGCACATCGCTGGGATAATGATGACCTGTCGCCATCCGCGACCAGGACACGCAGGCGCCCATCGCCACCGCGGCGAAAGTCGCCGACGGCCAGAACATCACGATCGGCGTCAGCACGCCGGCGAGCGTCATCGCGTGGCCGCTGGGAAAAGAATGCGCGTCGAGGGTCGCTAGCAGGCTTGGCAGCTCGGGGTCCACCTGGAACGGCCGCCGACGGCCGCAGGCGCGCTTGAGCGGGGGATAAACGGTGTGCAGCAACAGAGCGCTCGCCGCCGCCGGCGCCAGTATGCGCACTCCGGCGAAGCCCCACTTCGCCAGCACGATGGCGCACAGGACGGGGTAAATCCAGCCGTTTCCGAGCCAGGAGAAGGTGATCGCCAGCATCCGCGGCGCCGGCGCCCGCGCGGTGCGCGACGCGATGCGGACAGCGCGCAATTCCGCCGCACTGAAGCGTCCGGCGAAGCCGACGGCAGCAGGCGCCGCCGCGACGATCAGCGCGCGGTCGGCAAACGTCGGCTCATCCTCGGCCGGCGTCTCGCCCGACCGACCCAAGTCCAACGACGGCTGTAGACACGTCGAGCGGTTTTCCATCGTCACACCGCATGAACTCTCGGCTCATGCGTCCCATTTGACCGAGAACGCCCCGTCTCGGCCCTCCACCGTCGTCCTCCCACGCGATTCGCCGCACGCCAGGGGTCGCCAACAGTAGGCCCGGAAGGCGAGCCGACGCTATTCAAAACTCTTCTAGCCCCCCCTCGCGGCGGCATTATTGCGGAATTGTATAGTTTTGACGACGGTCTCTAGGGTCGCAATCCCCGTCCGCGAGGCGCTGGCGCCGAAAGCGTTCTCCTGTCATGTCCCGAGGCGTCGAGGCGTCGGCGCCTCGTCTCCCGGCTCGGAGCGCTATGAAAACGATCGAAATTCATGGCTACGCCATCGTCTCCCTCGATGACCGGATCGCCGACGCCGATGGGGCGATGCCGGCGTCGCTGCACAACGATGCGGATTGGGCCTATTTCCAGTCCGAGCTCGACCGGGCCGAACTCGTCGCCCTGGGGCGCGCGAGCCACGAGGCGACGCCCAACCTCGCGCGCCGGCGGCGGCTGGTGCTGTCGCGGCAGGGGCGCGGCCTCGAGCTTCGCGACGATGGCCTGTGGTGGAATCCGCTCGCGCTCCCCTGGTCCGAGGTCGCCTCGGGGGTTCTGGCCCAGGGCGGCCGGGTCGCGGTGCCCGGCGGCCAGGCGGCGTTCGATCTATTCTTGGCGCTCGGCTATACGGCCTTCCATCTCTCGCGCGCCGCGACCAGGCTTCCGGGCGGGCGGGCGCTGTTCTCCGCCTGCGAGCGCGGCGAGACCGCCGACGCGGTGCTCGCCGCCTCGGGCCTGACGCCCGGACCGACATCGCTCATCGACCCCGCCGCGGGCGTGACGCTGACGGTATGGCGGCGGCTCGACCGGACGTGAGGCCGCGCCTCACGCGGGCTCATCGAGCGTGGCGGCGCGGCGGCGGGTGAGGTGGCGGCGGATCGGCCAGGCCCCGAGGTGGGTCGCGGCCCACCCGTGGGCGCCGGCGAGCGCGCCGACGACGAACGCCTCCGAGCTCGTCGGCGCGGCGGGTTCGTAATCGGCGAACGCGCGCGCCGCGATTTCGGGATCGAAATTTTCGACGAAGACCACGAGACGGCTGAGCGGCGCCGCGTTCTTCATCGCCGCCAGCGCCGACCGCAGCCGGTCGAGCCGCGCCTCATCCTGCTCCGCCGCCGCGCCGCGCTCGCGCGCCAGCGGGTCGGGATTGTGCTCGAGGCGATCAATCGCCGCCTCCGGCGTCAGCGCGTGGCTTAGAGCCTCGGCGTCGAAGCCGGCGACGACGCGTCCGAGTTCGTCGATCGCGCCCTCGAGCCGCTGACGATATTGCTGCGCGAATTCGGGACCCTGCACTCCGATCAGCGCAAACAGGAGACCAATCGCCAACGCCAAGCGTCTGACCACCATGGCCGCCTACTCCGAAATCCGCGCCGCGCCGACATTTTTAGCGCAGCAGCGTCTCGAGGTCATGGCGCGGCGGTTGACCGCGGCGCCGGAATTTGCGCCAATCCCTTTGTCGAAAACCGGGCGCAGAGGCGAAGGGTTTGGTCGGAAACAGATCGGGCGGAGAGGCGGGAACGCCGGCGTGGCTGCGCGGCTTCTCGGGATGGCGCTGGAGCGCGCTCGGGCCCGATCTGGTCGCGGGCCTCACGCTCGCGGCGGTCGCCATCCCCGAACAGATGGCGACGGCGCGGCTCGCCGGTTTCGGGCCGGAAAAAGGGTTTCTCACGCTGATCGCCGGCGCGGTCGGCTTCGCGCTGTTCGGCGCCAACCGGTTTCTGTCGGTCGGCGCCGATTCGACGATCGCGCCGATTTTTGCCGGCGCGCTGGCGACGATCGCCGCGGCGGGCTCGGCCGATTACGCCGCGGCCGCGGCGGCGCTCGCGCTCGGCGTCGGGCTCGCGCTCGCTGTCGCAGGGCTTTTCCGACTGAGTTTCGTCGCAGACCTGCTGTCGATTCCGGTGACGACGGGGTTCCTCGCTGGAATCGCTGTGCACATCTTCGTGTCCCAGGCCCCGGCGATCGTCGGCGTGGACGTCGGCTCGGGCGCAACGGTCGACAGATTGCTCGCGATCGCCGAATCGCTGCCCCGCGCCAATGCGTGGACGCTGAGCCTCGGGCTCGGCGTCTACGCGGCGATGGAGCTCGGCGAGAGGTTTTTCCGACGTGCGCCGAGCGGGCTGATCGCCCTCGCCGTCGCGACGGCGCTCACCGTGTACTTCCGGCTCGAAGCCCGGGGCGTGACGACCCTCGGCGCGCTGCCGCCGTTTTCGCTGACGCCGGCCCTTCCCATCATTTCCTACCAGACGTTCGCCGCCCTGGCGCCGCTCGCCGCGATCATCGCTCTCGTCGTCATGGTGCAAACCGCGCTGACGACCCGCAGTTTCGTCTCCGATCCGGAGCGCGGCCCCGACGTCGCGACCGATTTCGTCGGCGTCGCCGCCGCGAACCTGGTCGCCGGCTTCGTCGGCGCCTTTCCGCTCGATGCGAGCCCGCCGCGAACGGCGATCGTCGCGGAGACGGGCGGCGTTTCCCAGGTCGGCGCGCTGGTCTCGGCGGCGATCGCGCTCATCGTCGCGCTCTACGGCGGCGGACTGATCGCGCACGCGCCGCACGCCGGTTTCGCCGGCGTGCTGCTGTTCGTCGCGCGCCGCATCGTCCGCGTTGGCGACATCATCGCCATCGCACGGCGCAGCGCGCCCGAATTCCTGCTGATCCCGGCGACGCTGACGGCAATCGTGTTGCTGCCGATCGAGCAGGGCGTCGCGCTCGGCATCGCGATGTCGATCCTTCATGGCGTCTGGACGACGACGCGGACGCGGCTCGTCGAGTTCGAACGCATCCCGGGCACGTCGATCTGGTGGCCCCGAAGCGCGGTCGTCGCGGGCGAGCGGGCGCCCGGCGTGCGCGTCGTGGCGTTGCAGGCGCCGCTGTCGTTCCTCAACGCTTACGAGTTCCAGCAGGCGCTCGGCGGCTATGCCCGCGCCGGCGTCTCGCTGCTGGTGATCGAGGCCAATGCGCTCGTCGAGATCGACTACACCGGCGCTTCGGCGTTGAGCGAGGCGATTGCCCGATTGCGCAAGGCCGGCGTCGACGTCGCCTTCGCTCGGCTCGAATCGGTGCGTGCGCAACAGAGTTTCGAGCGCCTCGGGCTCGCAGCCGAGGTTGGGCGCGACCACCTGTTCCACAGCGTCGAGGAAGCGATCGAGGCGCTGGCGCCGCGGTCGAAGGGCGGCGCGAAGTGATGCCGTTTCCGAGCGAAGCGGTATTCCGCTCGCGCGATTTGCTTCCGTGATCGCTAAGGCGAGGCGGAGAAATAAGTGCTGCGAGAGACGTTCGCTCTCCCAAGGCGTCAATCAGCCGAGGAAGGGGCGGCGCCCGCTCCGTCATGGCCGGGCTCGTCCCGGCCATCCACGCGGCGCCGTGGGGCTTTGCTTTGCAGAACTTCGACGATTTCTTGCATGAACGGCCGAATAAAATTACCAAGCCGATTCGATTGCCCACCGACGTGGATGCCCGGGACGAGCCCGGGCATGACGACGGGCCGCGTCGGTCCCTGTGCCGCCATC
>JBKQKS010000187.1:0-15651 GCA_052147395.1 Roseiarcus sp.
AGCCGCCGTAGAGGATGCGGATGGCAGCGCCCGTGTCGCCATAGAGCTCCTTCAGCCAGCCGCGGATCGCGGCGTGCATCTCGGCGACGTCGGCCGGCGTCGGCGTGAGGCCGGTGCCGATCGCCCACACCGGCTCATAGGCGACGACGAGGGTCGCGAACGAGGCCGTCGTCGGCATAGACGCCTTCACCTGGCCGCCGACGATTTCCAGCGCGCGGCCGGCCTCGCGCTCGGCGCGCGTCTCGCCGACGCAGACGATCGCGGTCAGGCCGACCGCATTCGCCGCCTCCGCTTTCGCCTTCACCAGCGCATCGGTCTCGGCGTGGTACTGGCGCCGCTCGGAATGGCCGACGATCCCATAAGCGCAGCCGGCGTCCTTCAGCATCGTCGCCGAGACGTCGCCGGTATAGGCGCCGCTGACGAGGGTGTGGCAGTCCTGCCCGCCGAGACCGACCGGGCCGCCCTTCAGCACCGTCGCGGCGGGCGCGATCAGCGTCGCCGGCGGGCATACGGCGAGTTCCGCGGCGCCCGCGGCGCCCTTTTCGGCCGCCTCGCGCATGGCCGCGATCTCGCCGAGCGAAGCGTTGAGACCATTCATTTTCCAATTGCCCGCCACCAGCGGGCGCACTCCAGGAGTCATCGTCTTCCCTTCCCCTCTGCAAAGCTTTCGCAGCGGCTTAACATCGCGCCGCCGCTATGCAAAGGGCTACGAGCGGTCTAGATAGGCGCGATCTCGTCGCGGGGCTTTTTCCGCTCCGCCTGTTGGATGCGAAGTACGCTGATGCTCGACGGAATGCGAAAGGCGGCGAAAGGCGGCATTGGCCGCATTGTGATGGTCATTGTGATGGGGCTCATCATCGTCAGCTTCGTGATCTGGGGCGTCGGCGACATGCTGCGCGGCATGGTCTCCGACAAGGTCGCGACCGTCGGCTCCGCCGTCATCACCGCGAGCGAGTTCCAGCGCGACTACCAGAACATGCTCTACCGCTTTCAGGCGGCGAGAAAAACCGCGCTCACCAACGCCCAGGCGCGCGCGCTCGGTTTCGACCGGCAAGTGCTCGGCCAGCTCATCGATGACGCCGCGCTCGACCAGCGTGCGCGGGCGCTCGGGCTCGGTCTCTCTTACGCGACGATCGCCGACGCGGCGCGCTCGGACCCGAATCTGAAGGACGCTTCCGGCAAGTTCAACCGCGCGCTGTTCGATCAGCTGGTTCGCGATTCCGGGCTCACGGAAGCCGGGTTCTTCGCCGAGCAGCGCGCGACATATTTGCGCCAGCAGCTCGAATACACGCTCGTCGACGGATTGAAGGCGCCCGAGCCCCTCGTCGCCATGCTCGCCGCCGCCGGGGCTCAGAGCCGCGACATCGACTATGTCACGCTGCCCAAGAGCGCCGCAGGCGACATCCCCGCCCCGTCGGCCGAGGCGCTGAACAGCTACTACGAAGAGCGCAAGGACAATTACCGGGCCCCCGAATATCGCGCCCTCGACATCCTGCTCGTCGACCCCTCGACCTTGGCCAAGCCGGACGCCGTCAGCGACGAGGACGCCAGCGCCGTCTACGAGAAGACCAAGAGCGAGCTCTACACGACGTCCGAGAAGCGCGACATCCAGCAGATGGTGTTTGCGACGGAGGCCGAAGCGGCGGCAGCCAGGGCGCGCCTCGCGGCCGGCGAAGACTTCGACGCCCTCGCCAAGGAGCGCAAGCTCAGCCCCGCCGACCTCGAACTCGGCCTCATCGACAAGGCCAAGGCCGACGCTCTCGATCCCGCCATCGGCAACGCCGCCTTCGCGCTGAAAGGGGGCGAAGTGAGCGACGTCGTGATGGGCAAGTTCGGCTTCCTGCTGCTCAGCGTGACCAGGATCGACCCCGCCGGTGTGAAGACCTTCGACCAGGTGAAGGACGAGGTGAAGAAGCAGATCGCCGCCGAGCGCGCCGCCAACGACGTGCAGAGCGTGCACGACAAGCTCGAGGACCTTCGCGTATCCGGCAAGACGATCCCAGAGGCGGCGAAGGCGCTCGGCCTCGAGACCCAATACATTTCCGCCGTCGACGCTTCGGGCCGCGATCCCAACGGCGCGGCGGTGAAGCCGCCGGAAGAGCGCGCGCTGCTGTCGGCGGCCTTCGCCTCCGACATCGGCGTCGACGACGCGGCGCTCAACACCCACGACGGCGGCTATCTCTGGTTCGACGTCGCCAAGGTCGACCCGGCGCATCAGCGCACGTTCGACGAGGTGAAAGCCGAGGTCGAGACTGCGTGGCGCGAGGGCGAGGTCGAGAAGGCGCTCGCCGCCAAGGCCGCCGATCTCGTAAAACAGCTGGACGGCGGCGCGGCGTTCGCCGACCTCGCCAAGGAAATGTCGCTCGAGTTGAAGAGCGCGAAGGACATCAAACGCGGCGCGCCGGGGGACCTCACTGCCAACGTCGCCGTCGCCGTGTTCGCCGGTCCGGCCGACAAGGCGGGCTCGGCCGAGGTCGAGAACGGGCGCATGGTGTTCGCGATCACGAAGGACTTCACGCCGCCGTTCGACCCTTCCGCGCCCGGCGTGAAGTCGGCCGCAGACAAGCTCTCGGAAGGCCTGCAGACGAGCATGATCATCGAATACATCGAGGCCCTGAAAGCTGAACTCGGCGTGACCATCCACCCCTCGACGCTACAGATGGCGGAGGGGAGCTGAGATGAGCGCGGCCGAACCGGCCTTCGCCGCCTTCGAGCGGCTCTATGAAGCAGGCCGCGCCAGCGTGCGCGTCGCGACGCTGGTCGCCGACCTCGAGACCCCCGTCTCGGCCTATCTGAAGCTCGCCGCAGGGCGGGTCGGCAACATGTTCCTGCTCGAATCGGTCGAGGGTGGCGCGCAGCGCGGCCGTTACTCGATGATCGGGCTCGACCCCGACCTCGTGTTCCGCTCGACCGGCGCGGGCGCCGAGATCAACCGCCGTCCGGCGGTCGATGCCGAAGCCTTCGAGGCCTGCCCCGGCAGGCCCCTGGAAGCTCTGCGCGCCCTGCTCGGCGAATCGCGCATAGACCTGCCGCCGGGCCTGCCGCCGATGTCGGCCGGAATCTTCGGCTATCTCGGCTACGACATGGTGAGGCAGATGGAGCGTCTGCCTCCGGTAAAACCCGACCCGATCGGCGTGCCCGAGGCGCTGCTGATTCGCCCGACGGTGATGGTGGTGTTCGATGCGGTGCGCGACGAAATGTCGGTGGTGACGCCGATCCGCCCGCTTTCCGGCGTTTCGGCGCGCGCCGCCTACGAAGCCGCCGAGGCGCGGCTCGAGGCGATCGTCGCCGCACTCGAAGGCCCCCTCGATCACGCCGCGACGCCGGTCGACCCGAAGCTCATCGCCGAAAAAGGCGTCTCGAATACGCGCGAGCAGGAATTCCTCGCCATGGTCGCCAAGGCGAAGGACTACATCGTCGCCGGCGACGCCTTCCAGATCGTGCTGTCGCAGCGCTTCACGAGCCGTTTCGACCTCCCGGCGTTCTCGCTCTATCGCGCCTTGCGTCGCGTAAATCCCTCACCATATCTGTGTTATCTCGATTTCGGCGGCTTCCAGATCGTCGTCTCCAGCCCCGAGATTCTTGTGCGCGTACGCGAGGGCAAGGTGTGCATCCGCCCGATCGCCGGCACGCGCTGGCGCGGCAAGTCCCCCTCCGAGGACGCGGCGCTGGCCGAAGAGCTGCTCACCGACCCGAAGGAGCGCGCGGAGCATCTGATGCTGCTCGACCTCGGCCGCAACGACGTCGGCCGCGTCGCCAAGATCGGCACGGTGAAGGTGACGGATTCGTTCTTCATCGAGCGCTACAGCCACGTCATGCACATCGTCTCCAACGTCGAGGGCGAGCTTCGCGACGATCTCGACGTGGTCGACGCGCTGTCGGCCGGCTTCCCTGCCGGCACAGTCTCCGGCGCGCCAAAAGTGCGAGCAATGGAGATCATCGACGAACTGGAGAAGGACAAGCGCGGCATCTACGCCGGCTGCATCGGCTATTTCGGCGCCGGCGGCGAGATCGACACCTGCATCGTCTTACGCGCTTCGGTCGTAAAGGATGGGCTGATGCACGTGCAGGCGGGCGCCGGAATCGTCTACGACAGCGACCCGACCTACGAGCACCGCGAATGCGTCAACAAGGCGCAGGCGCTGTTCCGCGCGGCGGAGGAGGCGGTGAGGTTCGCGACCAGCGCCAAGCGCGGGCAGTAGCTCTGTAGCCGGCGGCGTCGACCCCGGCCCGGCGTTCGCCTATGCTGACGACATGGCTGCGATCGACGAAGCCACCGGCGATGCGGGTTCGATTGGCGTCGACAGAGTGGAAGTCCGTTTCGATCGTCTAGTTGCCGAGTCGAGGAGGACTGCGGATGACGGCTCTACTGCAACGCGCTTTTGAAGCGGTTGCCAGCTTACCCGAGGGCGAACAGGACGATTACGCACGACTTCTTCTGCGGCTGCTCGGGCGGGAGGCCTCCGTCGTCGAGTTGTCGGAAGAGGAGCAAGCCGACCTCGAAGAGGCCGAGCGCGAGGCGGCGCGCGGCGAGTTCGCGACCGACGACGAGATGGCCGAGCTATGGGCGAAATATCGCGGTTGAGGCTGCGCGTCACGAAACGCGCGGCGTCTCAGATCGACCGTGCCCTCGCCTATGTCGCGGCGGAGTCGCCGCACGGCGCGGCGCGCGTCTCCGAGAGGATTCGAGCCATACTCGACTTGTTGACGGAGCGACCCTTCGCCGGCCAGGCGACTTCGAAGCCACCAGTGCGTCGAATTTCGGTTTGGCCGTTTCCGTATCTCATTGACTACCGCGCGGACGAGGCGGAGCTGGTCGTTTTGCGCTTTCGACACGCGGCTCGGCGACCGCCGACGTGAACCGGTAAGGCCGGGCTTCGGGAAAGCAGGGGTCGGCGCCGGCGCCTTTTACCCACCTGCCGTATCTACCGTGATCGTACCCCCGGAAACGCGCGACACGCCGCCTTCTCTTCGTCGGGCAAGAACACGTCGCGGTGATCGACTACGCCGTCTACGACAGCGACCCCACCTACGGGCGCCGCGAATGCGCCAACTAGGCGCAGGCGCTGTTCCGCGCCGTCGAGGAGGCGGTGCAGTTCGCCACCAGCGCGAAAAAGGGGGCAGTGAACGCGCGGGCTTCGTCCTGCCTGTATTTGGCCCGGCGTGCGCGTATGCCGACGACCCGGAGAAATTCTCGCATCCGGGCCTGTTGGCGGCGATCCGACGGGAGGGAGTGAGTCTATGATCACTTCAGGAAAACGTAGGTTGCCGAATAGGGCTCGGCGTGGAACGCGCCCTCGGGCGCGCAGCCGCCGGCAAGTTCACCGCCTTTGGTTTCCAGCCGCAGCACGTGCGTCACGCCGTCGAGCCCGCCCTTGCCTCGCGCGGACACGACGTCGAGTTTCAGCCACGGCACATCCTGTGGGCGCACGCCCGCCGATTTCGCGACGACATTGCCGACGATGGCGCTGAGATCCTGAAGTTCCCAGGTCGGGCCGGCGAAATGGCGGCCAAGGGTCTTGCCCGCGGCATCGATCAAGGAAGCGACGGGTTCGCGAAATTTCCAAGCAAGGCCGCCGTCCGCTCCCTTCGCGCACTGATAGATCTGCGCGCCGACGCCGGTGGCGCGAAGGACTTCGACGGCGCCGGGGGTTTCGAAACCCGGCGGAAGGGAATCGGCCACGACTGGCGAAGCAATCAGGATCGCCGCGATGGCGGCGGCGGCGGCGGTCATTGGGCGCAAAATTTCACCTCCATGCTGGCTCGCGAATCCGCGGTTCGACCATCATATCACGCGCTACTGGACGCCTGCCGCACGCAGCGGCGCGTTCGGGCGCGTGAAGGCAATCGAGGATACGCGGACCCGACGGGCGCGTCCGCGGCCCTCGATCGCGTTACCTGATCGGCGGCGCGTATTGCAGGCCGCCCTTGGTCCACAGCGCATTCAAGCCCCGCGCGATCTTGATCGGCGAGCCCATGCCGACGTTGCGCTCGAAGCTCTCGCCGTAATTGCCGATGTGCTTGATGATGCGATAGGCCCAGCCGTTGGTGAGGCCGAGGTTCTTGCCGAAATCGCCTTCGACGCCGAGCAGCCGGCGCACGTCGGGGTTCTTCGACTTCAGCATCTCGTCGACATTGGCCTCAGTCACCCCGAGCTCCTCGGCGGTGACGAGCGCGTAATGGCTCCATTGCACGATCTGGAACCATTGCAGATCATCCTTGCGCACCGACGGGCCGAGCGGCTCCTTCGAGATGATCTCGGGCAGCACCATGTGGTCGTCGGGCGCCTTCATCTTGAGGCGTTCGGAATAGAGGCCCGAGGCGTCGGTGGTGTAGGCGTCGCAGCGGCCGGCGTCATAGGCCGCGGTCGCCTCCTCGTCGGTCGCAAACACGACGGGCTCGAACTTGATGTCGTGGGCGCGGAAATAGTCGGCGAGGTTGAGCTCGGTGGTGGTCCCCTGCTGCACGCAGATCGAGGCGCCGCCGAGCTCAAGCGCCGATTTGACGCCGAGCTTCTTGCGCACCATGAAGCCCTGGCCGTCGTAATAATTGACGCCGGTGAAGAACATGCCGCCTTCCTCGCGCGACAGAGTCCAGGTGGTGTTGCGAACGAGCACGTCGATCTCGCCCGAAGCCAGGATGGTCGGGCGGTCCTTGGCGTTGACCGGCAGGAACTTGACCTTGTCGGGATCGTCGAAGATCGCGGCGGCGAGCGCGCGGCACTCGTCGACGTCGAGGCCCTTCCACACGCCTTTATCATCGGGCAGGCCGAAGCCGGCCAGGCCCGTGCCCGAGCCGCAAATGAGCGCGCCGCGCGCCTCGATCGTATCCAGCGTGCCGGCCCGAGCGCCGAAAACGCCGGCGAGAACGAGACCCGCCGCCAGTAAGGTTTGCAACGAACGCATGGGAAGACCTCCAGCCGAGAGACGCCCCCGCGGCCCCTTCGCGGATGGGCGAACGAACATCGCGTCGTCACGGTGACAAAGTCAAATGCGCGTCTTGCTTGTAGCGGCGAGGCGCGCATGATGCCGCTTCGCCCATGAGGGGAGGCTCGGATGAGCGTCGTCATCGCCCTGCTCGGCTGGCTCGCCGCAACGGCCGCGGGAGGCAGCGCCGACGATCTGGCGCGCGCCATCGAAGACTCCTACGCCGCCTATTTCGGCCGCGCGGCGATCGAAAAAGGCATCGTCACGGCGGCCCCGGCGGCCGAGGGCGTGCGCGTGACCTGGGACTTGCAGAAGGCGGCGAGCGCGCTCGGCATTTCCTCGAGCGAAGTCGAGATCGATCCGTTCAGCTATCTGCTGACGCCTGGGGACAACGGGGTTTGGACGCTGCAGAGCAGCGCCTTTCCGCGCATCCAGTACGACCTCGTTACGCCCGAAGGCCACGCGCGGGGCGCCTTCTCTGCCGAAGGTTACAAGCTCGAGGGCTTGTGGGACCCCAATGCCGAGCCCTTCCTCACCGCCAAGCTCGCGCTCGCCCGGTTCGAGGGCGAGATCGCCGATCCCAACGGCTCGGGCCGCATCGGCATCGTCGAATCCGATCTATCGGGGGTCGCGATGGCGCGCACGGGCGCCTCCGGCGTCGACTTCACGCTCGCTCAAACGGTCGGCAAGTTCGAGGAGCGGGTCGCGCCTGCAAATGCAGAGCCCGGCGAGCCGGCGGCAATGACGATCATCGGCAGCGGGGCGAGTGGCGGGTTCGCGGTTTCCGGCCTGAAGGCGACGGAAATCGCGGCGTTGTGGCGCTATTTCGTCGCCCACGCCGGGGACGAGCATCCCGCGAGCGGCGCGGCGGCTTTGATCGCCGCCGCCCTGCCGCTGTGGAGCCGCGTCGGCGCCACCGCCAATCTCGACGATCTCGGCGCCCTATCCCCGTTCGGCTCGGCTCGGATGCAGACATTCGGCGAGACGCTGTCGCTCTCCGGCCTCGCCGACGAGGCAAGCGTGAATCTGGCCTTCGATCTCGACGGCGTCACTTTCAATTCGCCGGCCGCGCCGCCTTGGGCCGCTCGGGCGACGCCCGCGGCGCTGCATCTCGGCGTCGGCCTCGTCGACAGCGGCGTCGGCGAGGCGGTGAGAATCGCGCTGGCCGACCCCAAATTCGGCGCGGGCGACCTGTCGCCAGAAGCGAGAGCGGCAGCCCGGCAGGCGCTGGAGAAGGGGCGCCCGCGCCTCACTTTCGATGGCGGCCGGCTGAAGACGCCGCTCATCGACCTCGCCTTCGCAGGCGAATTGAACCTCGAGCCGGGGGCGACATCGGGCCATTTCCGGCTGACCGCCGATTCGCTCGACAAGGTCACCGCGATCCTCGCCGACCTCGCCGAACGAAGCCCCGACATGGAGCAGGCGCTGCTGACTTTGACCTTATTCAAGGGGCTCGCGAAGACCGGCGCCGACGGCAGGCTCGCCTGGGATGTCGCCATCGAGGGCGACAAGGTCACCGTCAACGGCTCGCCGTTGCCGACGACGCCTTGACTACGGCGCCCGGGCGGGCATGAAGGCTGCGGCGTCCGGGAGCACGAGCCGATGAGCGGAATGAAAGAGGACACAAGAGCGAAATTGCGCGTGCGCTCGCGCATGGTCCACCTCGGACGCAATCGCGAACACTCGCAGGGCTTTGTCAACGTGCCGCCGTTCCGCGGCTCGACGGTGCTCTATCCCGACATCGACGCTTTTCTCGGGCGCAAGCTGCGCTACGATTATGGCACGCATGGCACGCCGACCACCGACGCGCTGATCGAGGCTTGGACCGATCTCGCCGGCGCGGCCGGAACCATCCTCGTACCCTCCGGCCTCGCCGCGATCGTCGTCGCGTTGATGACCGCGCTGCAAGCGGGCGACCACCTGCTCGTCACCGACTCCGTCTACTATCCGACACGCCGGTTCTGCGAGAACGGCCTGAAGCGGATGGGCGTCGAGACCAGCTATTACGATCCGACGATCGGCGCCGGCATCGCCGAGTTGATCCGCCCCGACACCAGGGCGATCTTCACCGAGGCGCCGGGCTCGCAATCGCTGGAGATGCAGGACATCCCCGCCATCGTCGCCGTCGCCAAGCCGCGCGGGATCCCGGTGATGATGGACAACACCTGGGCGACCCCGATCTTCTTCCCGGCCCACGCCCATGGCGTCGACCTCGCGATCGAGGCCGGCACCAAGTATCTCTCCGGCCATTCCGACCTGCTCCTTGGCCTCGTCTCGGCCAATGCGGAGTGGTTCCCGCGGCTGCATCGCACCGTCGACCACATGGCGATCCCGCCCGGGCCGGAGGACGTCTATCTCGCGCTACGCGGCCTGCGCACCATGGATTTGCGCCTGCGCGAGGCTGAAAAACAGGCGCTCGCGCTCGCGAACTGGCTGCAGACGCGGCCGGAAGTTTTGCGCGTGATCCATCCCGGCTTGGAGGGCGATCCGGGGCACGCCATCTGGAAACGCGATTTCCGCGGCGCCTCGGGCCTGTTCAGCGTGGTGCTGCAGCCGGCGGCGCCGGAAGCCGCCGCCGCGTTCATCGACGCCTTGGAGCTGTTCGGGCTCGGCGCCTCCTGGGGCGGTTACGAGAGCCTCGTCATCCCGTTCGACTGCACGAAATACCGCACCGCGACGCGCTGGGCGCCGGGCGGCCCGACCGTGCGCCTCAGCGTCGGTCTCGAGGACATCGAAGACCTGAAAGAGGACCTCGCGCGTGGTCTCGCGGCCTTCACGGCGACCCGCGGAACGTAACGAAATGTCGAGGACGACGGCGACGACCCCGCCTTGCTCGCCAACACGTCGCCATCGACGAAATGCACGCCGGCGGTTGACAGGAGGCGCCCGATGCGCACGTTCATCATCGACACCGACACCGCCTCCGACGACGCCGTGGCGATCCTGATGGCGCTCGCGGCGCCCGACGTGAAGGTCGCGGCGCTCACCACCGTCGCCGGCAATATCGGAATCGAGCAGGCGACGACCAACGCGCTCGTCACCGTCGAAATCGCCGGCGCGGACGTTCCGGTCTACAAAGGCGCGAGCGCGCCGCTCGACCGCGTTCATCGCGACGCCCGCTGGTTCCACGGCGCGGACGGATTCGGCGACCGCGGCTACCCGCCGCCGCGCCGGGCAGCCGAGCGCGAGCATGCGGTAGACGCCCTGATCGATCTCGCGCGGAAACATACGGGGTTCACGCTGGTGACGCTCGGCCCCCTCACCAATATCGCGCTGGCGCTGGCGCGCGACGACGGATTCGCCTCTCAGGTCGGGCGCTGCGTGGTGATGGGCGGCGCGCCCTGCTGCGAAGGCAACGTGACGCCGGCCGCGGAATACAACATCTGGGTCGATCCCGAGGCGGCGCGCAAGGTTTTCCGTTCTGCGCTGCCGATCGAGATGGTGGGATGGCACGTGTCCCGCGGCGCGTCGGCGCTCAGCGACGACGAGATCGCCGAGATCCTGGCGCTCGGCACGGCGAAGGCGCGCTTCGCCGTCGAATGCAACACGCGGGCGAAACAAGCCTATTTCGTGCAGACCGGCGAACGCGGCCTGTCGCTCGCAGACCCGACGGCGATGGCGGTGGCGCTCGAACGCGGAATCGGGCTTTCCTGGAGCCGCCATCTCGTCGAGATCGAGTGTTCGAGCGAGCTCACCCGCGGCATGACGATCGTCGACCGCCTGAACGTCACCCATGACGACAACAACAAGCTCACCTGGCGCGACGCGCTGGCGACGGGGCACAAAGCGGACATCTGTTGGACTTTAGATTCAACGGCTTTCAAGGCGATGTTGAAGCGGGCGTTGAGCTGAGGCGCAATCTCCGGCGCGTTCCCGAGGATCCGAGTTGGCGGCCGGGATACCGCGCAGAAGCGCGAGGCGGCGGACGATGCGCAGTGAATTTTTGCGCGCGCAATGCTAAACGAGAGTCAGAGTTCACATTCGAGGAGCGTCATGGCCGAGGCCCTTCTCCGTCCCTGGACAATAGACGAGTTCTTCGCCTGGCAAGAGCGGCAGACGGAGCGCTACGAGCTCGTCGACGGCCTGCCGCTGAAAATGATGGCGGGCGCCCGCAACGTGCACGACGACATCGTCGTCAACCTGATCGCGGCCTTGCACGAAAAATTGCGCGGCGGTCCGTGCCGGCCGTTCACCGGCGACGGCGCGGTGCTGACCCGACCCGGCCAGATCCGCCGTCCCGATGTCGGCGTCGACTGCGGCCGACGTCAACCGAATTCGATGCTCGCCGCCGAGCCAAAGCTGCTGATCGAGGTGTTGTCGCCGACGACGCGCGACTTCGACTCGTTCCGAAAGCTCGACGAATACAAGGGCATGGCGGGCCTCGTTCATGTGCTGCTGGTCGATCCCAACGAGCCGCTGGCGGCGCTGTGGTCCAAGGCCGAGGGCGAATGGAGCGAGCGGCGGGTCGACGGCCTCGATACGACGATCGACCTTCCGGCGCTCGGCGTCGCGTTGAACATGAGCGAAATCTACGACGGCGTGGAGTTCCCGATCGGACCCGAGATCGAAACGTAGAACGGCGAAATGCCGCGGCGCCACACGAGCCCGGTCTCACAACCGCAACGACCGGGGCGCCCGCGCTTTGAATTTTCGGCCGCCGGCGCGAGCCGCTGTCGCCATAGGTTGGCTTCGCCATTCGACGAAATTCCTGTCAGGACAACGTGATACGCGCGTCGGCGGCGAATTGGCTACCGCCGCCGTTCGGCGCTCAGCGCCTCCAGCCGCGCGAGCCAGGCGTCGAAGCGCGGACAAGCCCCGCGCATGGCTGCGAGGCCTATTCGCCGCGCTAAATTCGGAGCGTGCCTGGTTTTGGTTCGGCGGTTGTAGGCCGAGCGTCCGAGCTTCGTCCACGCCTCCAACCGCCCTGAAGGCGCCGACTCGGGCGAGTCGTTGACCTCCTCGACCGCGCCCGCAGCTCGAATGGCGGCGTTCGCCTGTTTCTCGATGGCGCCATCGCCAAAATAATCGGCGAGGACGCGTGGATCCGACAGCAACAGCGTTTCGAATTCGAACTTCTGAATATAAGGAATAACGTTCGACGGCTCCGCGGCGACGGCGGCTGCGATGCGCTCCTCGAGCGCGTCTACGTCCTCCCCCGGCATGCGTCCGCGAAAGCCGTAGAAGTCATAGAGCGATGTCACGAAGCCGTCGGGGAAATCCGCCCGCAGCCGCCTCAGCTCCGCAATGACACGATCGAAATTGACGGCCCCGCCGGCCGCCTTTTCGCCGGTTGCCGCACGCCCGGTCGCGAGCTTGATCGGGGTCGGATAGATCGAGAGCGCTTGCAGGCGTGGGCGGAGGACCTCGTTGACGAACAGCAATTCGCATTCGCCCTCGACGGAGATCGCCAACCTGACGGTCATGGGCGACCGCCGATCAAGTTCTTCATCCAGATGTCGCCCATCGAGAACTCGTCCATCCAGGCGGCGACCTCTGAAAGCTCGAGACGGCGAAATTCGGACGCCTCGTCGACGCGATCGACGATGACGAACTCGTCCCAGCGGAACCAGGCCGCGAAGGTCGGCGACTGGGTCGCCGCAATGATCTGCGCAGACCCCGCGACCTGGTGCATGACCGACGCCAGCAGTTCGATCGCCGCCGGATGCAGGCCGAGCTCTGGCTCATCGAGAATGATAGTTCGCGGCGGGTCGGGCTGTAACAACAGCGCCATCAGCGCGACGAACCTCAGTGTGCCGTCGGAAAGGTCGCTCACATCGAACAGTTCGTCTCTGCCGACATGGCGCCACCTCAGTCGAATGACCTCGGGATTGCGAGGGTCGGGCCGCAGCAGGAAAGATCCCAGGAACGGCGCCGCTCGTCGCACCAGATCGACGATATCGTTGAAGGCTTCGCGATGAGCTTCCTGCAGATAGTAAAGAAACGCAGCCAAATTGCCGCCGTTAGCGTCGAGCGTTTCCTGTTCAACGAGGCGCGCATTGCGCCGCAGCGGCGCCTGCTCGGAGGTATCGTGGAAGTGATAGACTTTCCAGGTCTCGATGGCGAGATATATATATGGCGAAATTCCAGCAATCCGCCCCGCCCTGCGAAGACGCGTCTCGAATTGGTTGGCCACCGCAATGTTTTCGATCGTCGCTCCAGAGGAACAGTATTCGGTCAGGAATTGCAATCGTCCGTCTACTGTCGGCGCGCCTCGCATTGCATAGCGCATATCGAGAGAGACGATCTCGATCTCGAACACATTCGTCACTTTCGGTCCAAAGTGCAGAACCTTGTCGAGCCCTCCCTGCTGCACAACGTAGAGTTGGGTCTCCTCGCGCGCCAACCGTGACAAAAACTTGAAAAGTCCAACGAAATTGCTCTTCCCGGCGCCGTTCGGACCGATGACGACATTGATGTCCTGGAGGCGCATAGCCTCGAGGGCTCGGATCGACTTGAAGCCTTTTACGGTTATGGATTGCAGTTTTCCGAACTCGTCTTTCATTCGAAAAGCGCCTGCTCCGGGAACGCGCCGCACATTCTGTGCGATCGGCGTTCGCGCGGCAGGTGAAGGGAAATCTGCGTCGGTGTCAACGCGCCCTCGCCGTTCTCCTGGGCGCGCTCGCCGTCGTCGACCCCCTTCCGTTCGGCTGACGCCTCGCGGCCTTTCGCAGCGGATGGAAGGTCTCGCTGCTCGCCAGCATGCGCAGCAGCCGCTCGATCACCTGAGCTCGGTCTTTCGCGTGGTGGAGCCGGTAGAGCATCGCATAGCGATTGGCGCCGTCGAGCGCGGCGAACGCGGCGGCGGCCTCGGGGCTCATCGCAAAACAAAAATCCTCGGGGATTTCCGCGCCCGCGGCTGAAGGGTAGGCCGCCGCCCAGCGCCCGTCGGCTTTGGCGGCTTCGACTTGGGCGAGACCGGCCGCGGTCATCTGTCCCGCCGCCAGCAGCCGCTCGACCCGCGAGCAATTGAGCCGAGACCACCGGCTCCCGGCCTTGCGCGGGGTGAAGCGGGTGACGTGGAAAACATCGTCCCAGCGCCCGATCTGGCCATCGATCCAGCCATGCATGAGGGCGCAGTCGATCGCTTCGTCCTTGGAAAGTGTCGTTGCGCCGGAGCCTTGCTTGGCGAGTTTGATCCAGACGCCGGGAGCGGCGGGATGCGCGGCGAGCCAAGCCTCGAACGCCGCGGCATCGCGAAACGAGAGCACCGGCAACCCCCCCTTCGCGTCCTCCGCCATGCCTCACGCCTCCCCGGCCGAGTGAACCTTATGATCGCCGCGACGTATAGAGTAGCGAACCGATCGAAAGCGATATGATGAACCTGCTCGCTGAACAATCCTCGCCCTATCTGCTGCAACACGCGCACAACCCCGTGCACTGGCGCCCCTGGGGCCAGGCCGCATTCGAGGAGGCCCGGGCGAGGGATTGCCCCGTGCTCGTCTCGATCGGCTATGCGGCCTGTCACTGGTGCCACGTGATGGCGCACGAATCGTTCGAGGACGCGACGACGGCGGCGATGATGAACGCCGGCTTCGTCAACGTGAAGGTCGACCGCGAGGAGCGGCCGGACGTCGACCACCATTACATGAGCGCTTTGCACGCGATGGGCGAACAGGGCGGCTGGCCGCTCACCATGTTCCTCACCCCCGACGGCGCGCCGTTCTTCGGCGGCACGTACTGGCCGCCGACGTCGCGCTGGGGAAAACCCTCGTTCCGCCAGGTGCTGGCGGCGATCCAGGCCGCCTGGCGCGACCAGCGGCCGACGATCCTCGAAAACGGCCGTTCGCTCGAGGCGCATCTTTCCGAGCTCGCGGCGCCGAGCGGCGGCGGCGATCTGACCCCCCGGGCGCTCGACGCCGCCGGCGAGGGTTTGTTGAGGCTCATCGACCCAGTCCACGGCGGCATCGGCGACGCGCCGAAATTCCCCAACGCGCCGATCTTCCGCTTTTTCGCCAACGAGTTTTTCCGCCGCGGCGATCGGCGCTTCCGCGACGCGTTGCGCAGTCTTCTCGACGCTTTGTGCGCCGGCGGCATCTACGACCATGTCGGCGGCGGTTTCGCGCGCTACTCGACCGACGCCCAGTGGCATGTGCCGCATTTCGAAAAAATGCTCTACGACAATGCGCAAATTCTAGAATTGCTCGCCCTCGCCTACGCCGAAACTCCCACCCCGGTCTATGCCGAACGGGCGCGCGAAACGTTCGGCTGGCTGATGCGCGAGATGCGCGCCGGCGCCGCGGGCGGCGCCAGCGGCGCGGGCGGCGCCAGCGGCGCGGGCAGCGCCTTCGCCGCGTCCCAGGACGCCGACCAGGAGGGGGAGGAAGGATCGTTCTACGTCTGGAGCGAAGCCGAGATCGACGCTTTGCTGGGGCCAGACAGCTCCGTCTTCAAAGCCGCCTACGACGTCCGCGGCGGCGGCAACTGGGAGGGCCACAACGTGTTGCGGCGCGTCGCGCCGCCCGGCGCGCTCGAACACGAGCTCGCCGCCTGCCGGGCCGCGCTGTTCGAAGCCCGCGCGCGCCGGACGGCGCCGCCGCTCGACGACAAGATCCTCGCCGATTGGAACGGGCTCATGATCGCCGCGCTGGCGCGGGCGAGCTTCGTTTTTTCCGCGCCCGAATATCTCGAGGCCGCCGTGGCGGCGTTCGACGCGGTGACGAGAACCCTGGTCGACGCCGAGGGCCGGCTCGTGCATTCGGCGCGGGCGGGAAAGATCGGCGCGCCG
>JBKQKS010000188.1:0-8429 GCA_052147395.1 Roseiarcus sp.
CCATCGCGGCGGGCTCGGCGGGCGCGGGGGTCGCCATTGCGGCGGGCTCGGCGGGCGCAGGCGTCGCCATCGCGGCGGGCTCGGCGGGCGCAGGCGTCGCCATCGCGGCGGGCTTGGCGGGCGCAGGGGTCGCCATCGCGGCGGGCTCGGCGGGCGCGGGGGTCGCCATTGCGGCGGGCTCGGCGGGCGCAGGCGTCGCCATCGCGGCTCGCTCGGCGAGAAGTTCGGTTTCCGCCAGAGCCCAATGCTCGGCAGCGCGTCCTTGAGGGCGCCCCTCGCGTTCCCAGATCGCATGGCTGCGTTGCTGAATTTCTTCTCTCGTGATCATGTGGTCTCCGATGGTGTCGACGCGTACAGACATTAACCCGCCTTACGCCACCAGCGCCAAAAAATCAGCTCCTGACGCAGACGAATCACCGTGCGGCACTATAGCGCATGCGGCCGGATCTGACGACTCCGCGCGAACAGCCTCGTCGGTCCCGGCAAGCCCCGAGGGCGCCGCGACGAAGGCCTCGTCCGTGCCGGCGTGTCCGTGAGGCCGTTTATTTGGCCAAATCCTGCGCTTACAAGAGAGCGCATGGCGATTCGAGGCTCGGCGACGGTGTTCGCGGCCGCCGCGGGCGTTGCGGCGGTGTTGACGTTCGCGCCGACGCTCGCGCGCGGTCAGGCCGCGTCGCCCGCCGCCGATGACAGGACCCAGAAGGCGACCGAACTGCGCGGCGTCGAGGACACGTTGAAAGCCTCGGAAGATGAGAGGCGCAAGATCCAAGCCGACGTCGAGGCGCTGCAGCTCGACCGCGTGCGGCTCGAACAGGCGCTGATCGAAACGACGCGCAGGGTTCAGGACACCGAGGCTTTGCGCGCGGACGCGAGCGAACGGCTCGACAAGCTCACGGCGGAGGCCTTGACCCTCGACCGCAGGCTCGCGGACAGGCGCGACGTGATCGCCGATGTGCTCGCCGGCCTCGAGCGCATGGGCGCCAACCCGCCGCCGGCGATCCTGGTCAAGCCCAACGACATGGCGCAGGCGGTGCGCGCCGCGATCGTGATCGGCGGCATGGTGCCTCGGATGCAGAGCGAGGCCCAGGCGGCGGCCAACGATCTCGCCCGCCTGCAGGACCTGCAGCTCTCGATCGCCAAACAGCGCGACGAGCTCGACGACAGCGCCCGCACGCTCGCGCTCGACAAGGTGCGGCTCGGCGATCTCATCGCCGCGCGCCAACAGTCGCTGGAGGCCGCTCAGAGCGCGCTGGAGAACGAACGCAAGCGCGCCGCCGATCTCGCGACCCAGGCGCTGACGCTCAAAGATTTGATCCAGGGCATGGAGAGCCACGAGCCGAGCCGCTCGACGAGCAAAGATCCGGCGCGGCTGCAACCGGCGGTCGCGTTCGCCGACGCCAAGGGCGCGCTCGCTTGGCCTGTCGCCGGAACGGTGGTCAAATCGTTCGGCGATCCCGACGAATTCGGCGCCGTCGAGAAGGGCGTCTCGATCGCCGCGCCGCCCAGGGCGACCGTGTCCACGCCGATCGACGGTTGGGTGGTGTTTGCCGGACCCTACCGCAGTTACGGTCAACTCTTGATCCTGAACGCCGGCGGGGGCTACTATATGGTGTTGGCGGGCATGGACAGGATCGACGTGTCGGTGGGTCAGTTCGTGCTCGCGGGTGAAGCCGTGGCGGCAATGGGCGATGGGACGTCGAGAACTGCAGCCGCCGCCGCTATTGGCGCCGCTCAGCCCGTTCTCTATATCGAATTGAGAAAGAACGAGACGGCGATCGATCCCGGGCCGTGGTGGGCTAAGAACGCAATCGAGAAGGCGCACGGATGATTCGCAAGGTTTCCTATCTGGCGTTGGGCGTGGCGCTCGGCGCCGCTACGAGCTTCCTCGCGCCGACGGCGTTCGAGGCCGCGGCGCCCCGCGCGTACGCCGCCGTCGCCGACACTTATCGGCAGCTCAACCTGTTCGGCGACGTGTTCGAGAAGATCCGCAACGATTACGTCGAGAAGCCCGACGACGCCAAGCTCATCGAAGCCGCGATCAACGGCATGCTGTCTTCGCTCGACCCGCACTCGAGCTACATGGACGCCAAGGCCTATCGCGACATGCAGGTGCAGACCAAGGGCGAGTTCGGCGGCCTCGGCATCGAGGTGACGGAAGAGGACGGCGAGATCAAGGTCGTCTCGCCCATCGACGACACGCCCGCCTCGAAGGCCGGCATCATGTCCGGCGACGTGATCACCGCCATCGACGGCGACTCGGTGCAGGGCATGACGCTCGACCAGGCGGTCGACAAGATGCGCGGCGCCGTCAATTCCGCGGTCAAGCTCGAGATCGCGCGCAAGGGCGTCAAGGACCCGATCGAGTTCAAGATCGTGCGCGAGATCATCAAAGTGGAGTCGGTGCGCTCGCATGTCGAGGCCGGCGACATCGGCTACATCCGCATTACTCAGTTCACCGAACAGACCGCCGACGGCCTGCGCAGCGCGTTGGAGAAGATGAAGACCGAGATCCCCGCCGACAAGTTCAAGGGCTACATTCTCGATCTGCGCAACAATCCCGGCGGCCTGCTCGACCAGTCGATCGACGTGGTCAATGCGTTCGTCGACAAGGGCGAAATCGTGTCGACGCGCGGTCGCAATCCCGACGACGCGCAGCGCTTCGACGCGCGCCCCGGCGGGGACCTCTCCAACGGCAAACCGTTGGTGGTGCTGATCAACGGCGGCTCGGCGTCCGCCTCCGAGATCGTCGCCGGCGCGCTTCAGGACCACAAGCGGGCGACGCTGATCGGCACGCGCTCGTTCGGCAAGGGCTCCGTGCAGACGATCATGCCGCTCGGCGAGGACGGCGCGTTGCGCCTCACCACGGCGCGCTACTACACCCCGTCCGGCCGCTCGATCCAGGCCGAGGGCATCCAGCCCGACATTCAGATCGTCGAAGACGTGCCGGCCGACCTGAAGGGCCACGACGACACCAAGGGCGAGGCCTCGCTCAAGGGCCATTTGAAGAACAGCAACGGCCAGACCGAGGCGTCGGGATCGCAGGCGTATGTGCCGCCCGATCCGAAGAACGACAAGCAGCTGATCGCCGCCGTCGACCTGTTGCACGGCGTCAAGCGCGAGGAAGCCGAGACGGTCAAGCCCGCGCCGTCGGAGTCGCCGTCGCCCGAGGCCAAGCCGAATTGAGCTCGAGGAGCCCAAGCGCGATGGCGCGCGCCGCCTTCTACATCGTGACGGGCGCCGCGGTAGGCGCGATCCTCGGCGGCGTCGGGCTCGCGGCGGCGACCGCGACATCGCCCGGCAAACGAGGTCTCGAGCTCTACAAGCGCGTCTACGAGGCCGCGCTCGCCGCCGACGATTATGTCGACAAGCCCGAGCCGACGAAAATGACCGAGGACGCGATCAACGGCATGCTCGCGTCCCTCGACCCGCACTCCAATTACCTCGATCCCAAGCAGCTCGCAGAATTCCAGACCACGATGAAGGGCGAGGAGTTCGGCGGCCTCGGGCTCGAGGTGATGGAAGAGGGCGGCCTCGTCAAGGTCGTGAGCCCGATAGACGACACCCCGGCCGCGCGCGCTGGGCTGCTCGCGAACGACGTCATCGTCAAGATCGACGACGCCGTTGTTCAGGGAATGACGCTCAAGCAAGCGGTCGACCGCATGCGCGGCCCGCCGAAGACTTCGGTGCGGCTCACCGTGACGCGCGGAACGGACCACGATGTCAAACAGTTCACCATCGTACGCGAGATCATCCACGTGCAGCCGGTGCGCGCGCGCCTGGAGGGCGGCGACATCGGCTACATCCGCATCACCCAGTTCAACCAGCAGACCTACGATACGCTCAAGAGCGCGATCGAGCGCTTCAAGCAGAGCCCGGGCAACGGCAAACTCGTCGGCTACATCCTCGATCTGCGCAACAATCCCGGCGGGCTGCTGAGCCAGTCGATAGAGGTCGTCAACGCCTTCGTCGGCTCGGGCGAGATCGTTGCGACGCGCGGACGCTATCCAGACCAGGATCAGGTTTATAGCGCCCGGCCGGGGCTCGATCTGTCCGACGGCAAGCCGCTCATCGTGCTCGTCAACGGCGGCTCCGCGTCCGCATCCGAGATCGTCTCGGGCGCGCTGCAGGATCTGCGCCGCGCGACGCTGATCGGCACGCGCTCGTTCGGCAAGGGCTCCGTGCAGACCGTACTGCCGCTCGGCGCCAACGCCGAGAACGGCGCGCTGAAGCTGACGACGGCGCGCTACTACACGCCCTCGGGCCGCTCGATCCAGGCCAAGGGCATCGAACCCGATTACAAGGTGGCCGAGAACGTTCCCGACGACCTCAAGGGCAAAGTGTCGAGCCTCGGCGAAGCTTCGCTCGTCGGCCACCTCAAGAACGGCGCGGACGAGAAGAAGGGTTCGGAAGCTTACGTGCCGCCCGACCCGACGAAGGACACGCAGCTGATCGCCGCCATCGACCTGCTGCACGGCCATCCGCCGGCGAAGCCGGCCGAGGCGGCGAAGTCGAACTGAGGCGCTGTAGCCGGCCACCCTCACCCTGAGCTCGTCGAAGGGGAGGCCGGCTCACGGCCAATGCGGGGGGCGTCCCTCGGCCGGCTCGGGGTGAGTTTTCATGCGCTTCGCGCACCTTGATGCATGAAAGACCGCCAATTGTAGCCGCGGTCGTCGAGCGGCTGCCGGGGTCAGCGACCCCGGCTACAAGGTTGCCTTCAGGAGAGGGCCCCCGGCTACACGCCTCACCAGTCGATACGGCGAGTGTCGCGGAAAAATCCGCCGGACGGTCCGCTGGCGGGCAGGGTCGCGGCCCAGACGATGCCCTTGGCGCCCTCGGCGATCGGACGCCCGCCGCCGCCGAGGTCGGTCGCCGTCCAGCCCGGGCACACCGCGTTGACCAGGATGCCGTGCTCGTGGAGCTCGACCGCGAGCTTGATCGTGAGCGCGTTGAGCGCCGCCTTGCTCACGCCATAGGCGGGCGTGCCGCCGCCCATCAGGGTCAGCGAGCCCGCCGTGCTCGACACGTTGACGACCCGCGCAGTCATCGCCCTCATCAACAGCGGCAGCGCCGCGACGGTCACCCGCCACGGCCCGAGCGTGTTGGTCGTCCAGGCCTCCTCGACGATGCGGAAGTCGACTTCGATGGCCGACTCGAACGAATCGTAGTGGACGCCGGCATTGTTGATCAGCGCGTCGAGATGATCGACGCGGGTCTCGAGCTTTGTGAATGCGGCGGCGATCGAAGCGGGGTCGGCGACGTCGATACCCAGCGGCTCGACATCGAGGTCTTTGCCCGCCAGTTGCGCGGCTGCGGCCGTTCCCTTCTGGCCGTCGCGCGCGCCGAGAAACACGCGGTAGCCGAGTTCGCCGAGTTGCCGCGCCGTCTCGAAGCCGAGTCCGCGATTGGCGCCGGTGACGAGGGCGGTGAGCATCGCGATTCCTCTCTGACTTTCACCTCGGACGCCGGGCGCGGCGTCGCCGGCGCCTTAGCGGCGCGGCGCGATGGTATATCGGGATCGCCGCGCTTGATAGACCGCAGAGCCGGACTCTGCGACTCTCCGCGCCGGGACGGCCCGCGTCGGCCGACCCTGCCCATCGATGGCGCCGACGCCGTTGTTTGCCGGGCGCAGACGACGTTCGGCCCTGACCGGCCGAGCGCGCCCGAGCCGCCGTCGGGCTAAGTCCGCGCCGCCCGTCCCGCGCGCCGCGCCAGCGCCTCGTCGAGCCATTCCGGGCGCATTTCCGGCACCGCGGAGATGAGCAGCTCGGTGTAGGGGTGGAACGGCGGCGCAAAAATCTGCGGCGTCGGGCCGCTCGCCACCACCTTGCCTTTCAGCATCACCGCGGTCTTGTTGGCGATGCGCTTCACCGTCGAGAGGTCGTGGGTGATGAACAGATAGGCGACGCCGAGCTCGTCCTGCAGCCGTTTCAACAGGCGCAGGATTTCTTCGCCGACGAGCTGATCGAGCGCCGAGGTCACCTCGTCGCAGATGATGAGATCGGGCTCGGCGGCGAGCGCGCGGGCGATCGAGACGCGCTGCTTCTGTCCGCCCGAGAGCTCGCTGGTCTTGCGCTCGATGAACGACTCGGGCAACTCCATCTGCGCGAGCAACTCGCTGACCCGCTGGCGCACCCGAGCCCGCGAGCGCTGGAAATAGAATTCCACCGGCCGGCCGATGGTCTCCAACAGCGTCTGCTGCGGGTTCAGCGCGACGTCGGGCATCTGATAGATCATCTGCACCCGGCGCAATTCGTCGCGCTTGCGTTGCGAAAGCCGTGGCGGCAGGCTCTTGCCGTCGAACCTCACATCGCCCTCGGCGCGCGGCAGCAGGCCCATCACCACGCGCGCCAGCGTCGACTTGCCCGAACCCGATTCGCCGACGACCGCAACCGTGTCGCCGCGGCTCACGTCGAGGCTCACGTCGTCGATCACGCGCGGCTTGCCGGGATAGTGCGCCGTCACGTTCTCGATCTCGAGAATCGGGCGAGCGGCCCCGTGCCGGTCGACGAAGGCGTGGGCGGCGACGCGCTCGGAAACCAGGCGGCGGGTATATTCCTCTTGCGGCGCCTGCAGGATCTGCCGCGAGGCGCCGAACTCGATCATCTTGCCGCGCCTCAGCACCATGATACGGTCGGCGATCTGGGCGACCACGGCGAGGTCGTGAGTGATGTACAGCGCCGCGGCGCCATGTTCGCGCACGAGCTTGCGGAAGGCGGCGAGGCACTCGACCTGCGTCGTCACGTCGAGCGCGGTCGTCGGCTCGTCGAACACCACGATGTCGGGCCGCGCCACCATCGCCATCGCCGCCATGGCGCGCTGCAACTGGCCGCCCGACACCTGATGCGGATAGCGCTGGCCGATCGTCTCTGGCTCGGGCAAGTCGAGCTGGCGGAACAGGCTCACCGCTTCGGCGCGCGCCGCCTCGGCAGTCAGCACGCGATGACGGATCGCGGTCTCTGTCACCTGCTGCATCAGCGTCATCGCCGGATTGAACGACGCCGCCGCGCTCTGAGCGATGTAGGAGATGCGCGGCCCGCGCAGTTTTCGGCGGTCGTCGGCGCTCATCGCGCGCACGTCGCGGCCGTCGAACAGGATCTCGCCGCCGACGATGTAGCAGTCGCGGCGCGTATAGCCCATCGCCGCGAGCCCGATCGTCGACTTGCCGGCGCCGGATTCGCCGATCAGCCCGATCACCTCGCCGCGTTTGAGCCTGAACGACACGTCGTCGACCAGCACCGGCCCTTCACCCCGATCGGTGCGCACCTGGATGCGCATGTTGCGCACGTCGAGGACGAAACTCTCCTCAGCTTCGCTCATGCGCCCTCTCCCTGGCCGCGCGAGTGGATCGACAGCATCCAGTCGACGACGAAGTTGACGCCGATGGTGAGCAGCGCGATGCAACCGGCCGGATACATCGGGGCGATCGAGCCGTAGTCGATCATGTCCTTGTAGTCGCGCACCATCGAACCCCAGTCGGCGTCCGGCGGCTGCACGCCCAGCCCCAGGAACGACAGCGAGGCGACGAACAGGAAGGTGAAGCAGAAGCGCAGGCCGAATTCCGCGGTGAGCGGCGGAATCGCGTTCGGCAGGATCTCGCGGCGGATGATCCACCACCAACCCTCGCCGCGCAACCGCGCCGCTTCGACGAATTCGAGGTTGACGAGCCCCATCGCCACCGAGCGCGCGAGGCGGAACACCTTCGTCGAATCGAGAACGGCAATGGTGACGATGAGCACCGGGATCGCCGTGCCGAGCACGCTGAGCACGACGAAGGCGAAGATCAGCGTCGGCATCGACAGCAGCAGGTCGACGACGCGCGACAGCGCCTGATCGATCCAGCCGCCGGAGACCGCCGCGGCGAAGCCGGTGACGATGCCGATCGAGAACGAGAGCGCGGTGATGATGAGCGCGAGGCCGATAGTGAGCCGCGCGCCATAGATGAGCCGGCTCATGAGATCGCGGCCGAGATTGTCGAGGCCGAGCCAATGCTGCCAGTCCGCCGCCGCCCAGGGATCGCCGACCGGCGTCGCCTGGCCGTAGGGCGCGATGAGCGGCGCCGACAGCGCGACGAAAAGGTTCATGAGCACGATCGCGAGGCCGATCTGAGCGGTGACCGTCATCTTGTAGCCGAACAGCCTCATCGCGCCGGCTCCCCTCGCAGCCGGTGGCGCAGGTCAACGCTTGCCGAATTGATGAAAACAACGGCGTTCGCCGCCCCCTCCCCCTCGATGGGGGAGGGCTGGGGTCGGGGTGAAAACCCCCGAGCCTTCCCGATGCGGCCGCCCCCCACCCGGGCCCTCCGCCACGAGGGGGGAGGGGATTCGCCCGGGCGGCAGAGAGCAATCAACCTCATTTCGGTCGCCTCAGACGCGGGTTGGAGAGGATGGCGAGGATGTCGGCGAGCATGTTGAGCAGGATGAAGGTCGCCG
>JBKQKS010000189.1:0-7448 GCA_052147395.1 Roseiarcus sp.
GACCCGATGTTTTTCCACGGCGCCTGCCTTGAAGGCCTGCACCGCTTCGGCCATTTCGCCGATCTCATCCTGTCGCCTGTACGTGGGAACCTCGACCGATTCGTCCCCCCTCTCGAGCTTCAGCATCGCTCGAGTAAGTTCAACTATGGGAGCGGTGATGGAGCTGGCGATCCACCAGCCCAGGACCGCTAAAGAACCGGCGATTGCGGCGGCCCCGAGAGCCGCCGACGCCTGAAGCGTTGCGACCTGTTGCGACTCGAGTCCCGCCCATCGAATTTCGTGAATCAAAAATCCAGAAGCGGAGACTGCGATAAAGATAATTAATCCAATGCCGCCTGTCAGTTTTTTTGCGATTGCTATGTCACTAAGTAACATCTGCTTTTTTGCTGGCTTACCAGATAGCACATTACGAAGATTGTCGATCGCTACTACGACAACTCTCGATTGCTTTCTAAAGGCTCCAGCTTCGATGGAGGTCTTTGCCTCGTTGATTTGGTCCGCAACAATATAATCAACGACTGAAGCGGCGACTTTATGGAATTCTTTGTGCTCCGCGAGAACACAAGTGTATTCTTTGATATGAGAATGGCGCCTCCCCTCGCCGTAAAGCCATTTGCCAAGGGCACAATTGCAGTCGGACCGAACCACAGTGGGATCAGGGGGGTTCCTGTCCTGAATTGCGGTGAGCAAGCGGCTACGCCAAGCCATATGCCCCGTGATCGCGGTTCCAAGGAAGTCCGCCATTTTCCTCTCGCGACTCGTATCCCTAATTGCGGGTTCGCAGTGTCGCCAGGAAACACTAACAGGTTGTGTCGTGTCCGATGGCAGAGGAGCGGTTGCTCGTCTCGCTCACCCACCAGTGAAGTGGACCGCGGATTTGGGACCAGTTGTCAAGGGTGAAGCGTCTTGCTCTGTCATGCGGGATGGAGCGGCAATTACGACAACAGAGGACGGTTAAACCCGGAATTGCAACGACCGCTCTCCGTTTAACAACAGAAGTTTGCGACAGCAGCAGCGGTCGACGGGTGCGTCGGCAACGAGGTCATCCCTTGCTTCTGAGTGGGCCGAAGGCCTGCCTCGTGAGCGGGCGGCCAGGCGCCAAGTCGATCGAGCGGCGCAGGAAGCCAACCGCAGCCAACTGGCGCCAAAGATCTGGCGCCCCCCGGCGAACGGCGCGTCAGCCCTTCTTCTCGGCCTTCATCCGCCGCTTGGCGAGCGTCCTCAGCCGCAGCGCGTTGAGCTTGATGAAGCCGGCGGCGTCGCGGTGGTCGTAGGCGACGGCGCCCTCCTCGAAGGTGACGAGGTCCTGGTCGTAGAGCGAATGCGGGCTCGAGCGGCCGATCACATAGACGCCGCCCTTGTAGAGCTTCAGCCTGACCCGGCCGGAGACCAGTTTTTGGCTCTCGTCGATCAGCGTCTGCAATAATTCGCGTTCGGGCGCGAACCAGAAGCCGTTGTAGATCATCTCGGCGTAGCGCGGCATCAGCTCGTCCTTGAGATGCGCGGCGCCGCGGTCGAGCGTGATCGACTCGATCGCCCGATGGGCGGCGAGGAGGATCGTGCCGCCGGGGGTTTCGTACATGCCGCGCGACTTCATGCCGACGAAGCGGTTCTCGACCAGGTCGAGCCGGCCGATGCCGTTGTCGCGGCCATATTCGTTCAGCTTGGTCAGGATGGTCGCCGGCGAAAGCGTCTCGCCGTCGATGGCGACCGGATCGCCCTTCTCGAACGCGATCTCGATCACCGTCGGCTTGTCGGGCGCCGCCTCGGGATCGATGGTGCGCGAATAGACGTAAGCGGGTGTCTCGTCGGCGGGGTCCTCCAACACCTTGCCCTCGGAGGAGGTGTGCAGCAGGTTGGCGTCGGTCGAGAACGGCGCCTCGCCGCGCTTGTCCTTGGCGATCGGGATCTGGTGCGCTTCCGCGAACTGGATGAGCTGAGTTCGCGAGGCGAACGACCATTCGCGCCACGGCGCGATCACCCTGATCTCGGGATCCAGCGCATAAGCTGACAGTTCGAAGCGCACCTGGTCGTTGCCCTTGCCGGTCGCGCCGTGGGCGACCGCGTCGGCGCCGACCTCGTGGGCGATCTCCACTAACCTCTTGGCGATCAGAGGTCGCGCGATAGAAGTGCCGAGCAGATATTGGCCCTCGTAGAGCGCATTGGCGCGGAACATCGGGAACACGAAATCGCGCACGAATTCCTCGCGCAGGTCCTCGATGAAGATATGCTCCGGCTTGACGCCGAGCATCTCCGCCTTGCGCCGCGCCGGCTCGAGCTCCTCGCCCTGCCCGAGGTCCGCGGTGAAGGTGACCACCTCGCAGCCATAGGTGGTCTGCAGCCACTTGAGGATAATCGACGTGTCGAGGCCGCCGGAATAGGCGAGGACGACGCGCTTGACGTTGTGATCGGCTGTGGACATCGGGGCTCGCTACGGCGCAGAAGGATGGGGAAATCTCGAAGCGCGGTCTTATAGACGGCGCGCCTGGGCGCGCAACCCCGTCTCACGGCCCGCCTTTCGGCCAGATCATGCGCCGCGCGAGTTCGATGACGATGAGGGTGATGAGCGCCCCGACCAGCACGTCGCTGGGGAAATGCCCGCCGTAGGCGAGCCTGAGCTCGCTCGCCCCGATGCCGAACGCCGCCGCGCCGACGAGCGCGAGCGTGCGCCACGGCGGCGCAACGAGCAGCGCCGGCGCGACCATCCAGAACCCCTGCGCCGCCTCGCCCGAAGCGAACGAGCAGTTTTCCGCGCAGGCGCCGTCGAACCGATACCAGGGCCGGAACGCCTCGTCGCCGCCGAGCCCGATCACCTGCGCCGGGCGCGGCCGGTGCGAGTGTTCCTTCAACGCGACATTGACGATGAGCCCCGGCCCGATCGCCATGGTGAGGCCGAGGAACAGCGCCGCCCGCCCGCTCGGGGCCCAGGGAACGGGAACGCCGAGGCGCCTCGCAACCCAGGCCAGCAGCGCCAGTATCAACAGCGTATAGGGCGTGACGCGAAAGAAATCGCGGCCCAAACGGTCGAGAAACGCGCCGCCGATGAAACCGCTCGCGCCATGGAACAGCCCGGAAATCCAGAGGTCGAGGCCGGGGAACATCCCGAACACTTCGAGAACGAAGACGAGCGCGAGGACGAGCGCCTCGAGATAGGTGTCCCAGCGATTCACGCGCGCCCCTCGCCGCGAACGAGGGCGCTGCAAAAGAAAATGCCCAGATCGGCGGTGGCGGACATGACGGGGGGGCTCCTTTCGACGGCGCGGTCTTTTAGGGGAGGAATGAGGCGAAGACAAAGCCCAGGGCTTCCCGCGGGCGGGCGCTCTCAGCTATCATGCCGCGACTCTTCGAACGGAGAGGAAAAATGTCGAACGGGCTGAAGGGCGACACGGCGGAAGAAGCGCACGCCGATCATCGCGGCTTCGTCGGCGGCGACGGACCGATGTGGGACGCGATCGGCGAGTTGCAATTCGAGTTCCTGAAGTCTCAGGGGCTGGCGCCGCGCCATCGTTTCGTCGACGTCGCCTGCGGGTCGCTGCGCGGCGGCGTCCATTTCATCCGCTATCTCGATCCCGGCTGTTACACCGGCGTCGACAAGCACATCGAGTTGATCATTTACGGCGTCGCACAGGAACTCGGTCTCGATGGCTATCGCGCCAAGCAGCCGCGCTTCCTCGTCGCCGACGATTTCGCTTTCAGCAGGACGGAAGGTGGGTTCGAATTCGGCATCGCCCAGTCGCTGTTCACTCACTTGACCGCGGCCGACATCTTCCGCTGTCTCGTCGAGCTCGCCAAGGCGAGCCGGCCCAGTTGCCGCTTCTTCGCGACGTTCTTCGAAGCGGCCGCCCGCGACAATCCCCCGGCTTCGCATGCGCATGCGCGCTTTGCCTACACGCCGGACGAGATGGCGACGCTCGGCAACCTCGCCGGCTGGCGCCCGACCTATATCGGCGACTGGCGCCATCCGCGCGGCCAGATGCTGATGGAATACCTGCGCCCGTGACGGCGACTTTCGACGGGCGGCCCGAGGTCGCTCGAGGAGGATTGAGATGAGACTCGACAAGAAGCTCGCCAGGATTCACTCGGGCGCCTATACCCGCAAGGACTTCATCATCGCCGACGCCAAGGACCCCGATATGGGGCCGGGCCTGCACGCGGTCGGCCCGAAGCGCGAGAACGACGGCTCCGCGAAACGCCTGCGCAGCCGCGCCGAGTTCCTCGACGACATCGCCGCGGTGATCGCCCAGGACGTTGTCGACATCATGCTGACCTCGGTCTCCAACCTCGAGCAGCTCGCCCGACGAGACGCGTTCCGCGGCGCCCATGTCAAGCCGGCGATCCGCGCCAACGACACCACCGACATCTGGCGCCACCGCGGCGCGACCTATCACGACCGGCCGTCGCGGCCGTTCCGCACCGCCTCGCTGAAGGCCGCGCGCGCCTTCACCGACCTCGCGCTCTACTCGATCACCTTCAACAACGACATCGATAGCGACCTCGAATCGTTGACCGCGTTCGCAGACTTCCGCGCCGACGCGGCGGCGCACGGGTTCTCCTATTTTCTCGAAGTGTTCAATCCCAACGCCTCGAACCTGAGCGACGACGACGCGCCGCGCTTCGTCAACGACGCGATCGTGCGCGCGCTCGCCGGCCTCACCGCGGCCGAACGGCCGAAGTTTCTCAAGATCGCCTACAACGGCGCGCACGCGCTCGACGAGCTCGCCTCGTTCGATCCTTCGCTGGTGGTCGGCGTGCTCGGCGGCGGCGCCGGCACCACGCGTGATTGTTTCGAGCTCATCCACCAGGCTGAAAAGTACGGGGCGCGCGTGGCCCTGTTCGGCCGCAAGATCAATCTTGCCGAATCGGCGCTCGATATGGTGCGCTTCATGCGCGCGGTGGCCGATGGCGAGCTGAAACCCTCCGACGCCGTCGCCGCCTATCATGACGCGCTGTCTAAGCAAGGGATCGCGCCCTACCGCGTGCTCGCCAACGATCAGGCGATCACCGAAGCGCCGCTCAAAATGAATTGAGGGCGAGCGATGAGCGGGCGGCGCGGCGTCGTCACGGCGGGCACCTGGTGCGTCGATCTCAACAAGACGATCGCGCGCTGGCCGGCCGAGGACTCGATGAACTATTATCTCGCGCTCGATCGCCAAGGCGGCGGCTCGGGCTGCAACATGGCGATCGACCTCGAGCGCCTCGATCGCGAGTTTCCGGTCGCAACCATGAGCGTGATCGGCGACGACGACGGCGGCCGCTTTCTCGAAGCCGAATGCCAGCGCTTCGGCATCGAGCATTCCCGCCTCATCCTGCGCCCGGGAAAGACGACCCCGTTCACCGACTGCTTCAACTCGCAGGAGAGCGGCCGGCGCACCCACATCTTCTTTCCCGGCGTCGCCGATGAGCTCACTCCCGACGATTTCGATTTTTCCGGCGTTTCCGCGCGCATCCTGCACCTCGGCTTACCCGGCGCGCATGCGAAGATGGACGCGCGCTGGGGCGCCGACGAGAGCGGCTGGGTCACCGTTTTGAAGAAGGCGCGCGCCGCGGGCCTGGCGACCAACCTCGAGATGGTCTCGACGGCGCGAGAGAAGGTCTCGAGACTCGGGCGCTTGGCGGCGCCGCATCTCGATCTCCTCATTGTCAACGATTACGAGATCGGCGCCATCGCCGACATCGAGACGCGCGACGCTCGAAGCGCCGTGCCGGCGAAAGTCGAGGCCGCGCTGCGTGCGGCGCTGCAATTCGGGCCGATCCAGCTCGCCGTCGCCCATTTCCCCGAAGGCGCGATCGCGGTGACGCGCGACGGCGCCTGTTTCGCGCTCGGCTCGGTGGCGTTGCCGCAGGCCGATATTGCCGGCGTCAACGGCGCCGGCGACGCGTTCGCCGCCGGAGCGCTCTACGGTTTTCATGAGGGTTTCGGCGTTGCTGAGTGCCTGAGGCTCGGCCACGCCTGTGCGGCGGCGTCGATGCGCGAGGTGTCGACGACGACCGGCGTGCTCCCTGTCGCCGAATGTCTCGCGCTCGCCGAACGCTACGGCCATCGCCCGCCGCCCCATTGACATCGGCGCCCCGTGCATGGGACGCGCTGCGCCGCAACCGGAGCCGCGCGTGATCTACCCCTACACAATCGTGTTCATCCGCCACGGCGAGACCGACTGGAACGTCGTGGGGCGCCTTCAAGGCCAGCAGGACCAGCCGCTCAACGGCAAGGGCCGCGAACAGGCGAGCGCCATCGGCCGCGCGCTCGGCAAGCTGATGCGCGCCGAGATCGAGGCGCTGGAGGCGGCGAACGCTTTCGTCGCCTCGCCTTTGCATCGCACGCGGGAAACCATGGAGCGCGCCCGCGCCGCGATGGGCCTCGAGCCGACGCGCTATGCTGTCTACGACGAATTGAAGGAGCTCACTTTCGGCGAGTGGGAGGGCCTCACCTGGGACCAAGTCGAAAAGCGCTACCCTGAGGGGGCGCTCGCGAGGGAACAACACAAATGGGAGTTCACGCCGCCCGGCGGCGAAGGCTATGCGGCGCTGGCGCGGCGCATCGGCGGCTGGCTCGCGAGCCGCGCCGGTGACGTGTTCATCGCCTCTCACGGCGGCGTCGCGCGCGTGATGCTGTATCTTCTCGCCGGCGTCGCCCCTGAGAGCGCAGCCAGCATCATCATTCCTCAGGGTCGCGCGCTGGTGTTCGAGCCGGAGGGAAGGTACAGGTGGGTGGGATAGAACTCCGGACGTTTTCTCGGGTTGCTTTCATTATCGATGTCGCAGCTTCGCCTGCGTCCGGTCCTCGAGCATCGTGATCTCGGGAGGCGGGCGAGGCGCTTCTGAGGGGGGAATACATGCGACTTCGCGTTTCGGGCGGCGGCCTTCGTGCGATCGGCGTTGCGGCGATTGTTTTCGGCGCGATCCTTGCTTTGGCGCGGCCGGCGGCGGCGCAAAGCGAGCAAGAGGACCTCGGCGCCCAATCGGAAGCGTTGGACGCCAAGGAGACGCTCTATCTCCAGCAGCATCCGGTGCGCCCGTCGTTGCTGTTCGACTCGGTTTTAGGACTGGTCGAGACGCTCGGAGAATTCGATGCGAGAGCGATCGATGCTTGCGACTACGTTCAGGACTTTCGCGACTGGCAGGCCATGCTTCCAAAACTTCGCGAGAATACGATAGTCGCGTTCAGCGCCGGCTTTAGAAGGGGCGTGGAAAAGGTGTTGGCGACGCCCTCGAGCGAGACGGTCACCGACCGTTCGCTCTGCGCTGACATAAAGCGAAACTACAACAAGACCTTGCGCGATATCGCCGAGGCGGCCCCAGCGCTCCGCAAGGCGGGGTACTGAGAGGCTGTCTCGAAACCGCGGCCGTGACCCCTTGAAAAATCGCAAGCCGGTGGAATCTGAGGGAGAATCGAACTCCCGAGGGAACCATGTGGACGAAGACGACGCGGCTGCAGCATGATCGCAGGC
>JBKQKS010000190.1:0-12681 GCA_052147395.1 Roseiarcus sp.
CGTGAACTTCAATCCGAAGGCGCGCATCGAGGTCGCGGTCGCCGCGGAGCGGGCCCAAGAGGTCATAGAGACGATCATGACCGCTGCGCGCACCGGAAAAATCGGCGACGGCAAGATCTTCGTCACCCCTCTCGAACGCGTGGCGCGGGTGCGCACCGGCGAGACCGACCAGGACGCGCTCTGAGGAGCCCGGCGAATGGAAGGCGCGCGGAAAACCCTCGCTGCTCGGCGTGATCTCCGGCGCCGCCGTGGGGCTGGGCGCGATCACGCCGGCCTCGGGCTAGGTGCTGCGTTGGCAGGCCATCGTGACCGGCGCGCCGGCGGGATTCGCCGGCTATTTCGCCGCGACCTCGTCGAAGCAGCGCCTGGGCTACGACGATTCGCTCGACGGGTTCGGCGTCCACGGCGTCGGCGGCGCCCTCGGCACGCTGCTCGCCGGGGTGTTCGCGACCGCCGCGGTGAGCGCGTCCGGCTCGGAGCCGGGGATTTCCGGCCTCTGGGAAGGCAACGTCAGCCAGTTCGTCGCCCAGGTCGAGGGCGTCGTCGTGACCGTCGTGCGGTGCGTGATCGGCACGTGGATCACGTTGAAGATCTTCAGCACGCTCGCCGGCCTGCGCCTCGCGCCCGGATGGGCGCCAGCCGAGGGCCGCGGCGCTGCTCCGTGGTCCCTGGATCGTTTCGCTTCGCTGGCTTTTGACGGTTCCAGCATTTCGGGAAGCGCGCTAGGCAACCTCGAGTTCGGGAAGGATGACCGGCGTCGGCGGCGCGCCGGCGCGTTCGCTCTTCACTACGATCAACGAATGGTGATCAGCATTCAAGGCCGACATCGCCGAGCGCAGCAGCGTCAGCAACCGCGAATCGATCTCGCCGAGGTGGGTCGCGTCGACGATCAGGTCCTCGCCCCTCGAACCTCGAATCGAGCTTTGCACGGTCGAATAGACATCGTCGTTCAACATGCTTGGAAGATAGATGGTTCGCATGCTCGACGTGCGGACCGATGCGGGTTTCACAACCATCGCGAACACTCCGGCTGATTGGCATTCAGTACTCGACCCCATTTGCAACTCGAATACTGAACACAGTTTTATCGGTCCGCGATCCTTGACCTTATCATGAACAACGGCTTGGCGAAATTGTTCGAGAACAACCAGTCGAGTCCGGGAGGGTTCGCTGCGCGCGCCGGGATTGCGGGGACATGATATCGACTGCTGGATTTGTCGTGGGGAGGGTTCCGCAACGCCGCCGAGTTCGTGCATTCGGTATCATGTCCCGCTGTCCCAAATAGGAGCGTCGGCCCTTCGGCAAGCTCGGGGCAGGCTGTCCACGCCGACGTCTGGAGGCGAAATGTCGGCGTGGACGCCGACGCTCCTCGATCGCGCGTGTCGTGTCCGAGCAGCGCTACGCCGAACCTCCGGCATCAGTTCGCGTCGGCCGCTTTGGGTCGGAACCCGCCGGCTTCTGCGAGCTTCCGCCACCAGCTTTCGTCGAAATTCCAGCCGGCGGTGGGGGAGGGGGAGGGGATGAGCCAGAGCCGGGTCGCGCCGATGCGCTCGCGCTGCTCGCCGAAATGAGCCGCCCGCCCGAGATATTTGCGCCCGGCGGTGAGGCTGGTGAAGGCGAGAATTGTCGGCTGGAATTGTTCGATCTTGGCGGCGAGGTCGGCGCACGGACCGCGGCCGAGCGCGCCGGCGGGCAGCTGCTTGTCCATGCCGCTCACGGTCTTGGCGATATCGGTGAGGCCGAGGCCGAAGCGCGGCAGGGTTGCGAACTCCTCGGGCCTCAGCAGTCGCGGGGTGAGGCGGACCTCGCAGAGCGTGCGCCAAAAACGGTTCTGCGGATGGGCGTAGTAGGCGCCGCGCGCTGCGGAAACGGTCCCCGCCGCGGTGCCGCAGAACACGATGGTCAGCCCCGGCTCGAGCACGTCGGGCAGAACGAAGCCTTTACCGCGGGCCTCGCGGGGGGATGACAACCTCATCGAGTCTCCCCTATATAGAGCCTGTGGTGATTTGGCCGGCCGGCTTGCAGCCACGTTAAATAAATCGCTAAAGGGCCGCTAGCGGACCCGGAAGCGACATTACTTCGTATCTGGTGACCGCGATGCCCATCAAGTTTCCTGACGGATTGCCCGCTTTCGACGCGCTGGTGAGAGAGGGCGTGCGCGTGATGACCGAAGCGGTCGCGGTGCGCCAGGACATCCGCCCGATGCAGATCGGGCTGCTCAATCTGATGCCGAACAAGATCCGGACCGAGCTGCAGATCGCGCGCCTGCTCGGCGCCTCGCCGTTGCAGGTCGAGCTCACGCTCGTCCGCCTCGGCAATCACAGGACCAGGCACACCTCGGAAGATCACATGATGACCTTCTACAAGGCCTGGGACGAGGCCAAGGACCGCAAGTTCGACGGCCTGATCATCACCGGCACGCCGCTGGAGACGATCCCCTACGAGGAGGTGCGCTACTGGGACGAGATGCAGCAGATCTTCGACTGGACGCGCACCAACGTGCATTCGACGATGCTGCTGTGCTGGGGCGCGATGGCGGCGCTCTACCATTTCTACGGCGTGCCGAAACAGGCGCTAACCGAGAAGGCGTTCGGCGTGTACAAACAGACCGTGGTGCGCTCCCATTCGCCGTTCCTCTCCGGATTCTCCGACGACGTCGCCATTCCGGTGTCGCGCTGGGCGAAGATCCGCATCGAGGACGTGCAGGCGCACCGCGAGCTCGCGCTGCTCTGCTATTCCGAGAAGGGCGTTTCGATCGTCGAGGAGGGCGGCGGCAAGCGGCTCTATGTGCTCGATCATCTCGAATACGACGCGGAGTCGCTCGGCGAAGAGTACTTTCGCGACGTCAAAGCCGATGTGCCGATCAAGCTGCCCGTCGACTATTTCCCCGACGACGATCCGGGGAAGCGCGCGCTCAACCGCTGGCGTTCGCACGGCTATCTGCTGCTGTCGAACTGGATCAACGAGATGTATCAGACGACGCCCTACGACATCGAGAAGATCGGAGAGAGCTAGCCCTACGGGCGTCGGATCAGGGTATTTCCGAGCGCGCCGCCGAGGTCGCGCAACCGCGCGTCAAGGACGCAGGATCAGCCGGCCGTCGCGCTGCTCGACGCTCGACAAGCGGCGCAGCAGGTTGGCGCCGATCAGATTGGTGTCGCCGAGATTCGGGTTGACGGCGGCGGCGACGTGATCGAGCGAGATCGAACCGATCTCGACATTCGTGAGTTCGACGCCATAGGACGAGACTTGGCCATTGGCGGTCTGGAATACGTAATGCGGCGAATCCGAGGTTTCGCCGAGGCCCAGCCGGCTGGCGACGCCGCTGGAAATGGTCACCATCGAGGCGCCGGTGTCGACGAGGAAGCGCACGCGTTCGCCCTCGACGAAGCCGTCGACCCAATATTGGCCCTCGGCGTCAGCTTCGATCTCGAGATCGCCGAAGCCCAGCGCGGCGGATGTCGGCGCCGGCGTGGCGGCAACGCGGGTGGGCGCGGGCGGCGCCTCTCTCTGCTCAGCGAGCCGGGCGCGCTCGAGCATCGGCGGCAGATTCGGCGCCGCCAGCGCCAGGGCGAGGCCCGCCGCCGCAAAACTCAGCGCGCTCTTGTACATGTCGACGCCTCACGCGTTGGGAACAGGCGCGCGTCTTAAACCGGGAAAAGATGAGGAAACGTCAACGCCGGGCGCCGGCGGAGGTCAATGCGCCCTCATCACTGTGAACTCGACGGCGTCGAGCAGCGCCTGCTTCCAGGCCGAGGCGGGGAACAGGCCCAGCGCATCGCACGCCACCTTGGCGTAGCGCTGCGCCCGCTCGATCGTATCCTCGATGGCGCGATGCCGCTTCATCGTCGCGAGCGCGGTCTCGAGGTCGCCGTCGGCGATCTCGCCGGCCTCCAGCGTGCGCTTCCAGAAGTCGCGCTCCGAGGGCGATCCACGGCGGAACGACAGCACCACCGGCAGCGTGATCTTGCCTTCGCGGAAATCGTCGCCGACGTTCTTGCCGAGCTTGGTCGAAGAGCCGCCATAGTCGAGCGCGTCGTCGACGAGCTGGTAGGCGATGCCGAGATTCATGCCGTAGCCGCGGCAGGCCTCGATTTCCGCTTTTCCGCGCTTGGCGAGGATCGGTCCGACCTCGCAGGCGGCGGCGAACAGCGCTGCGGTCTTGGCGCGGATCACGGCGAGATAGGCGTCCTCCGAGGTCTCGGTATCCTTGGCGGCGGAGAGCTGCATCACCTCGCCCTCGGCGATCACCACCGCGGCGGTCGACAATACGTCGAGTGCGGCGAGCGAGCCGACTTCGACCATCATCTTGAACGCCTGACCGAGCAGGAAATCGCCGACCAGCACGCTCGCCTCGTTGCCCCACAGCATGCGCGCGGCCGGTTTGCCGCGGCGCATGTCGCTGCCGTCGACCACGTCGTCGTGCAGCAGCGTCGCGGTGTGCATGAACTCGACCGCGGCCGCGAGCTTTATGTGGCCGTGGCCGCGATAGCCGCTGAGGCCCGCGGCAGCCAGCGTGAGAATGGGTCTCAGCCGCTTGCCGCCCGAAGAAATCAGGTGGTTGGCGACCTCGGGAATCATCGTGACCTCGGAGCCGGTGCGCGAAAGAATCGTCTCGTTGACGCGCTCCATGTCGCCCGCGACCAGCTTGGCCAGCGGCTCGATCAACCTTTCCGGCGTTTTCTCTTCGAGCGGAATCACGACGCCCACCGGCGCCTCCTTTTTGTCCCCAACGATATTGTCATAGGGTCCACGCGCTTGGCGGGCAAGGGCGCGGCGCCATAGCGGCGCGCTTCCAGCCGCGCCGGGCGCCTTCGACGCGCGAACGGAAACGGGCTCGCAGGTCGGGGCTGCCAAGCGCGACCTCGCTTGCCGCCGCGTCGGGGTCAGCCTACGCGCCTCGTTTCAGCAGAGCCGCCAGCCTCTCGTTGGAGGACTATGACCTAAATAGCTGTGGTCGAGGCGATGGCCCCGTGCGGCTAGAGCGGTTTCCGATCAACCTGACACTCCGTCAAAAGCGAGGTCGGGGAAACGCATCGCGTTTCCCCTGCGCATCGCGACGAAGCAATCCAGAGGCCGCAGCCCGGCCGCTTCTGGATTGCTTCGCTCACGCTCGCAATGACGGCGCCGGTTCAGATCGGTCGGAAACCGCTCTAGTTCGGTGGACTGCCCCCTTCGGTAATTGCGAAACCAGGGCGACGAAGCGCTCGAGCCGAGACGCGCAACTATCGTGGGAATGCAGTTCCAACCCATTGCGCCGCCTCGGCGTTGAAGTCGTTCAACGCTCGGACCAAAATTCGCTCGGAATGCTCGCCGTCGAAATAGTGCAGATCGACCCAACAAAGAGCGGAAAGGAAAAGCAATATATAGGGCCATCTGAAGCGTCGACGGTGCGGCTTCGCTCGCATTCGCCGGTCGATGCCCAGGCGGCGGTCAGGATTGACACGCCGCTCGCCCTGGCGCAATCGTTCTTCGGGGGTCCGCGTGTCGACGCCAGATCTTCGGTCGAGGGCGAGCCGCCTGTCGCCTTTTCTTATATCCGCCTGAAATTCCATTGGAATTCTCTATCGTAGCCAAAAATCGTCAAGCAACTTCATCGCAATTGAATTCTGTTTCTCAGAACAATCGAGCCGAACGGAGGTAACCCAAAGCACACAGACCTTCGGAACGGCTGTCCTACGGAAACCGAAGTCAATTTTTCATACGGAGAGTATAAGCGCAGACTCTTAAGATTGAATCACTGAATGCGAACCTCGCAATGCGGCCGCCCGAGCAGCTAACCCATTTGGGGTCAGCGCGTTCGCAATTGTCGCCATTTTATGCCGTAGATGATATATGAGCGGCTGGATCGTCGAAGTCATCGCCGAAGCGCGATCCGAGTTGGACGCTTGGCCGATCGAATTGCGGGCGTCCCTCGCGCGCATCGTCGAGAGGGCCGAAGCGGTCGGGCTCGAACGATTGGGCGAGCCTCTCGTGCGGCATATCGAGGGCAAGCTATGGGAAATGCGACCGTCGGGCCGGCGGGTCGAGGGGCGCGCGCTTTACGTCACGGCGACGGGGCGGCGCGTCGTCATCGTGCTCGCCTTGCAAAAGACGCCGCGAAAAACCCCGCGCCAGGCGATCGAACTGGCCCTGCGGCGGGCGAAGGGGCTCGCGCCGTGAGCAAGACGGTCGCTTTTGGCGAGTTGGCGGACGCTTGGAAGCGCGATCCGGCGTTTCGTTCGCAGTACGAACGCATCGGGCCGGCGATGGAACTCGCCTTTGCGCTCGCCGCGGCGCGGCGCGACGCCGGGCTGACGCAAGCGGAAGTCGCCCGCCGCATGGGAACCTCGCAAGCGGCCGTGGCGCGGCTCGAAAGCGGGCTCATCATGCCGAGTTGGAACTCGATCGAACGCTTTGCCCGCGCCGTCGGCCGACGCCCCGTCGTCACGTTGCAGGCGGCGGAATAGCCGGCGCATCAACGCGCCAATCTCTCGCGAGGGCTAGGCCGGCCAGCCGAAAGCAGGGTGGCGCCTCCCTGTTGCCGTCGCGTCCCAAGGTGCGCGCGCTTTACGTCACGGCGACGGGGCGGCGCGTCGTCATCGTGCTCGCCTTCCAAAAGACGACGCGAAAGACCCCGCGTCAGGCGATCGAACTGGCCCTGCGGCGGGCGAAGGGGCTCGCGCCATGAGCAAGACGGTCGCTTTTGGCGAGTTGGCGGACGCCTGCAATTATGGCAATTACGCAATTACGGCAATTACGGTGACACTTTACTAAACAACCGTTTTTTCATGGGAGAGTCCTAACCAAAGATAGCCCGCAAAACTGCGGCTCTTTCGTTGAAGGCGTCGATGTTGTCGTGGACGTAATGGTAGATTCCAGGACTGTCGGCAGACACGACCAGGCGCCGGCCCTTGTGTCGCTCGACGTCGCGGGCGAAATAGGGCTCGCTCATGCGCCCCTCGCTGCTCGATCCTTTATTCGCGCCCGCCGGCGCCCTTCCGGGCGTCGGACCCAAATTGGCCCGGCTGTTCGACAAATTGCTCGACCGGCCGCAGGGAGCGCGCGCCGTCGACGTGCTGTTCCACCTGCCGACCTCGGCGCTCGATCGCCGCTCGCGGCCAAAAATCCGCGATGCGGAGCTCGATCGGATCGCGACGCTGGAGGTCCGAGTGACCGAGCACCGCCCGCCGTCCGGCTCTCGCAGCGGCAAGGCGCCCTATCGCGTGCTGGTCGAGGACGACACCGGCGACGTCGAACTGGTGTTCTTCCTCAACAATCCCGATTGGATCGCCAAGAAGCTGCCGCTCGGCGCGACGCGCTGGGTGTCGGGCAAGCTGGAATTGTGGGACGGCCACAAGCAGATGATCCATCCCGACAGGGTGATGGACGAATTCGAGCTTGCCCGCATGCCCGCCGTCGAGCCGGTCTACGGCCTCACCGAAGGGCTCTATCCCCGGATCGTGCAGAAGGCGGCGCTCGGCGCGCTCTCCCGCCTGCCGCCGCTGCCGGAATGGATCGACGAAAGGAACCTCGCCCGGCTCGGCGGCCTCGGATTCGCGCAGGCGCTGAAACTCATGCATGCGCCCCAAAACCCCGAGGACGTCGATCCGAAAGGGCCTGCCGGCCGCCGCCTCGCCTACGACGAATTGCTGTCGAACCAGCTCGCGCTGGTGCTGACGCGCGCGAGAATGCGGGAATTGCCGGGGCGCGCGCATGTCGCGGAGGGGCGGATTGCATCAAAAATCCTCGGAGCGCTGCCCTATGCGCTCACCGGCGCGCAGCAGCGCGCGCTCGACGCGATCCGCGCCGACCTTTCTGCCCCCGAGCGCATGTTGCGGCTGCTGCAGGGCGACGTCGGCTCGGGCAAGACCATCGTCGCCATGCTGGCGATGGCTGATGTCGTCGAGGCCGGGCGGCAGGCGGCGCTGATGGCGCCGACCGAAATCCTCGCCCGCCAGCATTTCGAGCGCTTGGCGCCGCTCGCCGAAGGCGCGGGCGTGAGGCTCGCGCTGATCACTGGGCGCGACACGGCGGCGACGCGGCGCGCCTCGCTCGCGGCGCTCGCGGCCGGGGAGATCGACATCGCCGTCGGCACCCATGCCTTGTTCCAGGGGAGCGTCGAGTTCCGCGATCTCGGCCTCGCCGTGGTCGACGAGCAGCACCGCTTCGGCGTGCACCAGCGGCTCGCGCTGGCGACCAAGGGCGAAGCTGCGGACTTGCTGGTGATGACCGCGACCCCGATCCCGCGCACCCTCGTGCTCACCTATTTCGGCGACATGGACGTCTCCGCGCTCGACGAGAAGCCGCCGGGGCGAACGCCGATCGACACGAGGGCGATGCCGGTCGAGCGCATCGACGAGGTCATTGCCGCTCTAGGCCGCGCCATTGCCGCCGGGGCGCGCGCCTATTGGGTCTGCCCGCTGGTCGAAGAAAGCGAGGAGCTCGATGTCGCCGCTGCGGAAGAGCGCGCCGAAGCGCTGCGCGCGTTTTTCGGTTCGACCGTCGGCCTGCTGCACGGCCGCATGAAGGGCGCCGAGAAGGACGCAGCGATGGAGCATTTCACGCGGGGCGAAACGAAGCTGCTGGTCGCCACCACGGTGATCGAAGTCGGCGTCGACGTGCCGGAAGCCTCCATCATGGTGATCGAGCACGCCGAGCGGTTCGGCCTCGCGCAACTGCATCAGCTGCGTGGCCGCGTTGGCCGCGGCGCGGCGCGCTCCTCCTGCCTGCTGCTCTACAAGGGCCCGCTCGGCGACACGTCGCGCGCGAGACTGCAGATATTGCGCGAGACCGAGGATGGGTTCCGCATCGCCGAGGAGGACTTGCGGCTGCGCGGCGAGGGCGACGTGCTCGGCGCGCGGCAGGCGGGGATGCCTGGATTCCGGCTGGCGCAAATCGATGTTCATGCGCCGCTCATCGAGCTCGCCCGCGAAGCGGCCGTCGCAGCGGTGGCGGCGAGCCCGCGGCTCGCGGGCGAGGCGAACCGCGGCCTCAGAGTGCTGCTCTATCTGTTCGAGCGCGACGCCGCGGTGCGGCTCATGGAAGCGGGTTAGCCTTGCCCCCGTCGTCGCTTTGGGCGACAGTCGCCTTGTCTGACAAAGGATGGGACCATGGCGGGCCAGCTCATCAACGGACACTGGAGCGCACGCAGCGAACCGGCAACGACCGACGCAAGCGGCCGGTTCGTGCGCCGGGCGACGACGTTCCGCTCCTGGATCACGCCGGACGGCGCGAGCGGCTTCGCCGCCGAGCCGGGGCGCTACCACCTCTATGTCTCCTACGCCTGCCCGTGGGCGCATCGCACGCTGATCTTCCGCAAGCTCAAAGGCCTCGACAGCATGATCGGCGTTTCGGTCGTCAACTGGCGGCTCGGCGACGACGGCTGGACTTTTGCGCCGGGACCGGGCGTGACGGAAGACCACGTCAATCACGCGCACGCCCTCCATGAAATTTATGTGCTCGCTGAGCCCGATTACACCGGCCGCGTCACCGTGCCGGTGCTTTGGGACAAGCAACGGCGAACGATCGTCAGCAACGAGAGCGCCGACATCATCCGCATGTTCAATTCGGCGTTCGATGCTCTCGGCGCCGCGCCGGGCGACTATTACCCCCGAGAGCTTCGTGAAGACATCGACGCGCTCAACGCGAAAATCTACCGAGACGTCAACAACGGCGTCTATCGCTGCGGCTTCGCGTCGACGCAGGCCGCCTATGACGACGCCGTCGCGAGCTTGTTCGCGACGCTAGACGAGCTCGAAGCGCGGCTGGCGGCGCGGCGCTATCTCTGCGGCGAAAAGGTCACCGAGGCCGACTGGCGGCTGTTCCCGACCCTGCTGCGCTTCGATCCCGTCTATATCGGGCTATTCAAGTGCAACATCCGGCGCATCGAGGACTATCCGAACCTGCGCCGGTTGAGAAACGAGCTTCGCGCCTGGCCGGGGGTCGAGGAGACGATCGACCTCATGCACATCAAGCGCCATTATTACGAGAGCCTGCGCTTCCTCAATCCCACCGGCATCGTGCCCGCCGGGCCGCTGTAGCCGGCCTCATCCTGAGCCCGCCGAAGGGCTGAGCCCGTCGAAGGACGAGCCTGTCGAAGGACGACAACGGCGCGCGCTCAGCCCCCAGCCATTTTCGGCGCCACGCGCTCGTGCAGGTCGAGGGTCAGCGTCTCGATGCGAGCGACGAGGCCGTGCACCGTCTCGGTCAAGTCGGTGTTCTGCTTCAGCAGGGTCTCGACCTGCTCGGTGAGTGCGGTATTCTGCTGGACCATCTCGACCAGCAACGACGATTGCTGACGCATCTGCGCCTGCCGTTCGTCGCTGATCTTGTGCAGCTCCTCGCGGTGCTGCGCGTCGGCGAGGCTGGTGCACTTGTCGCGGTCGGCCTGACGAGTCTGCGCGAGCAGGATCAGCGGCGCCGCATAGGCCGCCTGGAGAGAGAAGGCGAGGTTGAGCAGGATGAAGGGATAGACGTCGAAGTTCGTCCAGCCGGCGAGGTTGACCCATATCCACACGCCGACCAGGACCGTCTGGCCGATGAGGAACGTCGGCGTGCCGAAGAAGCGCGCGAACGATTCGGCCTTCAGCCCGAACCAGTCGCCGCCGAATGCCGGTTCGAGATGCGCATGCGGCAGGTGAAACCGACGCGCATGGTTTTGGTCACCCGAGTTGGCGTGTAGGCTCATGATTTTCCCCTCCGGCCGAGCCGGCTCATCGCCGAGCCATCCCGGGGTCCTATGTCAATCGTATGACGAGCGTCCCGGACAGCCATCGAATGACCGACATGCGGCGCCTTCGCGGCGAGCTCGCCGCCGTCGTGCAGGGCGACGCGAAGGCGGCTGCTCATGGGACATTTTACGCTTCCTCGTGGCAGCGATGCCGTTTCCGCGCGATCAGCTTGCACCAAGCTCCGGCTTGCGGGATTACCCCCTTCTCCCCCCTCATCCTGAGCTTGTCGAAGGAGCGGAACAAGAGCCTGCCCCCGGGCCTCGACCCGGGGGTGCGCGAAGCGCGGATGAGGGGTTCTCTCCGTAATGAACGCCTCCGGCGCGATCCCTCATCCCCACCCTTCTCCCGCTCCTTCGACAAGCTCAGGATGAGTTTACATGCGCTTCGCACACCTCGATGGATGAAACGCGACCGCTTGTAGCCGCGGGCGTTGACCGCGGCTGCCGGGGTCGGCGCCCCATATGCGCTAGGATAAGGACTTTGGTACAGTTTGGCACTGCTTTCGTAATTACCCACCCCCTTGCGGAGGGACTCGAAGTCTGAATCCATGGGGGGCATGGATCGGAGTGATTTGCAGCGGCTCAGCAAAGAGCAATTGATCGATCTGGTGCTCGAGCTCCAGCGACCGAAGAAGGATTCGCGCACGTCGTCGAAGCCGCCTTCGACGGACAAGAAGGAGAAGCGCGAGAACTCGCGGCCTGGCGGAGCGAAGCTCGGACATGAGCCGCACAACCGCCGGCTGACGGACAATCCCGACGAATTTCGCGATCACGTGCCGAACGCTTGCGAGCGGTGCGGCGGTTCGTTCGCTTCCGACGCCGAGCGGGAGTTGATCGGCGAGTACGACGAGATCGAGATTCCGCCCGTCAAACCGTACGTGATCCGCCACCGTCGTTTCACTTGCCGATGCGCGCATTGCGGCGCAGCGGCGAAGGCTCCGGCGCCGGCGGTGGCGACGACGACGCCGTTCGGGCCGCGCATTCATGCGCTGGCGATTTATCTGAAGGGCTTCCAGGCGCTGTCTTACGAGCGGCTGCGCGGTCTGTTGCGCGATGCGTTTGGGCTCGATGTGAGCGAGGGCGCGCTGATGAACATGTTCATCCGTTCCCACCCTGGGTTCGAGATCGAGGCCGAGAAGGCGAAGGCCATTTTGCGCGCCGCCAAGGTCGTCGCCAGCGACGAGACCGGCGTTCGCATCGAGGGGACGAACTCCTACCATTGGGTTTTTCACTGCAAGGACGCGGTCGTGCATCGGCCCGATTATTCGCGCGCGGCCCGGGTCGTGGACGAAACGATGGCCGGGCATGTGCCGAAGGTGTGGATTTCGGACCGCTATTCGGCCCAGCAAAACCACGGCGAACGGCATCAGACGTGTCTGGCGCATCTGGCCCGCGACACGGCGTTCGCGCTGGAACACGGCTCGGACGATCTGCCCTTGCGGTTCAAGCTGTGGTTGGGAAAGGCGTTCGACCTGGCGCAGGGTATAACCGATTTCGCCGCCTCGACCCTGGCGAGGAAAAAACGAGACCTGGAAAGGGGGCTTGCCGTTCTGCTGAATGCGCCGACCGGCTGCGATCTCGCCCGCGAGTTACAAGCCAAAATCGGACGCGCGCGAGACCAGCTTCTCACCTTTTGCCACTATCCCGGCGAGGTCGACCCGACAAACAACGGGTCGGAGCGCAAACTTCGACCGTGCGTGATCCAGCGAAAGGTCACCAACGGCTACCGCGCCATGTGGGCCGCCGAAGCCGAAGCCGACGTGCGAACGACCGTCGACACCGCTCGCCTCGAGGGCGCCAATCCCTTCGACGTCATCCTCGCCACCCTCGGCTGACCCCGCCGACAACCGGCTCAATCCACCCCAACTCGGCGGGGGGTGGGTAATTGCGTCAGCCGGTCCCAGAACCGATTTCTGAAGAACACGAAATCTAAAGTGACCATGACGGCGGCCATCGCCACCACGTAAAGC
>JBKQKS010000191.1:0-32297 GCA_052147395.1 Roseiarcus sp.
CCGCCGTCGGCGTGGACGCCGACGCTCCAACGCATCGTCCCAGCCGAGGATCAAACCCCCGTCGGCCTGGAGGCCGACGCTCCGTGCGCGTCGTCCCCCTCGATGATTGGCTCGCTGAGGCTGCTGAAACGCCACGTTTCCGCGCTTCTCGTCAGGCCGGCGGAGACCGGGTTGTTCTCGATATAGGCGCGAACACGTTCGAAATGCGCCTCGTCCCGGATGTATCGATCGAAATAATCCCGCTGCCAGAGCGTTCCCTCGCGGCCCAGGATCGCGTTGATGCGACGCGCCGAAAAGCTCTTCCAGCCGCGAACGACATCGGGCAGGCTGAATCCCTCGCGAAAGGTCGTCAGCACGTGCACGTGGTTGGGCATCACCACATAGGCGTGCATGTCGTGAATTTCGCCGCAACCATGCAGCAAGCCTTCGCGAACGATTTCCGCGAGCTCGGGGCGTGCGAGCCAGCACGCGCCCGCCCCGGCATCGAGCGCCGCTTCGATCCGGCGACGGTAATCGGCGTCGCCTTCGCCCGAGCGCGTGCGCGTGCGCACGACTTCAGCGGGCAGCGAGTCGGCCAAACGGAACGTCACGAATTGCGGCCGCTCCGGGCTATCGAAATGCGGAAGGCCGCGCGGGCGATACCAACCCTTGTGTTGATTGACCGTGATCATCGCGCGAGATTGGCATGTCGGGAGCGTCGGCGTCCACGCCGGCGATCATGCCCCCCGAGGAGCGTCGGCGTCCACGCCGACGGTTATGCTGCCGTCGGCCTGGAGGCCGACGCTCCAAATGCATCGGCGTCCACGCCGATGGTTATGCTGCCGTCGGCTCCGGGATCGAACCGCCTCAGAGCCGCCGGTAGGTGATCACTTCGACGCGGCCCTCCGGGCCGATGAAGCCGTTGACCAGCCAGCCGGTGATGCTGACGATGATAGAGGCGAGGACCGCGGGCCCCAGGCCGGTGACGAAGAAGCCGGGCTTCAGCAGCGCCGAGACCAACTCGATCATCAGGCCGTTGACGACGAGCAGGAACAGGCCGAGCGTCAGCAGCGTGATCGGCAGGGTGAGCAGGATCACCACCGGGCGCACGATGGCGTTGACGACGGCGAGCAGCACGGCGGCCTCGATGAGGGCGCGGCCGGAGCCGATCTCGATGCCGGGAACCAGCGCCGAAGCCGCCCACAGGCCGAGCCCGACGATCGCCGCACGGATGATGAAGCCTCTCATGACTGACAACTCCGGTCTCGCCGCCCCCATCTAGGCATGCGGCCTCGGCTTCGCCAAGGGCCCCCGTGACGAAATCGACTGGGCGGGCTAGGCTGAACGGATCAGGAGGTCCCCATGTCGAAGCCCCCGATCTCGCTCGACGCCCTCGCCGCGCCGGCGCGCGCGAAAAAGTCCAATTATCCCGAGCCGTTCGCCTCGCGCATGGAGGGGCGCGTCAAGCGCCCGCTCGGCGACCTGTTCGGGCTTGAGAATTTCGGCGTCAATCTGACGACGCTGAAGCCCGGCGGCGCCTCGGCGCTGCGCCACGCCCATACGAAACAGGACGAGTTCGTCTACATCCTTCAGGGCCGCCCGACGCTGGTCACCGACGCCGGCCGCACGCCGCTCGAGCCCGGCCAATGCGCCGGCTTCAGGGCGGCAACGGGCGACGGCCATTGCCTCGTCAACGGGACCGAGGACGACGTGATCTATCTGGAGATCGGCGACCGCACACCGAGCGACGGCGCAACCTATCCCGACGACGACCTCGTCGCCGAGTTCGTCGACGGCGCCTGGAAATTCCTGCACAAGAACGGGACGCCGTATTGAAGGCGCCGTTCGACGGCAGGTTTTTTCACGGTCGTTTGGATGTTGGCGCGTCGCGGCGATCCGGATCATTTCGATGAGGCGAAGCCATGAACAGGAAGAAAGGGCATATCGTTCGGCATTCGGCAGCGGAGCTCGAGGTCATGAAAGTCGCGGGGAAAACTGAGACCGACTGGAAGGCGGCCGCGATGAAGCCCTTGCCCGACGGCAGCGACCCCGACGACGCCATGGCGCCCATCGAGGGATCGACGACCGAGCTGCCCCGGCCGAAGCGAAAGGCACACACCAACCTCAGGATCGACGCGGATGTCCTGGCGTTCTTCCGCAGCCAAGGGCGCGGCTATCAGACCCGGATCAACGCCGTCCTGCGCTCTTATGTCGAGCACGCCACCCAACCCAAAGTGCGCCAATCGCCCTGATTTCGCGCGGCAAGCTGCGTGCGCAGCCGGTCGGACGATGACGAGAAATTCGATTGCTCGGCCGAAATGCGTCCGCGAGTGAGAGCGACCGATCCGCCAAGGGAATGCGCTATCTCAGCCATCCCGTAACCCAGGGGTCGGGCTCTGTCCCCACGCGCGTGGCGCGGTCGGCCGTCAACGGCAGAAAACGACCCGCAACAGACCTCGTCCTGAGGCGCCCCGTAGGGGCCTAGAAGGACCGCGCCAAAGGGCGCCGGCCGGATAGGGGATAGGAGGTCATGATACCGAATGCACAAATTCGGCGGCATTGCAAAAGCCTCCCCATGTCAAATCCTGCTATCGGTATCATGTCCCCGTTATCCTGACCCTCGACGAGCTAGTGGACTGGGGCGTATAAAGCAGTTCCGCCGAAGCCGATTGCAGGGGGAGCCGCAAGTGAGATTGCTTGTTATCGTTGTCGGCGTCAGCGCGCTTGCGGCGGCGGCGGCGGCCGACGAAAGGTTTCTGCAAGTTCATGGCGTGACAGGGTATCTAAGTGAGTACGAATTGAGCGGAAGTGTTTCGGGCATGGCTTCCAACGGAGTCGAAGAATTGTCTGGACCGCTGAACATCGAACACGTCGGTCTGTGCACGCATGACGGCCCCAACGAGATGCTGACTCATCTCGAGCTCGAATTCACCAACGCGTCGGCCCCTATTACAGCGACACTCAATTTCGATGGGCATGAGTGCAGCTATCGCGGCTACTTGTCGGAATCCTACGTCGGCATCCTGACCTGCACCAAGGGGCTGACCCTGCCGTTCAGGCTGTGGGCGAAATAGGAGACTGCTTTGCTCCGGCAGATCACGCCGTCAGCGTTGCCGAGACGAACAAACCGCTCCTGCGCTCGCCGAGGTTACGGATTACTGTGGATTACTGTGACAGGGCCTGAACTGCCCCTTCGTGACGACCCCCGCGACCCCTCCGGCCCCTCTCGCCGCGCCTCACCTCTCCGTCAGCTTCAGCTCGATGCGGCGGTTCTTGGCGAGCGAGGCTTCGTCCGTCCCGGTGTCGATCGGCTGGAACTCGCCGAAACCCGCGGCGGCGAGGAACTGCGGCTCGACGCCCTTGCCGGTCAGGTATTCGACGACCGCGATGGCCCGGGCGGCGGAGAGTTCCCAGTTCGACTTGAACGGCCCGCCGGCGATCGCCTGCGAATCGGTGTGGCCGTCGACGCGCAGGATCCAGGGAATGTCGGGCGGAATCTCACGTTCGAGTTCCAGCACGGCCACCGAGAGGCTGTCGAGCGACTGCTCGCCGGCGGCGCTGAGGTCGGCCTTGCCGGACTCGAACAGCACGGAAGAATCGAACACGAAGCGGTCGCCGACGACGCGGATCTCTGGGCGCGAGCCGAGAATCTGGCGCAGGCGGCCGAAGAAGTCGGAGCGATAGCGCGACAGCTCTTGCACCTTCTGCGCCAGCGCGACGTTAAGCCGCTGGCCGAGGTCGGCGATCTTGGACTGCGATTGGCGCTCCGTGCTCTCAGACGCGTCGAGCGCCTGCTCGATCGCGGAGAGCTGTTTCCTCAGCGCGGCGATCTGCTGGTTGAGGATGTCGACCTGAGCGAGCGCGCGCTGGGTGATCTGGCGTTCGGCGCCGAGCGCGTCGGCCGCGGCGTTGGCCTGGTTGGCGGCGGCGTCGGCCCCGGCGCCGCCGGCGAGCGCGTCGGCGCGCAGCTTGTCCGCGGATTTTTCGGCCTCGGAGAGCGTGGCGGAGAGATAGGAAATCCGGCCCTCGTCGGCGCTCTTGGCGCTGCGCTCCATGGCGAGCAAACTCGTCAGCTCCTCGACCTGCCGATTGAGTTTGACGAGCGCCGAGTCCTTGCCGCTCACTTCGCGCGACAGGAAGAACTGCGCGAGCATGAACACCGAGAGCAGGAAGATGATGACCAGCAGCATCGTCGACAGCGCGTCGACGAAGCCCGGCCAGTAGTTGACCGTCTCGAAGCGCCGGGTTCGTCCGAGAGCCATCGCCTCGCTCCTTTCATGCGCTTACGCGCCAACGTAACGCCGCTTCCCCTCGGAAACGGCGTCAAATCTGGTCTTCGCGCTCGCCGACCAGCCGGCGCAGCAGCTTGCGGATGTCCTCCTGCTGCTCGTTCTGGGCGTCGACCCAGTCGCGGATCATCTTCTGCTCTTGGCGCATGTGGGTGACGAGGCCCTGGATGCCCTCGGCGAGGCCGGCGATCGCGGCGGTGGCGCGCTTCTGCTCCTGCGGATCGGCGACCGCGGTCGCGGCCGAATGGATCTCCATGTGGCCCGCCAGAAAATCCTCGAGCTCCGTGTAGAAGCGGTTCTGCGCCTGCCCCGCCTGCAGGTCGAGGAAGCCGAGGATCAGCGAGCCGGCGAGGCCGAACAGCGACGAGGTGAACGACACGCTCATGCCGGCGATCGGCGCCGACAGGCCGCTCTTGAGATCGTCGAACATCGTCGCCGTGTCGGAGCCGGTCTTCATCGCCTCGATGACGCCGCTGATCGAATGCACGGTCTGCAACAGGCCCCAGAAGGTGCCGAGCAGCCCGAGGAACACCAGCAGGCCGACCAGGTAGCGGTTGAGCTCGCGGCCCTCGTCGAGCCGGGTGCCGATCGAATCGAGGATCGCCCGCGTCGTCGTCGTCGACAGCCCGCGCTCGCCGGCGCCGGCGTTGAGCAGCGTCGCCATCGGCGCCAGCAGCTTCGGCGGCTTGGCGCGCGCGTAGGCTTCGGGCGATTTCAGCGAATTGACCCAATAGATCTCGCGAAACAGCCGGTACACCTGGCGGAACGCGAACAGCGAGCCGATGACGAGCACGCCGATGATGAGGCTGTTGAGGCCAGGATTGGCGTTGAAGGCGAGGTCGATCGGCTTGTAGAGCGCCAGGACGACGAAGCCGACCAGCGCCAGGAACGTCACCATGCCGATGAGAAAGATCTGCGGCGAGGTGAGCGAGCGAATTTCGGTCGGTGAAGCCATGAGTCGAACCTGGCGCGAATGTGCATAGCGGGAAACGGCGGCATCCTAGCAGAAATGCGGCGGCGCAAGAAAAACCGTCACTTCTCGAGATGCGGCCCGATGAGCGAAAGGTCCTCGGCGCTGAGCCGGTCGTTCGCCGTCCACGCCTGATGCCAGTAGGGGTAGATCAGCGTCGGCTGGCTCACTTTGTCGAGCCGCGCGCGCTCCTCGGCGCCGAGCTTCAGGTCGGCCGCGGCGAGATTGTCCTCGAACTGGGCCTTGGTGCGGCCGCCTATGATGACCGAAGTGACCGCCGGGCGGCCGAGGAGCCAGGCGAGCGCCACCTGCGCCGCCGAGACGCCGCGCGCCTCGCCGATGGCGACGAGCTCGTCGACGATGTCCCAGAGCTTGCCTTCGTCGGCGATCGGCGGCTCGGTCCAGCCGGCCGTCTGGCGCGTCCCTTCGGGGGCGCCGTTGCGCCGGTGCTTGCCGGAGAGCAGGCCGCCGGCGAGCGGGCTCCAGACCAGCACGCCGAGCTTCTGGTCGAGCGAGATCGGAATCAGCTCGTATTCGGCCTCGCGCGCCTGCAGCGTGTAATGGATCTGCTGCGAGACGAAGGGGATGCGCCCGTCGCGGCGCGCGATCTCCATCGCCTTCATCACGTGCCAGCCGGAGAAGTTGGAGCAGCCGACGTAGCGCACCTTGCCGGCGCGGACCAGGCTGTCCAGGGCCTCCATGGTCTCCTCGAGCGGAGTGAGGCCGTCCCGCTCGTGGAGTTGATAGAGATCGATCGTGTCGAGCTTCAGCCGCTTCAGGCTCGCCTCGCAGGCGCGGATCAGGTGATGGCGCGACAGGCCGCGGTCATTGGGCCCGGGGCCCATCGGGAAGCGCGCCTTGGTCGCCATCAGCATGCCCGGCTTCAGCTTGCCGCCGGTCGCCTCGCCGATCAGTTCCTCGCAAACGCCGAACGAATAGATGTCCGCGGTGTCGATGAGATTGACGCCGTGGTCGGCGCAGAGGTCGATCGTGCGGCGCACGTCGTCGACGCCGAGTGCCCCGACCTTGGCGAATTGCGCTTTGCCGCCGAACGTCATCGTTCCCAAAGTCAGGGTGGAGACCATGATCCCCGAACCGCCGAGCGCACGATATTCCATCTCCCACTCCCTTTCGTCCGCCGTCGGTCGAAAGTCCGACGCGGCGCATTTCGGACGCTAACTAGCATGGCGGGCCGCTGTCCGGCGACCGCTTTCGTGTCGCCGCGGTTCTCCCGATTTCACCGATATCGGCCGCCGAGGGGAGCGCGAGAATGAAGTTGCGGCCAAGCGCGAAATATGGCCATCTGCCGCGCGACGTTCTCCCGCGCGAAGGTCCCGGTCGCAGGCGACAGAAGGGCTCTTCACGTCCATCGTCCGCCCACTGGAGCCAGCCTTGTTCTTTCCCGCCCGTCTCTCGCCGACCTTCGGCGTGGCCGCGATGTTGCTCGCGTTCATCGCCTTCGCCGCTCCCGCCGCCGCCGTCGAGGCGCCGAAGCCAACGGGCGCCGTCGACATGGCGGCCGTGCTGAAGCCCGGCCCGCTGCCGGAGCTCGGCCTGGGCGACGCGAAGGGCGTCAGGATGGTCGAATACGGCTCGCTCACCTGCCCGCACTGCGCCACCTTCGACCGCGAGGTGATGCCGAAGCTGAAGGCCGCCTATATCGACACCGGCAAGGCGCATTACATTTTCCGCGAATTCTCGCGCAACGCGCTCGATGTCGCCGCCTTCATGCTGGCGCGCTGCGTCGGCGACGACAAGGCGCTGGCGGCGATCGAGCTGCTGTTCTCCGAACAGGACAAGTGGGCCTTCGTCGACAAGCCGCTCGAGCCCCTGATCGACGCCATGCGTCCGACCGGGCTCACCCACGACAAGGCGATGGCGTGTCTCAAGGACGATCAACTGGCGAAGAAGATCGAGGATATCGCCAAGATCGCCGTGGATGTCGTCAAGCTCGAGGGCACGCCCACTTTCGTCATCGACGGCAAGGTCTACGACGGCGAGCTCAGCTTCGACGAGCTCGACGCGATCCTGAAACCGGTGGTGAAGTGAGGACGGGGATTTTAGTGGTCCGAATCTCACGTTTCGCGCCCGGCTGGGCCGGAAGCGACCTGGACCAGAAGTTTGCCTGTTTTGGAACTCGAGAATTCTGCATCATGCCCTCCGTCCTCGAGAAACAACGGCTTGGCCGGTGCAGAATATAGGCGCCGAATGAAAGCCGGTTTTCCGTCGATTCCGTTCGGCTTTAGTGGTATGAATTAAGACATGAACAGGCAGGAAATCCTTGACCGGCTGCGGCTGAACGAACGCGCGTTGCGCGAGCGCGGCGTGACGCATGCCGCCTTGTTCGGCTCACGGGCGCGGGGCGACAATCGTCCCACGAGCGATACCGACATCATGATTGACATCGATCCCGACATGGAAATGTCTGTTTACGACTATGTGGGCTTGAAGCGCTATATCGCCAGCCTGTTCGACGGCCGCGTCGACGTGGTGAACCGCGACGCCCTGAAACCCTATGTCCGTCCCGCCGCGACGGCTGATGCCGTCTATGCCTTCTAAACGGTCGAAGCCAAAGGCGTATCTTTTTGACATCCGCGACAATATCATCCTCGCGCGGAGCTTCGTCGACGGCTTCGATTACGAGCGGTTCCGCGACAACCACCTTGTCTTTTGCGCGGTCATGCGAGCGCTCGAGATTATTTCCGAGGCCTCGCGGCGACTGCCCGCCGCGATGAAGGCGCGGCGCCCCGAAATTCCGTGGCAGGATGTGGCTGGAGCCGGAAGCGTCTACCGAAACGATTATGAGGACGTGCGGCAGCGTGACGTTTGGACGACCGTGCAAAGGCACCTTCCGCCCCTTCTCGCCGTCGTGGAGGCCGAGCTTCGCCAGCTCGGGGAACTGCCCTGATTTGCGGTTACGCCCGCGTCTCGACGGACGGCCAGAGCGTCGCGGCGCACGTGAAGGACTTACGCGCCGCCGGAGCCGAGAAGATTTTTCGCGAGACGGCGAGCGGAGCCAAGAGCGAGCGCTTGCAGCTTCGCCGCGCTTCGGAAAAGCTCGGCGCCGACGACGTGCTATTGGTGACGTGCCTCGACCACTTGGCGCGATCCACCCGCGACTTGCTCAACACCCTTGCCGCGATCGTCGCCAAGGGCGCGACGTTCCGCTCCCTTGGCGACGCATGGGCTGACACCACCACGGCGCACGGACGCTTGATTTTGACCGTGCCGGGCGGCGTTGCCGAGTTCGAGCGCGAGTTGATCCGCGCCCGCACCGTCGAAGGCCGCAAGCGCGCCGTGGCGAACGCAGTCAAGCTTGGCCGCAAGCCGACCCTCACGCCGCGCCAGCGGCGGGAGGCCAAACGCCGAGTGAAGGCGCGCAAGGAGTCGCTCGCCGAAATCGCGCGATCCTATAACGTGGGCCGGTGGACGATTTCGAGGCTCATGGAATGACACCAATAGCTCTTCCTCCCGCACTTGAACGCGTCAGAGCATTGGCGCGCCGTTCGATAGCTCCAATCAAACCGGCAGACTCTCATACGAAGGCGGACAAAGACTTTCTCTTTACGGCAACACGTTCAGAAGCAGGGCGCAAATTACCAGCTCCACACCTCGTGTATTTTCTATTGGTAGAGCTTCTAGGGTTCAAAGATCTTGGGAACTCTGAGAAATTAGCTTGGTCAATTCCAATTGATTTCAATGGAGATGCATATCTCATCGAGCACCGCAAATTTGGTGCTGGCGTATTCACCCGAGGTATTGCGGGAGAGGAAGACATTGCCAAGCGTATTGTTGATATAGTCCGAAAGACTGTCGGAATTGCACAGCCATTTTTCCATTGGAAGGCGGATAATGCCATAGGTGAATCAAAACTGAATGTAGTCAACAATTCGGCACAACTGTTTGAGCGGTTTCAATATATGAAGACAATTTACCGTGCGGCTCTTTCTGAAGCGAATCGTCGTAAAGATGAAACCAAAATCACCATACATTCGCCGACAGCCAGCTCGATTACAAGACCATACTTTGAGCTAATAAAGCACGCGCAGTGGTTGGCAATGGCAACCGTCGATGCGTTTTTTAGCTGGACGGAGCATGTGTTCATACACATAGCGATTTTGCAGGGGTATGTAACGACTGGTGCGGAGGTCGCCAAGCTCGCGGGAGACGAATGAAGCATAAAATTTAAGAGAGCGCTCGATATCAGCGACCCAATTATGAAGAAGCATTTTGATGAACTTGTAGTTATACGGCGTCAGCTTAGAAATTTTGTCGCACACGGCGCGTTTGGCAAGGAGGGAGAAGCGTTTCATTTTCACTCGAGCGCTGGAGCGGTTCCTGTCATGTTCGACAACAGGGTAAGAAAGCAGAAAGTCTCTATAACCCCAGAATTATCATTTGATGACGCAGCAGCAATTAGTTATCTTGAGGATTTCGAGAAATATTTGTGGACTGGAACACGCGAACCGGCAAGGATATATATCCAAGATAGCCACCTCCCATTGATTCTAACGATGGCGAAGGATGGTTCGTATGCCCGAGCTATGACATCTGTTGATGAAATGAATGAATTTACTCTTCATCTCGCTCGTCGATTCGACCAAGCGGCCAATATGGATTGGTAGACGTGGGCGCGTCGTGCCCACTAATTTTTTCTTCCCCGCCGCGCGGCGGGTGCCACCTCCCCTCAAGGCCGCCAAGGAGTCGGTTGGCGAAATCGCGCGATGCTATAATGTTAGCAGGTCGAGGTTAGCGATATGACGACGGCGCAACGTGCTTACGATTACGACGTGTTCGAACGAGTCACGCACGCACACGGTGACAATTATTGCATTCCCCATTTCTCGGGGGCACACGGTGATACCGGACGGGCGCCACGCGTTGGGTTTTGACCGCTAGCCCCGCCCTTCGCGCCCATCTTTCCGGCGCCCGCAGCCGCGGCGGTTTCGCCGCCGACTGAAAAAAATGTCGACTACAGGTCTCGCGCCGTCGCGCCGAACTTTCGCTCACCATTGCAGCCATCGCCGGCCCGCCGACGCGCCGGCGGCGACCACGATCAGCGTCGCCAACGGATACCAGGTGACGACGAACAGCGGCGAATCGTCGGTGCAATTCATCGCATAGATCGTCGCCGCGGCGCCGGCGGCCGCGGCGCCCGCGAGCGCGCCGGTGAGCGCGGGATAGCGCGGCGCGCCGTTGCGCAGCGCCGCGATCAGCGCGCCGAGCGGCGGGATCGACAGCAGCGGGATGATCGTGAGACAATGATACCAGTTGGTTCCGACGAGCCGCGCCATCCACAGCGCGCGCGGCGTCACCCAGACCTCGACGGCAACGCCGATGATGATGAGCGCCAGCGGCGCGAAGAGCCAAGCCGCGAGCGCTCCCGGGGTCGCCTCGGGCCGCGCCAGATGCAGCGACAGCACGAACGAGGGGGTCAGCCAGGCGAGCGTGTCGAGGAACTTGAGGTCGAACCGAACGGTGTGAACTGCGTTCATGACGTCCGGGCGCGGACCGATCAGCGCCAGGAACAGCGCGAGCGAGACCAGGGCGCCCGCCCCGAGCGCGAGTGCGAGCGCACGCCCGATCGGCGCCTCGCGGGCGCGGGCGTCAGCGGCGAGCGCGGAGATGAGATCGTTGGTGTTCATGAGACCGACCGCCTCCACGCCTCCGCGAGCGACTTCAACGCGCGATGCAACGCCACCCGAACGGCGACTTCGGTCATCGACAGCCGTTCCGCGGTCGCCGAGATCGACTGCCCTTCCAGCGAGATCGACTTGACGATGTCTTTGGCCCGGGGGCTCAGGCTTTCCATCAGGCGTTCGACGTCCGAGCGCTGATGCGGATCCTCGTCGGGCGGCGCCGGCAGCACGGCCTCGAAATCCTCGATCGGCTCGTAGCGGCGCACGCCGCGCCGGCGCATCGCGTCGACGATCTTGTGGCGCGCAATGGCGTTGACCCAGGGAACGAGCTTGGCGTTCGGGTCCCAGGTCTGGCGCTTGAGGTGGATCGCCAACAGCGTCTCTTGCACGACATCCTCGATATCCGCGTCGCCCACTCGCGCGCGGGAAAAGGCGCCGCGCGCCATCGGACGCACGGCGCGGCCTATCTCTTCGAGCAGGCCGCGGTAGACCGCCTCGTCGCCCGCGAGCGCGGCGCGCATCCTGCCCGCCCATTTGTCGTCGCCGGCTTCGGCGGACGGCTCCTTGCTCATGCGTGATTCGCGGCGAGGCCGGCTCCTGTTACGGGCCCGGAGGGCGAGAAGCGGAGAATCTTGCGGGCGGCGCCGCGAGCGCTTAGTAACACGGGGCGGCGGCGGCGCGAAGTCGCGGCGATGATCGTTCGGAGCGCTACGCATGCCGCCTGTTGCCCACGCCCGCGTCGGGGTCGGATTCAAGCCCGAGCATTTCGAGGCAATCCGCGCGACCCGGCCGGATCTCGGCTTCTTCGAGGTCCACGCCGAGAATTACATGGGCGACGGCGGGCCGCCGCATCGCCGGCTGGAGGCGATCCGCGCCGACTATCCGCTGTCGCTTCATGGCGTCGGGCTGTCGATCGGCTCGCCCGGTCCGCTCGACGCGGCGCATCTGCAACGGCTCGCCGGGCTCATCCGCCGCTATCAGCCCAGGCTGTTTTCCGAGCATCTCGCCTGGTCGAGCCACAGAACCGGATTTCTCAACGATCTATTGCCGTTGCCCTATACCGAAGAGACGCTGGAGCTCGTCGTCGAGCACATCGACCACGTTCAGGACGCGCTCGGCGTCAAAATGCTGCTGGAGAACCCCGCCACCTACCTCCGCTTCGCCACGAGCGCGATCCCCGAGACCGAGTTTCTCGCCGAGATCGCGCGGCGCACCGGCTGCGGGCTGCTCCTCGACGTCAACAACGTGTTCGTCTCGGCGGTGAACCACGGTTTCGACGCGGAGGCCTATCTGGACGCGTTTCCGCTGCGTTCGGCCGGCGAGATCCATCTTGCCGGCTATTTCGACTCGAGCGACGATGCCGGCCATGCGTTGCTCGTCGACGCCCACGATTCGCCGGTGCGGGCAAGCGTATGGCGACTCTACGAGCGTGTCGCCGCGCGCGCGAAAAAACTGCCGACGCTGATCGAATGGGATAACGACGTGCCCGATTGGCCGACGCTCTACGCCGAAGCCAAGCGGGCCGAGCGCGCGGCTCGCGAAGCGCTGCTGGAGGCGTGAGGCGATGATTCTGCAAATGCTCGACGAATTCGCTCTTGCGCTCGCCGCGCCCGACCGCCCGACTCCCGCTTTCACCCGCGGCCGCGAGGGGCGCCCAGACGACCGGCGCTTCCAGGTCTATCGCAACAACGTGGCGGCGGGACTCATCGGCGCGCTGGAGGCGCGCTTTCCGGTGACGCGCCGGCTCGTCGGCGACGCGTTCTTCCGCGCCATGGCGGGCGCCTATATCGCCGGACACAAGCCGCGCTCGCCGGTCATGATCGCCTACGGCGAGGATTTTGCAATGTTCGTGGCGGATTTCGAGCCGGCGAAGGAACTGATCTATCTCGCCGACGTGGCGCGGCTGGAGAACGCCTGGGTCGAGGCTTATCACGCGGCGGAGGCCGAGCCGCTGACGATCGGCGACATAGCGGGCGTGGCGCCCGAGGATTTCGGGCGCTTGATCTTTACGTTCCATCCCTCGGCGCGGCTCGTCGCCTCCGCGCATCCCGCCGCGTCGATCTGGGCCGCGCACCAGGGCGGCGCGGAGCCTGAGACGCCGGAATGGGTTCCCGAGCAGGCGCTCGTCGTGCGGCCGCACGCCGAGGTGTTGGTGCGCCTGCTGCCATCGGAGGGTTTCGCCTTCGCCGGAGCGCTGCTGAGGGGCAAGCCGCTCGCCGAGGCCGCCGAGCCGCTCGTCGAAGCCGACGCCGACCCGGGCGCGGCCCTGATCGGGCTCGTCGAGGCCGGCGCGTTCGCTGCCTTTGCGCTGTCTTCGTAACAATTTCCGCGCGGCGCACGAAGTCTTGTGCGCTAATCCCAAGGAGAACTCGAGATGTCTTCGACCGCCAACGCCGCCGACGCCGCGCGTAATACGCTCGCGCGCTTCACGCTTTCCGCTTTCGGCTGGTTTCCGCTCTCGCTGACCATGCTCGTGCTGCGCCTCACGCTGGCGCTGCCGTTCTGGAAGTCCGGGCTCACCAAATGGGACGGCTGGTTCCAGCTCTCTTTCGGCGCTCAGGCGTTGTTCACCGACGAATTCAAGCTGCACATTTTGGGCGCCCAATATCCCTATCCCGCGCCGGAATTGATGGCTTGGGCCTCGGCGATCGCCGAGACGGCCCTGCCGGTGTTCCTGGTCTTCGGCCTGTTCACCCGCTATGCGGCGGTGGGGCTGCTCGTCATGACCGGCATCATCCAACTCACCGTGCCCGACGGCTGGCAGAATTTCCATCTGCCGTGGGCGTCGATGGAGCTCGCCATCCTCACTTTCGGCCCCGGCCGGATCGCGCTCGACTGGGTGTTGGGGCTCGACCGGGTGTCGCGGCCGGCGTGATCGGCGCCTCGATGAAGGCGAGCCCGGGGAGCGTCCGTCATCGCGCTCACGGCGCGCTGCGGAAGGTCGCGAGATAGCGCAGCGTGAACACCGCGAACAGGAACAGGAACCAGACCGGGTTGGCGCGGTCGAACAGGAAGGTCTCCAGCGAAGAGACCCAAATGCCGTAGAGCCATATTTGCGAGCATAAAACCGAAATTTGACTTTGTATCTCAATTGAGATACAATCGGGCGCGTCAGGAGATGAACCTATGGCCACGCGTTCCTCGATGGTGCACGTTCGCGTAGACGACGAAACAAAGGAGCGGGCAACCGCTGCCCTCGAGGCTATGGGGTTGTCCGTCTCGGACGCCGTGCGCTTGTTTTTGCGCCGCGTGGTGACCGACCAAGCCTTTCCGCTGGAACTCAAAGTTCCGAACGCCGAAACCCGTTCGGCCATGGCGGAAGCCGAAGACATAGCCCGATCCCGCGTCGCCCGCTTCACAACCGCCGATCAACTGTTTGCCGATCTTGAAAAGACCAGCAGCAAGTAAGCGGGCGCCGCTACCGCGTGCGGCAGACTACACCAAATCGTTTTTGAAGGATTGGGACCGGCTGTCGCGCTCCGGTCGATTCGACATGAACCGGCTCAAAGAGGCGATGCTCCTCTTGATAGCCAACGATGGCCCCCTCGGACCGGAATGGTTCGATCACTCACTCGAGGGCGAGTGGGAGGGCCATCGCGAATGCCACATCGGCGGCGATTTCCTGCTGGCCTACAAAACGGACGACGGCGGCAAAACCGGCCTCATCGTCTTCGTTCGCGCCGGCTCTCACGCGGACCTTTTCAGCGAATAGACTCGATCGGGGTCTTTGCCGATGCGCCGGCGCCCATGGATTCATTCGCTCGATCCCAACGCCGCTGCCGAGAATCACAGACCTGTGCAGCCCCGCGCCCTCACGGCGCGCTGCGGAAGGTCGCGAGATAGCGCAGCGTGAACACCGCGAACAGGAACAGGAACCAGACAGGGTTGGCGCGGTCGAACAGGAAGGTCTCCAGCGACGAGACCCAAATGCCGTAGAGCCATATTTGCGCGCACAAAATGGCGAGCGGCCGATCGTCGCCGCGCCGGCGGACCGTCGCGAGGTCGGAAAGCGGCTGCAGCACGAAGGCCCACAGCGTCAGCGCGAGGCCGATGAGGCCCATGGCGAGCGTCGCGTCGACATAGCCATTGTGGGCGTGCGCCGCAGTCGTCGCCCAGCCCTGCTCGGTGTTGTCGCGCACCGCGGGATCGTCCCAGAACGCGTCGAAGCCGCGCCCGGCGATCGGCCGCTCGACGAGCTTCGTCGCGGCGAAGCGCCAGACGTCGGCGCGGCCGGTGAAGCTCGCGTCGAACGGCAGCCATGCGGCGAGGTTGCGAAAGATCGCAAACACCTGGGCGCCGAAGCCGAGCGCCGACATCGCGATGGCCGGCCCCAGCGCGAGCATCGCGAATGTCCAAGTCCCCGCGGCGCGTGCGGCATAGACGCCGACGATGAGCGCCGGCAGCCACAGCGCCGTCGACGTCTTGCCATGGGTGAACAGCAGGAAGAACAGGCTAGCCCCGGCGATGCCGTAGCCGAGGCGGCGGCGGCCCTCGCCGGCGACAAATAGCCCGCAATAGGCGATGAGGCCGAACACCGGGCTGGCAACGTTCTTGTGCTCGAAAACCCCGCGCCAAGCGCCAGCGAGGTCCGGCTCCGCCGCGTCGGCGGCGGTGTGGATCGCGAGGTTCGGCAGAAACACGACGCCGAAATAGCTGAGCGTGATCGGAATCAGCGCGGCGATGGCGATGAGCTTGACCATTTCGGCGCGCCCGCGCGGCAGCAGCGGCGCCCCCGCGGCCGTCGTCATCACCAGCAGGCAGAGCGCCGCGCGCTTGAGCGAGGTCGACGGATCGTAGGACAGCATCGCCGTCGCCAGGATCCAGCCGCAGAGCGCGATCAGCGCCGGCCGCAGCAGCGCGGCGTAGGCCGGCGCGGCGTGGCGGCGCGACAGCGCGAAGGCCGCGCCGGCGAGCCCGAGGAAAGCGAAATATTCGAGCGCGTCGCGACCCGTCACCGGCTCGTCGGGCAGTTCCTGGCTGAGGTCGGCGAATGGATGCAGCGACACCAGCGCGAGCGTGAAGATGGCGAGGAAAACGCCGGCCCGCGCGAACGCGCCGTCTGCGCGATCGGCGCGGAGAGCGGCCGGCCCGTCGATGGAGCGCGCTAGACTCATGCGCGATTCATCGCGCGTAAAGGTAACCATTGCGTTCCCGGCGCGTCCGAGCCGGGTTAACCAAGCCGGCAAACGCCGCCGCGGCCTCGATGAAATGCGCTATCTTTGCGCCGGGCGCCTGGGCGCTGTTTTCCCGCGGGAGCGATCGGGGACGAACATGAACATGCGGGCGGTCACGTTCGAGGGCTGCTTCGGCTGGCTGCACGAGGCGGCGCCGGGGCCGCTCGGCGTCGTGCTCTGCGCCTCCTGGGACTACGAGGCGCTGGCCATTCACCAGAGCTGGCGCGCGCTCGCCGACAAGCTCGCCGAGGCCGGCCTGCCGACGCTGCGCTTCGACTATCCGGGTTCGGGCGATTCGCTCGGCGACAGCGCGGCGCCGGGCGCCTTCGACGCCGCCGTCGCGGCGATCGGGAGCGCGGTCGCGGCGCTGAAGGAGCGCGCCGGCGTTTCGCGCGTCGCTCTCGTCGGCCTTCGGCTCGGCGCGGTGTTCGCGGCGCTGGCGGCCGACGCGCTCGACATCGAGGCGCTGGCGATGATCCGCCCGACGCTGCGCGGCAAGACCTTTGTCGCCGAGCAGCGCGCGCTCGCCAAGATCATTTACGCACGCGAGGGGGCGCACGTCGTGCGCGACGGCGAGCCCGGCGAGATCGAGATCGAGGGCTTCCGTCTCGCCGCCGACTACGTTGGGAAGATCGCCGCCGTCGATCTCGCTGCCTCCCTCGAGCGTCCGCCCGCCCGCGTGCTGATCGCCGCCGAGATCGGATCGGATCGCTACGACGGCCTGCAGCAGCGGTTGGAGGCGGCCGGCGCGGCGGTCACGCGCCTGGATCTCGCCGAAATCAGCGCCTGGGGACCGGCGCCCGTGCCGCCGCCGCCGCCGCTCGCCGACGCCGAGAGAATCGCGCGCTGGCTCCACATACCCCGCGCCGCCGAGCCGTTGCGGCTCGTCGCCGAGGCGGGCCTGAGGACGGCGAGCTTCGCGGAACAGGCGTTCGCGTTCGGCGCCGGCGGCCGATTGAAGGGCGTCCTCTGCTGTCCCGCGGGGCGGGTCGACAAGGAGCCCGGCGTCGTCGTGTTCCTCAACACCGGCGCCAACTGCCATATCGGCTCCGGCCGCACGTCGGTCGTGCACGCCCGCGCGCTCGCGGAGCTCGGCATCCCGAGCTTGCGCATGGATTCAATGGGCATCGGCGATTCGCCGTGGCTCGCCGAGGGCCCGCTCGGGGCGATCCATCATATCGAGCGCGTGGCCGACGTCTGCGCCGCCCTGGACGCGCTCGAAATCGCCGGCCACGGCGAGGTCTCGCTGGTCGGCGTCTGTTCGGGCGGCTTTCTCGCCTTCCAGGCCGCCCTTGCCGACCCCAGGGTCCGCCGCATCCTCGTCGTCAATCCGAGCTTCTGGACGCCTCCCTCCCCCGATGAGCTCGCCGATCCGCTCAGCGGCGTCTTCGGCTCGACCTCGGTCTATCTGGCCAAGGCGATCGATCCGGTCATCTGGCGGCGCATCTCGACCGGCGGCGTCGGGCTCGCGACGATCGCCCGGATCACGCGCGAGCTCCTCGAGCGGCAGCGGCTGAAGCTCCTCAATCGGCTGGCGCCCGTGCTGTCGAGAGCGTTCGGCAGGGACGCGCGGCAAGCCCCGCTCATCGCGCGCCTGCAAAAGCTCGTCCACCGCGGATGCCGCATTCGGCTGCTGCTCAGCGAAGGCGACCCGGCCCACGAGAAGCTCGCCGCCGAGCTTCCGGGCGGCGATCGATCGCGGCTCGACGGGCTGATCGAGATCGTCGAGGCCAAGGGTGCCGACCACGCCTTCGTTCTGAGACGGACGCGCGCCGAATTCCGCGCCGAACTCGTCGATTTCCTGAGGGCCGGCGAGCCGGCCGAGCGAATGCCGGAGCGGCGGCGCCGGCTGGCCTGAGGCGCGTCCCCGACGGCGCGACGGGAGCGGCGGCGGTTCGCCGCCGAAAGCCGCGCGCAATCCTCATCATAAGGTCGTGAACTCCGATCTTGCTAACAAGAAACAAACGGCTATCATATTGATATTATTGACTCCTCTTGTTTCATCCAAGGGGACCGGCCCCCAGCCGGCGCAGAACGCGCAGCGGCCAATCGCATCGCGAAATGTGCTAGAGCTATCACGGCTCGTCGTTTCAGGACGGCTCGCGGGGTCGAGCCGGGCGGGAACGGAGGCGCATGGGTTCGCAATCCGGCTGGTCCCTGCGTTTATGCGGCCGTCCTCGGCTGGACGGGCCGCGCGGGGAGCGAGCGCGTCTGCCGAAAAACGCGTTCCTCGTCGCGCTCCGCCTGATCCTCGAGGCCCCGGCGAGCGGCCTCGAACGTTCCGACATCGCGAGCTTCCTCTGGCCCCATCACGGCTACGAGAGACGCGCAGGCAATCTCCGGACGCTCATGAAACGCATCCGCACGGCTGAGACGGCCGCCGGGACATTCCCGCTCGTCGACGAAGCCGGACGCCTGCGGTTCGACGCCACGGCCGTCGACTGCGACCTCCTGGCTCTCAGGGGCGCCGCCGCGGCCGGCGGCCTCGACGAACTCGCGCGCGCGGCCCCGCTGGCGGCCCGTCCGCTGCTGGAGGACTTTGACGGCCAGCCTGCCGGCGGTTGGGCTTGGCTCTCAGAGCAGCGGGCGCGGGTAGTCGGCGAATTCGCCCACGCTGCGAGGCGAGCGCTGGCGGACTCGGGGCCGAGCGCCGATCCCAGCGCCCGGGAACGGCTCGCGTTCGCGCTCATGAACCTCGATGCGACCGACGAAGAGGCCTGCCGCGCTCTGATGCGCCTGGCGGCCGCCCGCGGCCAGCGCGCTGAGGCGCCGGCGATCTACGACCGGCTCGTCGAGGCGCTGCGGAGGAAAAGCCTTCCTCCGCCGAGCGACGAGACGCGTGCGCTGCTCGGTTCGCTCGCGGCCGAACGCGGGACCGCGCCTCAGCCGCCACGGCGCCTGCAACCGCGGGTGTCGATGGCGCCCTGTCTCGTCATCGATGCGCGCCTGGTCCCGCGACCGTTCCAGGTCCTGGTCGAAGACCTCGTCGTCCGCTTGTGGAAGACGAAGGCGGTGCGCGTGACGACGAAGCCGCCGCACGGCGCGGCCCACGGCGAGCCGTCGGCGCCGGTCTTTCGCATGCGTGTGAGCGTCAGCGGGAGCAGGGCGTTCGCGTTGTCCGCGCGGCTCGACTACCAACCGACGGGCGAGGTCGTCTGGGCGGAGACCTTGGCGCTCGACTCCGATCGCTACGACACGGTGTTGTCGAGCCTCCTGGATGCGATGCTCGCCCGGGTCGAGCGGCGCCTCGCCGACAGCGAAGGCGGCGGCGCGTCGGATCTCGCTTGCTTCGTGCTCGTCGCCAAGGCCTTTCGCGATCTCGAGCGCGCCGACCTCGGCTCGTTGCGGCGTGCGCGGCGCCGCCTGCTCGCCGCGCTCGGCGGCGACCGGACGCTGGCGAAAGCCTATGGCGGCGTGGCGCGCAGCTATTGGATGGAATGGCTGCTGAGCTCGGGCGCCGACCCCTCCACGCTCGAAGCCGCCCGACAATTCGCCGAGCGAGCGATCGCCATGGCGCCCGACGAGTTCGTCGGCCACCGCGAGCTCGGTCTCGTCTCCAGTTGCCTGCGTCGGCCGGACGAGGCTCTGGCCAGCCTGGATCACGCGCGCTCCCTGGCGCCGCATCACGCGGGTCTGCAAACCGACTACGCCACCGCGCTGATGTCGAGCGGCGCGCACCATGAGAGCCTGCTCCTGGTCGGGGGCGCTCGCCAGCTCGACGGCGTGAACAATGACGTCGCCGGCTGGACCGCCGCCGCCTGCCATTTCATGACCGGCCAATACCGGACAGCGCTCGCGGCGGCGGACCAGATGAAGTCTGCGAACGCGGCGTGGCGTCTGCGGGTGGTTTGCCATAGCGAACTTGGCGAAATCGAAGAGGCGCGGCGCATCGTGGCCGAGGGGATGAAAGTTACCGAGCCCGATTTCAGCCTCGAGAGGTGGGCGCGGTTCGCGCCTTTCACGCGCCGGGAAGATATCCAGCATATGATCGAGGGATTCCGGCTGGCTGGGGTCGGCTGAGGAGGGCCGCCGCTTTCATCATTTCGCCGTGATGCCGCCATCTCGATGGGAGCGGCCGGGAGCGTCGGCCCTTCGGCAAGCTCGGGGCAGGCTGTCCACGCCGACGATCGTACTCGCGGCGTCGCCGGCGGCCTCCGGGGCGTCGAGCCGAGGGGGAGCGAGCGCGCATGGTCTCCGGATCGCGTAGATCCCTGCAGTTGTGCGGCCGTCCCGGCCTCAGCCGGTCGGATGGGCGGGAAGTTTCGTGGCCGAAAAAGGCGTTCCTCATTGCGCTGCGCCTGATTCTCGAAGCCCCGGAGGCCGGCCTCGAACGTTCCGACCTCGCGAGTTTCCTATGGCCCCATCACGGCCCCGAGCGACGCGCAGGCAATCTCAGGGCCCTGCTCAAACGCATCCACGCGGCTCAGGCGGATACCGGAACGTTCCCGCTCGTCGAGGACGCAGGGCGGGTGCGCTTCGACGCATCGGCGGTCGACTGCGACCTCGTCGAGCTCCAGCGCGCCATCGCGAGCGGCGACATCGGCGAGCTCGCGCGAACGGCGCCGACGGCGGCGCGTCCGTTGCTCGAGGGCTTCGACGACTCAGGACCGGGCGCGGGAGCCTGGCTCGCCGAACGGCGCGCCGGCCTCGCCGCCGATTTCGCCAGAGCTGCGGGCGCCGACCCGAAAGCTCTCGAACCGCTCGCGCGCGTCGGCCTCGACGAGGGCGCCGGGCCTGCCGCGCCGCCGTTCGATTTCGCGCCTCCGCGCTGGCGGCGCCCGGCGCCGGCGCGAATTCGGCGCCCGCTGCCGCTGCTGTTGGCGGCCTCCCGCATCGTCGTCGATCCGCGCCTCGACCCGGCCCCGTTCCGGGCGCTCGTCGACGATCTCGTCGTTCGCTTGTGGCGGACCAGGACCGTGCGCGTGGCCGTCCGCAATCGCCGGAACTCTGGGCTCGACGAACCGCCGGCGCCGACCTATCGACTGCGCACGAGCGTCAGCGATGCCGGCGGGCTTCGCTTGGGGGCGCGGCTCACCTCAGAGCCGAGCGGAGAGCTGGTCTGGGCCGCGGCTTTCGCGCTCGATTTCGACCGCTACGATCTGACGCTCGCGAGCCTCGTCAGCGCCGCGCTCTCTCGGCTCGAGAGACATGTCGTCGATCGCGAAAGCGGCGGCGGCGGCGCGGACCCTTCATCGTTCGTGCTCGTGGCCCGGGCCTTTCGCGATCTCGAGCGCGCCGACCTCGCTTCGCTCGAGCGGGCGCGCCGCCGTTTCCATGCCGCGCTCAGCGGTGACGGCTCATACGCGAGGGCCTATTCCGGCGCCGCGCGCAGCTACCTGCTGGAATGGCTGCTGCGCTCGGGGGCCGACCCTTCCGCGCTCGAAATCGCCGAAGACTGCGCCCGGCGTGCAATAGCCATCGACTCCGACGACTTCTTCGGCCATCGCGAGCTCGGGCTCGTCGACTCCTTCCGCAGGCGACCCGACGCGGCGCAGCGGCGTTTCGAGCGCGCCCTCGAGCTGGCGCCCGAACACGCGGGCCTTCGCTCCGATTACGCCGCCGTGCTGATATTCTCCGGCGCGCCCGACGAGGGCCTGCGGCAGGCCGACATCGCCGATGAGCTGGGTGGCGCCAGCAACGACGTCGGCGCATGGAACCGCGCCAACGGCCATCTCTCGATCGGCGATTGCCGGGCAGCGCTCGCGGCGGCGCATCGGATGCGGTCCCCGAACGCGGCGTGGCGTTTGCGGCTGGTTTGCCACAGCCTGCTCGGCGAAATCGACGAGGCGCGGCGCATCGCAGCCGCCGGGTTGGCGGCGATCGAGCCCGATTTCAGCCTCGACAGATGGGCGCGTCTGGTGCCCTACGCGCGCCAGGAGGACATCCAACGCATGATCGAGGGATTCCGGCTGGCGGGGCTCGCCTGATAGGGAGCGTCGGCGTCCACGCCGACGGTCACGACACCGTCGGCGTGGACAGCCTGCCCAGAGCTTGTCGAAGGGCCGACGCTCCTACAGCTCGACCACGTCCGCCCCGGCGCCTTCGGCGAGGTCGGCGACGTGGCGGTGGTGGGTGAACAGGATCGCCTGCCGGGCGCGGCCGAAATCGGCGAGCAGCGCCAGCGTCAGTTTCGTGCGCGCGTCGTCGAAGCTCGCGAGAATGTCGTCGCCGATGAACGGCAGCGGCTCGCCGGCGCGGCGCTCCAGCAGCGCCAGCCTCAACGCCAGGAACAGCTGATCGCGCGCGCCTTCGCTGAGGCCCGCAATGGCGACCTTCTCGCCGTCGGCGCGCATGGCGACCAGCGTCGGCCGGTCGGCATCGTCGTAGTCGGTGGCGAGCCTCGAGAACGATTGCGCCGTCGCGACGCGGAACAGCTTTCCGGCGCGATCGACGAGCGGGTCCTGCGCGGCGGCGCGATGGCGGTCGATCGCTTTCGCCGCGAGCCGCGCCGCGCCCTGTCTGAGTAGCCAGCGCTCGGCGATGTCCAGCAACTCGCCCCGCGCTTCCATACGCTCTCGTGCGGCCCCCGCCGCGTCGCGGCCGCGCTCCAGCGTTTCGACCTCCGACTCCGCGTCGCGCGCGGCGCGCGCTGCGTCGGGGATCGCCGCCATCAGCTCGGCCTGCCGGCGCTTGGTCAATTCGATCTCGCCGGCGAGCAGCGCCAGGTCGAGCCCGGCCTGCTCCGCCGTGAGCGCCGCCTCGTCGAGCCCGTCGCCGGTCTCGCGGAGGTCCCGCGTCATCCGCGCGCGTTCCTCGTCGAGCGCGCGTCGCTCGCCGAGCCGCTCCAGCGCCAGCGCCAGCGCGCTCGTGTCGGCGGCGCCGAGCCGGTCCGCGGCGACGGCGAGCGTCGCGCCAGCGGCTTCGCGGCGCAACGCCTCGCCGCGCTGCTTCGCCGCGCGTTGGGCGCGAGTCTCCAGCAATTGCGCCCGCCGCGCGCCCGCCGCGCGCGCCGCGCCGAGCCGCTCGACGAGCTTCATCAGCGCTTCCTCGGCGCGCGCATGCGCAAATTCCGGTGCGACCTCGCGGGCGATGGCGGCGACCGCCGCTTCGAACTCGCGGCGGTCACGCTCGATGCCGTCGATGCTGCGCGCCTCGCGCGCCCTCGCCTGCTTCGGCGCAGCGATCGCGCGCCAGGCTTCCAGCGCCGCTTCGGCTTCCTCGAGCGTCGCCGTAGCGGCGAGCGCGAGCCCGGCCATCGCCCCCGGCCAGACCGCAGCAGCCTCGCCCAACGCCGCTCTCGCGCGCGCGATTTCGAGCTCCGATTCCTGCGCTGTGCGCAAGACGTTGGCGCGCTGGATGTCGGCCTCGCGCGCGGCTGCGAAAGCCTTGGTCATCGCTTCGAGCTCGGCGCGCGCTTCGCGAAAGGCGAGCTCGAAATTCTTGGGCGCGACGCGACCCAACTCCTCGAGCCATGCGGCGACCGCATCGCGGGCGGACGCGAGCTTCTCGTCGAGCGCCTGGGTTTCCGCGCGCCGGCGCTCGAGCTCGGCGCGGCGTCTCGTGAGCTCGGTGACCCGCTCGCCCCAGCGCGCCATCGCCTCGGCGCTGCGGGGAGCGACGCCGACGGGCGCCCAGGCCGCGGCGGCGTCGGCAAGCGCCGCCGTCCGCTCGGCTTCGCATTGCTCGATCTCCCCCGCGGCCTGCGTCAGCGCTTCGCGGCGTGCGGCGAGCTCCTCGGCTGCCGCCTCCAGCCGGGCGGCGCGTTCGCTGTCGGCGACGACCGCGTCGCCAATCGCGTCGGCCGCCTTCACCAGCGCGAGCGCATCGTCGAAGGCGCCGCGGCGCGGCGCCGGCTCGCCATCGAGCGCGCCGTCGAGCCGCCCGAGCGCGAGGTCGCGCCGCTCGCGCGCCGCGAGCCAGTCGGCGCGGGTCTGGCCCGCCGCGTCTCTGCGTCGCTTCGAGAGGGCTTTCTCCGCTGCCTCGACCTCGCGGCGCGCCTCGGCGAGCCGCTTTTCGGCGGCGCGCCGCGCTTCGGAAATCTCCGCCTCACGACGCGCGGCGCGCGCGAGCGCGCCCGCCTCGGGGACAGGCGCGCGGGCGAGTGCATCGATGTCCGCGACCGGCGGATCGAGACGCGCCGCCGCCTCCGCCAACGCCTTGGCCTCCGCGTCGATCGCGGCGCGCTCGCGGCGCAGCCGATCGGCGTCGGCGAGGTGTTGTTCGAGCGGCTCCAGCCGACGTCTGAATGGCTCCGGATCGCGCGCGGGCTCGGCGGCCGTCGAAGCGAGCTGGTCGCGCTGCGCAAAAGCGCGTTGGCCGCGGGCCAGCGCATCGTGCAGCCGCTCCTCGGCGCGGCGGCGCGCCTCGATCGCAGCACGGGCGCGGGCGAGTTCGGCGTCAGTCGGCTCAGCGTCGACGAGCGCGGCATGGTCGAAGAGTCCGAGCCGGCGCGCGATCTCGTCGAGCGTTGCGACCGCCTGAGCGCGGGCCTCGACGCGCCGCGGCAGGTCGTCGGCCGCCTTGCGCGCCGCGCCGAGCTTTTCGCGCCAGACGTCGATGGCGGGCCCCTGAACGAGCAGCGCCTCGTCGACGCTGAGCGCTTCGATTTCGGCCGCCGCCTGGGCGTCGTCGGCGGCGAGCTCGGCGAGCCGAGCGGCCAGCGCCCGCTCTTCAGCCAGCGCGGCGCGCCAGGACTCGAAAGTGGCGAGGTCGACCTCGCCGAGATCGGCGAAGGCGTCGAGCTCGCTGCGGATCGCCAGGAGGCGGGCGAGCTTGCGATGCGTGCGCTCGGCGCGCTGCAGCTTGATGAGCGCCCGGCTCGCGTCGGCGTGCTCCTCCTTCAGCGCGGTCTCTCTGGCCCGCGCCTCGAGAAGTTTCGTGCGGGCGTCCTCGAGCGCGGCAGGGGTCACCGTCGCCTCGCGCAGCCGCCTGTCGGCGGCGTCGTAGGCGTCGAGCGCGACATAGAACCGGCGCCCCGCCGAACGGCGCGGCGTGAACAATTCGTCCGCCTCGGCGCCGAGTTTCTTCTGCAACGTCGCGAGCGCGGAAAGATTCGCCGAGCTCGCCGCCAGCGTTTCGGCGAGCCCGCCGCCGGCCTCGAGCAGCGCCGCGCCGCCCTCGCGCAGTTTTTCCGCGCGCAGCCCGAACTCGGTTTCGAAGGTCCTGCGGTCGACGCCGCCGAGCGCGCTCAGAAGCGGCGCATCGGAGATCGGCTTGTCGTCGGCGTCGATCAGCGTGTTGACGTTGCCCTTGCGCCGGCGCAGCGAGAGCAGCGAGCCATCGGCGAGCCGGAACACGCCGCCAACCCTGAGCAACCGCTGGTCGTGGCGGAACCCATAGGGGGTCTTCCCGGGAAAGCCGTAAATGAGATCGCCGAGCGCGGCGAGCGCCGTCGTCTTGCCGGCCTCGTTGGCGCCGAGCACCACGTGCAGCGGCGCCTGGGCGGCGAACGCCAGCGTCTTGTTCTCGAACCGGCCGTAGGGGCTCAGCGTCAGCGTTTCCAACCTCATCAGCGCTCTCCCCGGAGCACGTCGCGGGCGCGCTCGACCGCGTCCTCGAGGCGAATCTCGCCGCGCAGCGCCGCCGGCAGTTTTTCGGCGATGTCCTTTTTCAGCTTCTCCAGCGTCTCGGCGAACTCGGGATCGGCGGCGGCCTCGGCGATCAGGGCGTCGACGTCGAGCGCGTCGGGCTCGGCGGAAAACGCGTCGGCAGGCGGGCGCGTCGCGATCTTGAGCCGCTCCACCCAGCAATCGGCCGCAAGCCCGAAACCCCTGGCGCGGGCCTCCGCCTCGAGGTTTTCGCGGTGGGCGACGAGTCTTGCATGCACGGGCGTCTCGCCGACTAGCGTCAGGCGCACGGCGAGCGGACGCCCTCCCGCGCCGTCAAAAGCGCGCTCGAGGGCGGCGTCGAGCGCGGCCAAAACTTCGCCCTCGTCGGCGGCGCCGGTCACGTCGACGATCTCGTGCGCCCAGCGCGCGGCGTCGAGCGCGACCGGCTCCACGGCTTCGATGCGGCCGTCGTCGACCGTCACCCGCATCGCGCCCTTGGCGCCGGTCTCGCGTGGGCTGCGGCCCTGCAGATTGCCGGGATAGACGATATAGGGGTCGCGGGCGACGATCTCGGCGGCGTGGATGTGGCCGAGCGCCCAATAGTCGTAGCCATAGCGCCGCAAGTCGGCGACCGTGCACGGCGCATACGGATCGTGCCCGCGCGCGCCGTCGAGCCCGGTGTGCAGCACGCCGATGTTGAGATATCCCTCACGCCGCGCGGGATAGGTCTGGGCGAAATCCTCCGCCGCGCCCCTCTGCGCGAAACTGCGGCCGTGCAGCGCGACGCCAAGCTCGTCGAGCACGCGCGTTTCCGCCCGCGCCGCCGCGAATACGTGGACGCTGTCGGGATAAGAATGAAGCGAGCGCGACACCACGCTGTCGGCGTCGTGATTGCCCTTGACGAGGAAGGTCGGGATTTTCGCCCGGTGCAGCTCGCCGAGCTGGCGCACGAAGAACAGGCCAGTGGACACGTCCTTCCAGTCGCCGTCGAACACGTCGCCGGCGATGATGAGGAATTTGGCTTCGCTGGCGATGGCCTCGGCGACCAGCGCCTCGACCGCGGCGCGCCCCGCGCGGGCGAACAGGCCCGCCACATCGGGGTCCTTGGCGCCGAGGCTCTCCAGCGGGCTGTCGATGTGCAGGTCGGCGGCGTGGAGGAAGGTGAAACGCATGTCGGATCTCCCCCTTCTCCCCCTCATCCTGAGCTTGTCGAAGGAGCGGGAGAAGAGCCTGCCCCCGGGCTAGACCCGGGGGTGGCGCGCAGCGCCGTTTGTAGTTTGTAGCCGCGCGCGGTGAGCGCGGCTGCCCGGGTCGACGCCCCGGGCTACAATGCCGCGCCCGCTCGGCAGGGGGCAGCGCTCGACTATGCCCTCACCCTAACCCTCCCCCGCAAGCGGGAGAGGGGACACGGCGGGGACTTGTCCCCAGCCGCTACCGCTGCAGCGCCTCCAGCACCTTCTGAGACGCCCGCCCGTCGATCGTCATGCCGTGCTTGCCCTCGAAATCGGCGATCGCGGCTTGCGTCTTCGTCCCGATCGCGCCGTCGGGCGTTCCGACGTCGTAGCCCGCGCGCGCGAGCAGCTCCTGCACCTCGCGGCGCTGTTTGCGCGACAGGCCGGGATCGTCGGTAGGCCACGGGGTCTCGATGCCCGGTCCGCCGGCGAGGCGCTCTGCGAGGATGGCGATCGCCAGCGCATAGGATTCGGCGGCGTTGTAGGAATAGATGACATCGAAATTGTGTGTGACGAGGAACGCCGGCCCGTGCACGCCGGCGGGCAGCAGCAGCCCCGCCTCGCCGTCGCCGAGCGGTCTGCCGTCGACGCGGCGAATGCCGCGGCCCTCCCAGAACGCCGTCGGATGCTTGGCCTTGCGCCCCGAGGGACCGGAATAGTTTTCGCCGAGCCTCACCTCGAAGCCCCAGGGCTCGCCCTCGCGCCAGCCGGCCTTGGCGAGATAATGCGCGGTCGAGCCGAGCGCGGCGGCGGGATTGTCGACGATGTCGCGTCCCGAACCGTCGAGGTCGACGGCGAGCCTCAGGAAGCTCGAGGGCATGAACTGGGTCTGGCCGAAGGCGCCGGCCCACGAGCCTACCAATTTTTCCAGCGGAATGTCGCCGCGATCGGCGATCTTCAGCGCCGCCATCAGCTCGCCGCGGTAGTAGGCCGGCCGGCGCGAACCCTCGCAGGCGAGCGTCGCCAGCGACTGCACCAGCGGCCGCTTGCCCATGCCGCGGCCGAAATCGGATTCGACGCCCCAGATCGCCGCGATCACATGCTCGTCGACGCCGAATTTCTGCTGCGCGAGGCTCAGTGCGTGCGCCTGATCGCGCATCGCCGCCTTGCCGTCCTCGACCCGCTCGTCGTCGACCAGGCCGGCCAGGTAGTCCCAGATCGGCGTCGTGAACTCCGGCTGGGTCGCCTCGTACTCGAGCACCTTGGCATCGGGCTGGAGCCCGTCGAACGCCGAGGCCAAGGTTTCCCGCGACACCCCATCCGCCGCGGCTTCGGACCTGATGCCGGCGACGCAGGAAGAAAAATCCGCACGCGCCGGGCTGGCGGTGGCGACGGCGACGAGGGCGGCAAGGAGGAGCGAGCGAATCATGGGCGCCATGTTAGCCGTTCTCGACGGCCGCGCCGAGACCCCCGCCGGCGCGCGCATGCCCCGCCGATTTCCGTAGAGGTAAGCCAGAAAGTTTAACGGGACGTCGACCATTCCCCAACGTTATGTGTGAAAAGTTCCCAAACGTTCATATCTGTACCGCCATAGACGTCGACGTAGGCGTCCTCTCGCAATCAACACAGGGACGGATAATGGCTTGGCCATTCAGGACTGTCACAGCGTATCTCAGGGTTATGGAGCCTCGGAAGCTATTCGAGTTGCTGGCCATGATGACCATCGGGGCCTGCTTCTGGCAGGTCGGCTCCGCAGTCGGGCTGTTCGCCCTCATCGGCCGCTTGTTCGAGGCCCACGCCTTGGCGAATCTGGCGCTGTTCAGCGCCTGTGTGGGCATAGGGGCGATCGTCGCCGTGGTCCGCACGTCCCGGCAATTGCGGCGCGCGATCGCCGCGCGCATCGCGGCCGAAGAGATCGCCGCGAGAGCCGCGCGCCAGGACCCGCTGACGGGCCTCGGCAACCGCCGCTACTTCAACGAACAGCTCGACGCCAGGCTCGCCGACTGCCGCCCCGACGAAACCCTCGCCGTGATGCTGATCGATCTCGACCGTTTCAAGCCGGTCAACGACATGTACGGCCACGCCGCGGGCAACGCCGTGCTGTGCGCGATCGCCGAGCGGCTCCTCGAGGTCCCGCCGCCCGGCAGCGTGGTCGCGCGGCTCGGAGGCGACGAGTTCGTCGCCCTGATCCCCGACGCGGCCGGGGAGGACGAGATCGGCGCGCTCGCGGGCCGCATCATCGAGGCCGTGCGCAAGCCCATTCCCTGGCGCCAGGGGCGCCTGGAGGTCGACGCGACGATCGGCATTGCGTTCGCCGAGCCTGGGACTCTCGACGCCGAGGCGCTGCTGCACGCCGCCGATCTCGCGATGTACCAGGGCAAGCGCCAGGGTCGCGGCGTCTGGCGCTTCTATCGCGAGGACATGCGCCGTGCGCTCGAAGCGCGCGCCGAGCTCGAGACCGATCTGCGCGCGGCGATCGCGGCCGGCGCCATCCTGCCCTATTATCAGCCGATCGTGTCGCTCGGCGACCGCAAGGTCGTCGGCTTCGAGGCGCTCGCGCGCTGGCAACATCCGACCCGCGGCCTCATCGAACCGAAGACGTTCATTCCGGTCGCCGACGAATGCGGGCTGATTTCCGACCTGTTCCAGGCGCTGCTGCGCAAGGCCTGCAAGGAGGCGCGGGATTGGCCGGGCCATTTGCAGCTCGCTGTCAATCTATCGCCGCGGCAATTGCAGGACCCGCGCACGCCGGAAAAGATCCTCGCCGTGCTCGTGCAGACGCGCTTTCCCGCCGACCGTCTGGAAGTGGAGGTCACCGAATCGGCGCTCGTCAACGACATCGACTCCGCCCGCGCCGTGCTCGCCTCGCTGCAGAATCTCGGGGCGAAGATCGCGCTCGACAATTTCGGCGCCGGCTATTCGACCCTCCACCACCTCAGCGAACTGCGCTTCAACAAGCTCAAGATCGACCGCAGCTGCGTGACCGAGCTCGAGCGCGGCAGCGAACGCGCCAGGCTCGTCGACGCCATCCTGCGGCTCGGTTCCAGCCTCAGCGTCGAGACGACCGCCGAAGGCATCGAGACCGACGACAACCTGCAATGGCTCGTCGACCACGGCTGCGCCTTCGGCCAAGGCTTCCTGTTCGGTCGGGCGATGCCGGCCGCCGAGGCCGACGACCTCATCCGTGCCGAATTTCCGCCGCCGGCCATCGACGCGGCGAGACCCCGCCTCGCCGTGGCCGCACGCCGCTGACTCGAAGCCGGCGCCGTTCTGTAGCCGAGGTCGTCGACCTCGGTCGGCGCGTAAGCGCCTCACTCTCGCATGACTCTTCCAAGCGTAAGAAGCGAGGTCAACGACCTCGCCTACAAGGGCGGCCGGGAAATTGCCCCGGTTACCTTGACTCGAAGCGGGCGCGGCCCGCCGGCGGCTCGAGGCGCCGTCACACCGGCTTCGGCTTCAACCAACCGCGATTGGCGATCACTTCCGCGATCTGCACCGCGTTGAGCGCCGCGCCCTTGCGCAGATTGTCGGAGACGACCCAAATGTTGAGGCCGTTCTCGACCGTCGGGTCCTCGCGAATGCGCGAGATGTAGGTCGCGTCCTCGCCCGCCGCCTCGTGCGGGGTGATGTAGCCGCCGGGCTCGTGCTTGTCGATGACCAGGCACCCCGGCGCCTCGCGCAGGATGTTGCGCGCTTCGTCGGCGCTGATCGGCTTGGCGAATTCGATGTTGACCGCCTCGGAATGGCTGATGAACACCGGCACGCGCACGCAGGTCGCGGTGAGCTTGATCTTGGGGTCGAGGATCTTCTTGGTTTCGGCTACCATCTTCCACTCTTCCTTGGTCGAGCCGTCCTCCATGAAGACGTCGATGTGGGGAATGAGGTTGAAGGCGATGCGCTTGGGGAACTTCTTCGGCTCGATCGGATCGGAGACGTAGACGGCGCGGGTCTGGGCGAACAATTCGTCCATCGCCTCCTTGCCGGCGCCGGAGACCGACTGATAGGTCGCCACCACCACGCGCCTGATCGTCGCGTGATCGTGCAGCGGCTTCAGCGCCACGACGAGCTGGGCGGTGGAGCAGTTCGGGTTGGCGATGATGTACTTCGCCACGAAGCCGCGAGCGGCGTCGGCGTTGACCTCGGGCACGACGAGCGGCACGTCCGGATCCAGGCGCCAAGCCGAGGAATTGTCGATGACGAGGCAGCCCTGAGCGCCGATCTTCGGCGACCATTCCTTCGACACCGAGCCGCCGGCCGACATCAGGCAGATGTCGGTCCTGGCGAAATCGTAGTGTTCCAGGGCCTTGCACTTCAGCGTGGCGTCGCCGAACGACACCTCCTTGCCGACCGAACGCGAGGACGCCAGCGCGACGACCTCGGAAACGGGAAAACGCCGCTCGGCGAGAATACTGAGCATCTCGCGCCCGACGTTGCCGGTGGCGCCCGCCACCGCGACCCTGTAACCTGACATGTCTGCAATTCCTTCTGGCTTCTGGCCTCCCCGCAATCTCGGCCCACAGCGTTGCGCGGACCTTCGACCCCGGCGCCCCGCCGGGGGAGGAAACCGGAGCGGAAGGCGCGCGTTACCCTTTCGTCCCGCCTTTGGCGGCGGACTTCGTCGTCGTCGTTTTGGTGGTCGCGTACGACATGGGGTCGCTTTCGGCTGCGCGGGAGGCGCGCAGTGCGGGAGGCAAAACACGGGGCAAGCGCGTTGTCAATGAGGAGGATCTCTCCCCGCCCGCTCAGCGAGGCCGTCGTCCCATCTCAATCGTTCGGCGCATTGACGTCGGTGAGCGAGAAATCGTCGCCGATGAAGAGTAGCGGCGCGCCGTGGACCTTCGCGCAGGCATAGGCGAAGCAGTCCCCCATGTTCAATCCCGCGGAATGCCGGCGCTTGCCGAAGCGCTCGAAGGCCCGGAGCGCCATTTCCGCCTCGCGCTCGCCGATGGCGACGACACGAACGTTCGTGGTCCGCAGGAATTCTTCGACCGTCCGGCGCGCCTCTTCCCCTGAGAGGCTCGACTTGCTCATGAGCCGCGCAGCCGTTTCATAAATGGCGATCGCCGAGGTGATCGGACCCTGATCGCCTTCGAGGACGCGCGCCAGCCGGTCGCCGTCCGGTTCGTCGGTGAGCATCGCAACCATCGCGGAGGCGTCGATGAACATCAGCCGTCTCCGCTGAGCTCGTCGAAGAATTCCTTGTCCGTCTGCTCGGCGGACATGAGCCGAGACGCGATGCGCCGCCGGATCGCCGCCACCCGCTCATGCAGCGGAGTTGCGGTTTCGAGCCGTTGCAATTCGCGCTCGACCGCCCAGCGAATTGCCTCGGTGAGCCCCATGCCGCTCTTGGCGGCCAGCCGGCGCACGAGTCGATCGGTCGCGAGATCACGAACGTGGATGGGCATCGGGCATTCCGTGAGGGTGTAGACGGCTAGCCTATACCATCATGACGGCTAGACGCAATACCGTTCACTTAGCTTGAAGTTTATAGTTTTGCTACGCGTGAGGTGACATGGCTGATTGTTCGAGATGGCGAATCGGTCAGAGCGATTGTGCCGGCGTTTTCCGCTCGTAGCGCCGAACCGG
>JBKQKS010000192.1:0-12461 GCA_052147395.1 Roseiarcus sp.
CGGCGATCCCGGCCGCGCCTATCTCGCGCGCGAAAAGCTGGCGCTGCAAGCCGAATACCGCGTCCCGGTGACCCGCGCGCTGGAGGATGCCGAAATCAAGCCCACCGGGGTTTACAGGTTCCGGTAGCCGCGAGGCGGCTACAGCGCGGCCTCGCGCAGGCGGCGCGGCAGCGGGAAGAACATCGATTCGTCCGCGGTCGCCAATGTCTCGACCTCGATGTCGAAGCGCTCGGCGAAGCCGTCGAGGATGCGCTCGACGAGCACCTCGGGCGCCGAGGCGCCGGCGGCGATGGCGAGCGAGGCGACGCCCTCGAACAGCTTCCAGTCGATCGCCTCGACGCCGGGGACGAGCAGCGCGATCCGCTTGCCCTCGCGCTCGGCGACCTCGCGCAACCGCTGCGAATTCGAGGAGTTGGCGGCGCCGACGACGATCACCGCCTCGACCTGCCGCGCCGCCCGCTTCACCGCCTCCTGGCGATTGGTGGTGGCGTAGCAGATGTCCTCGACCTGCGGCGCGACGATCTCGGGAAAGCGCCGCTTCAGCGCTTCGACCACGTCGCGCGTATCGTCGACCGACAGCGTCGTCTGCGTCACGTAGGCGAGCCCGCGCCCCTCGGGGACCTCTACCCGATCCACGTCCTCGGCGGCGCTGATCAGCGTTGCCGCGCCCTCCGGCAATTGCCCCAGGGTGCCGACCACTTCGGGATGGCCGACGTGACCGATGAGGATCACGTGTCGTCCGCGCCGGAAATGGATCTCGGCCTTGCGATGCACTTTGGTGACGAGTGGACAGGTGGCGTCGATGGTGCAGAGCCCGCGGCGCGCCGCCTCTTCGGACACGGACCTCGCGACGCCGTGGGCGGAAAAGATCACCGGCGCGTTGCCGGGCCGCGCCTCGGCGAGCTCCTCGATGAACACGACGCCCTTGGCTTTGAGCGAGTCGACGACGTATTTGTTGTGCACGATTTCGTGGCGCACGTAGACCGGCGCGCCGTGAATTTTCAGCGCCGTCTCGACAACGTCGATCGCTCTCACCACCCCAGCGCAGAAGCCGCGCGGCGCGCACAGAACGATCCGAAGCGGGGTTTTCGTCATGAGGGTGTAAAGATGGGAGGTAGGAGCCCTTAGTCAAGGGCGAGGCGCCGCGGCCCAGCCCGCCAAGCCGCGCATCCATTCGAATCTCGGGTTTCGACCCTTCAGAGACGTTCGCCAGCGTTCGCCAATGGCGGAACTTGGCCGACTGCGAACGGGCGGGTTTCGGCGAGCGAAATGTAAGAGCGGACGTTCGCTCGTGCACGGCGGCGTGGCAGCTCTCCATCCGTTACGGTCGATCCTTCATTGACTGGGGCGGAGCGGACCGTATTGTTCGCAGACCGATGTCGACTCCGCGCCCTCCCACAAACCTACAGCGAATCGGATAGGCTTCGCCTATTGTGGTAGTGGCAATTCACGGATCAATCCTTGTACCGTCTGCTCTGTTGCCGTCCGCGCAGCCGACGACTGCGGGAGTGGAAAATGTATCGGCATGAGGCGACGCATGCATATTGATCGACTTCGCTTACAACGGTTTCGATCGTGCGCCGACGTCACGGTGTGCTTCCACCCTGAGTTGACCGTTCTTGTTGGAGAGAACAACGGCGGGAAATCGAATATTATCGATAGTCTCCGGCTCCTCACTTTGCCGCTCAATGGACGCCGCGAGCGTTACCCGGAAGACGATGATCTGCGACGGGGCAGCGACCAGAATCAATACTCCATCGAGGGTCGCTTCACTGGGCTGAGCGACACAATGAAGGGCTTGCTCATTTCCGCTGTACCGGACCCGACGGCCGACTTGGCGGTGTTCGGCATACGCTACCAACTCCGCACACCGGGGGCCCCGCGCGGACGACTCTCCCATTGGGCAGGACGATTCGATACTAGCGAGCCTGAGAGCGGATCGACCGATCTTATTCGACATGTGTATTTGCCCCCGCTTCGCGATGCCAAGCAAGCGCTCGGCACTGGCAGCGCGACGCGCATCACGGCTCTGTTGCAGAATTTCTTGCAGACCGGGGAGGAAGAGGGCTTTCTTACGCACGTCCGTCGCGCCGGTGCCCCTCACCGCGTGGTCACAGCGATAAACGCAGAAATTGGCTCTGCGCTAAGCGAGCTCACTCGGGGCGCGCGAACACAGACCGCGTCGCTCGATTTCACAACCGAAGTGCTCGCCGACGTGGCGCGTGATTTGCGCTTCCGGCTCGCCGACCTCGGTATGTCGCCGGAGGACATAAGGTTGTCGGGCTTGGGGTACGCGAACCTGCTCTACATGGCGACCGTGGTCGTCGAACTCGCCAAGGCACGCGAGTCCGATCTGACATTGTTTCTTGTAGAAGAGCCGGAAGCCCATCTTCATCCGCAACTCCAAATGCTGGTGCTCGATTTCCTGCTGGCGCAGGCTCAGAAATCATCGGCACAGATGATCGTTCCTGGCCGACCGGAAGGCCGAATCCAGGTTATCGTAACCACGCACTCCCCAAATCTGACAGCGTGGGTGTCGCCCGAGCATCTAGTCGTCGTGCGGTCGGCACAAGAGCCCGGCTTGGCCCCGCCGGTCATGAAGACGATTTCCATTCCGATCGCCGGATTGGGCCTCGATGCGCCAATGATCCGTAAGGTCAGCCGCTATCTCGATGTCACACGCTCCGCCTTGTTGTTTGGCAATCGCGCTCTGCTGGTCGAAGGCATTGCCGAGGCCCTTCTTATGCCGGTCCTTGCCCGAAAGTGTGTGCTGAACGCCGATCGGCACGCTTTGCAGCGGTTCCGCGGTGCCGTAGTGGTCGCGATCGACGGCGTGGACTTCGCGCCCTATGTTCACATTTTGCTGCACCCGTGCGAAGGCGCAACGATCGCGGATCACGTGGTGGTGGTGACCGACGCCGATCCAAATTCGCCTGGCAACCGTAAGGCCGATCTAGACGCACTTGCGGCCGCATGGGGTGTTGCGAGCCGGCTTCTCGTACTGACCAACGCCGTGACGCTTGAACACGAGTTGTTTGGGGCCGGAAACGCCGCGTTGCTTCGCGAGGTGTTCCTCCGTTTGCATCCGCAATCGGCCGCGCGGTGGGCCGCGGATGTCGAAGGCGCAGCCGCTACCGATCGGCCCACGGCGTTTGTTGATCTGTTAAAATCCAGCGATACGCGCAAGGGCGACTTTGCGCAACAGCTCGCCGAGCGCGTTGAAGCTGGAGCGTTATTTCAGGTGCCGGAATACCTCCGGCAAGCGATTCTCGCGGTGGCCGGATGAGCAAATTGACTCCGGAGCAGCGTGCCTTTGTGCGCCATCCGGCGGAAGCCTTTGTACAGGCATGCCCTGGGGGTGGAAAGACCCGCACTATCGTGGCGCGCGTTCAAACGATGACGCCGGGCCTCCCGCCCCGAAAAGGTATCGCCGTCCTATCGTTCACCAATTCGGCTATCGAGGAATTCCTAGCAAAGAGCCGCGCGTTGGGGCTGGACGCTGTTTCACGCCATCCGAACTTTGTCGGCACATTCGACTCGTTCGTGCGGCAATTCTTTATCACGCCATTCGGGCTAAGGGGTGTGGCTGTCCGTGCCACCGTGGTTGACAGCTGGAATACGCTCGGGGTCGATATACGCTTACGCGGCCGAGACGCTTTTCGCGGTCCCGGGGTACCCCTCGATCGCTTCGAGCCCGTCACCAACGCCATCGATCCTGCCCTTATTGGTCACCACGGCGTGCGCGCCCACGTTCAGGCCAATAAGGCAGCCTACGAGCAGGCAGCCCGCCAAGTGCGTCTCGGGTTTCGAAGGAAAGGATATGTGAGCGCGGCCGATGCCCGCGTCGAAGCTATCGCACGGCTGCGGGATGTTCAGTGGTCGGCAAGTCTGCGCCGCGCGATCACCGCACGCTTTCATGAAGTGATTGTGGACGAAGCGCAAGACTGTAACCCGCTCGATCTGCAGCTGCTAACTTGGCTGCGCGGAGACGGGCTGCGCGTCACACTCGTGTCGGACCTGGACCAAGCGATCTATGGATTCCGACAGGGCGACCCTACGGCCTTAAAGGAATTGTCGGAAGCCTACGGCCGCGACAACAATCTTGGCTTGTCAGGCAACTTCCGAAGTAGCCCCGCAATCTGCCACCTTGCCGCCACACTCCGCAGTCGCGCCAAGCCGGATGAGGCCGTTGGCGAGAATGCTGCCGTTACACTTCCGATCTATATCCTCATGTACGAGGGCAACACGCCGCCCGCGTCGATCCACATCTCCTTCAATCACCTCTGTGAGCAGGCGAGAATTGCCGCGCCTGCGCGGATCGTTCTTGCACACGCTCGTAGGTCTGCGCGCAACGCCTGCGGTCTCGGATCAGAGTCTGATGGCGGTAATTCCAAGGTTGCAAGGCTCGCAAGAGCCACTGGCATATATCATGCGAACGCGACGTCCGGACGCGCTCGCGAAGCTTGCCTCGTGACTATTGAGCAAGTTTTGCTTGATCTCATGGGCAAAGGTGAAGAGCAAACCAGCATCGCCCGCATCACCGAGCAACACGGAATCGACCGCCGTTGGCTACGCCGCATAGCCTTGCAACTCGTGACCCGCCTCTCGCCGGCGTGCGCGGATTCAGACGATGGCCGCGGCGCATGGATAGATGCACTGCACAATGCAGTCGCGGGCCTCGCGTTGACTTTCGGCGAAGGTGTGACCGCGACCCGCTATTTCCGCAAGCCGCATGGCCCGGAATGGAGCCAGTTTCTTCATCCACGTGCCCATTTGGCGACTATCGCTTGGGCGACCATTCACGAAGCGAAAGGCAGTGAGCACGGAGGAGTGTGCGTCGTCATCCCACCTGGCGAACGTACTGAGGAACTGATCGCCGCTTGGGAGAACCGGGTGAACTCTGAGCCGAAGCGCGTGATTTATGTTGGTGTGACGCGCGCCGAAAAACTTCTGGCAATCGCGCTGCCTGCGGCATTTGCGGGGCGTGTCGCGGCCGTCCTTCAGGCTGGCAAAGTACCATTCGAAAGTCATCATCTTGTGGCGGCCGGCACCGCTGCGGATTTGCAAGGCCAAGTTCAGGCGGCCTCCCGAGTGTGACTAAATTCTTGTGGCCAGCATCGTCCGCTTTCGAGAAACGCCACGTTGACCGCGATCGACAGGAACGGGCGCGATCCGGATGTCGAACACGCGGTCCGTGAATTTCGGCAATCCGCCTTCAGAGACATTCGGGGCCGGGCGCCTCGACGGGGCTGAGCCCGGGCCGCCTCAGCTGGCGGCGCCGCGGTAGAGCCCGCTCGCAGCACTGATCCAGGCGCTTCGGCCCGACTGCGCCAGCGCGCCATATAACATCAAATCCATACACGCAATAGATGTCGACGAAGATGCAAACGCCGACCGCGCTTGGCAGGGGGGGGGTGACAAAAACGTCCAGCTAATGCTTTGAAATCGCAGAAACGGTGGACAGAAATGACCACCCGCGTGGGTTGCGGCGACGCCCTGTCGAATCCCGGATCGAAACGGCCGCTCTCCGCCCCATCCCGAAATTCGGACTCGCCGACAACCTCTGCCAGCGCCCGCCGTTTCGAAACGCGCGCCGGCGAAGTCGAGTTCCCCGGGGAACTGGCGGCGTGGCCGCGGGCCGCCTATATGTCGCCGCGCCCCTCGAGCCGAAAGCCCGCCCTTGTCCGCCGCACCCGCCCGCCGCGTCGTCGCGACGCCCGAGCCCGCCTGCGTTCACCACCGGCTCGCTGATGCGCCACGTGATCGTGATGACGCTCACCGGCTCGATCGACCTCGCCGGCGTCGCCGAAAACGCCCTCGCCGCCGCGAACTTCAAAATCGGGTGATCGAGACGCGGTGGTCCCGGGCCGTTCCTGGTCCAAACCACACGCCTTGCGCGCTATCCCTTTGTCGAAGCGCTGTTCGACAGCGTTTATGGCAGAATGCTGAACAGGGGCTCGGAAACAAGACGAACGAAGAGGAGACCTGAGATGGGTAGCTCGAGCGGAAAAACGGCGCTGGTGACGGGCTCGGCGCAGGGCATTGGTTTGGCGATCGCCAAGGCGATTGCCGCCGACGGAGCGCGCATTGCCGTGCATGGCCTCGCCACGCCGGCGCAGATCGAAGAGGCGATCGCTGTGGTTCGCGCCGCGGGCGCGCCCGAAGCGCGCTTTTTCGACGCCAACGTGCGCGACGTCGCCGCCATCGACCGCATGATGGACGATCTCGCCAGCTGGGGCGGCGTCGACATTCTCGTCAACAACGCCGGCATCCAGAAGACTGTCAGCCTCGCGGAAGCCGACGCCGCGACCTGGGAAGCGGTGATCTCGATCAATCTGTCCGCGGCGTTCCACACCATGCGCCGCGCGCTGCCGGAAATGGCCAAACGCGGCTATGGCCGAGTGGTCAACATCGCCTCGGTCCACGGCCTCGTGGCTTCGGTCAACAAGGGACCTTACGTCGCCTCGAAATTCGGCCTCGTCGGCCTCAGCAAGGTCGCGGCGCTGGAATACGCCGCCGCCGGCGTCAAGGAGAAAGGGGGCGTCACCGTCAATTGCATCTGCCCAGGGTGGACCGAGACCGCGCTCATCGAGCCGCAAATCATGGAGCGCGCGGCGAAATACGGCGGCGATCGCGACAAGGGCGTCGCCGACCTGCTCGCCGAGAAGCAGCCCTCGCGCCGCACCTCCGACCCTTCGGAGATCGGCGCGCTCGCGGTCTGGCTGTGCTCGCCGGTCGCCCACAACATCACCGGCGTCGCGATCCCGATCGACGGCGGCTGGACCTCGCAATAGCGCGGCCCCCATCACCCGCGGGAGCCGACGAACCTGTCGGCTCCCGCTCCCGAGAGGCCAACGCTAGCGCGGGCCCGCGAACGCGACGATGGCCGCGGTGATCGCGTCTGTCGCCCGCGCGACTCCTTGCCAGACGAAATTGAGATCGAGCCCCATCTCGGCGCCGACCCAGGGCAGGACCAGCAGCGCGGCAATGAGGATCATCATGCCATAGGGCTCCACGGACGCGAGCGCGCGCGAAGGCCCGGCGGGAAGAAGCCCAACGAGGATGCGCCCGCCGTCGAGCGGCGGGATCGGCAGCAGGTTGAATACCGCAAGCACGACATTGATGATGAGCGAGTTGGCGAGATTGTCGGCCGTCCAGGCCGCGACGCCGTTCGGCATGAACACGATGAGTCGGATGAAGGCGGCGCTCAGCGTCGCGATGAGGATATTCATCGCCGGTCCGGCCGCCGCGACGAATACCGAGTCGAGCTTCGGGTTGCGCAGCGCGCGAAAATTCACCGGCACCGGCTTCGCGTAGCCGAACAGGAACGGCGCGTGGACGATCATCAGCAGCGCCGGCAGCAGAATCGTCCCGAACGGATCGATGTGCTTGAACGGATTGAGGCTGACGCGGCCGAGCCGCGCCGCCGTCGTGTCGCCGAACAGGCGCGCGACAAAGCCGTGCGCGGCCTCGTGCAGGGTGATCGCGAGGATGAGCGGCGCGATCCAGACCGAAACCTTGTAGAGCGAGAGCGCGAACTGGTACGACACGATTCCCCCTATTGCGCCGCCTTGGCGGCGCCGGTCGATTGCATCTCGCCGCGTAGCGGCCTCAGCGCCGCCTCGTCGAGCGTCTCGCGTTCGAGCAGCAGCCTGGCGCCGCGTTCGAGCGTCTCGCGACGAGAGGTGAGAATGCCGACCGTGCGGTCGAACGCGCCGGTGACGAGCGCCTGAACGGCGACGTCCTTGAAAGTCGTCTTGGTGTCGGCCTCGACGTAAACCTTCGCCTTGCTGCGGCCGATCGACATCAGGCTGCCGACGCCTCCCTGATTCTGCGCGACGCGGCGGAACCAGAACACCCACAGCCCGAAGAACAGCAGCGTCGGCACGACCCAGGACAGCAGCGTGGCGAGGAACGTGTTCTGCACCTGGCCGCTGAAGCGCACGTGATCTTTTTCGAGTTCGGCGGCGAGCTCGGGCGCCACGCGCGTCGTGACGAAACTCTTGGCGCCGTTAGGTTGCGCCTGTTTCCAGTCGCCTTCGATGTAGTCGCCGGAGACCCTGACCTCGGCGATCTTTCCGGCCTCGAGGTCGCCGAGAAACTCGCTGCAGGGAATCGTGACGACGTTCTGGGCGAAGTTCCACAACTGAGCGAGCAGAATCACCCCCATGATGGCGGCTGCGACGTACCAGGCGTGCCATTGCTGCGGCTTGTCCATGGCTGACCCCGATTCTCGTTTGACCCCGCTTTCGGGCGTCGAGTTTTGCCCACGAGTCCGCGCTCTCGAGCGCGTCGACCGCTGCGGAGGCCCAGAAACGTTTACGCGCCGGAGGCCGGCAAATCGAGTCGACGGTGGACATGTCGCCTCCCCGACGTGGAGGCCGCGAGACGCGGCCGACGTCGCGTCCCTACGCGCCGGCGCCTCTCGGGAAATTGACTGACGGATTACCGATACATGGTGAAGGGTTTCGGATGTTTCGATCGGGGATTCGATAGGGCGCCGCCGTACCCTCGAGCGGGTGGTCATTTTTGTCCAGGGTTTGCGCGATTTCAAAGCGTTAGCTGGGCGTTTTTGTCACCCCCCCCCCCGTCAGGTCTCGTCGGGGGGCGCCTTTTCGTCCTTGATATCCATTGTGTTTATCAACATACTTTACTATAATGCCCCGCCGCAGGCGTTTGGGCCCTCAAGTTGCGAAAAATCGCTGAAATCCGGCCTCCGAGCGACCAAAATGGCGGTCACTTCGCGTTTTCGCACGGTCTGCTCGGTTTATGCGCCTATTGGGATGTCTGCTGTGCAGGCTCCTGCGAAGAAGGCGAATTTCCTTTCGCCGCTTGCTGTGATCGCGGCGTAGAATGCCCACTACAAGTCGTTCGAGCTAGAAAACCTGGCCGGGGATGCGATCCGTGAACTAACCACAAATGCTCTACGCAGCTTGCCGCGTCCGGTTGAACCTATCCAGCAATCCCGCCACATCGGAGGCAGGCACAGGGCGGCTGAAAAGGTAGCCTTGCACTTCCGCGCAGCCGTAAGCGATCACTTTTTGTAGTTGATGTTCCGATTCGACCCCTTCGGCGGTCGTCGCCATTCCCAGTGTCTGACCGATGCTGGCGATCGCTCTTACGATCTCCGATGCGTCGCGTCCGTCGATATTCTGGACGAATGACTGGTCGATTTTGATCTTGTCGAACGGAAACCGTCTGAGATAGCTGAGCGAAGAATAACCCGTCCCGAAATCGTCCATCGCGATCTTTATCCCCCAGCTGCGAAGCTCGTGCAACATTGCGAGGTTGTCGATGCTTCCTTCGAGCAAGACCGACTCGGTGATTTCGAGTTCCAGCCGTCGGGGCGAGAGCCCGGTCTCGGCCAGCGCCCTGCCAATTGTCTTGGTGAGATGGCCCGTTTTGAATTGGCAGGCCGACAGGTTGACAGATACGCGCACGTCTGCCGGCCAGCGACTCGCCTCTTTGCATGCTGCCCTCAGCACCCATTCGCCGAGCGGAGCGATCAAATTCGTTTCCTCGGCCAGCCGAATGAATTCTTCCGGGGAGATCATGCCGCGGACGGGATGACGCCAACGCACGAGAGCTTCAAAACTTCGGATCGACCTGGTTTTGGCGATGTTGATAGGTTGAAAGTAAAGCTCGAACTGTTCGTCGGCCAATGCGCTGCGCAGATCGGTCGTAAGTCGCCGCCGGGTTTGAAGCTCGGAATCCATTGCGGCCTCGAAAAACCGATAGCCCTGTCTTCCCTCGGACTTCGCGCGATGGAGCGCGATATCAGCCAGACGCATTAGACGCACGCCAGCGGATTCATCGCGCGGGGCGCAGGCGATGCCGATGCTCGCGCCGATAACGATCTGATGGCCTTCCACGACAAAAGGAGCCTCCAGAACGTGTAATATCTGCTGCGCCAGTTCGCCAGTTTCCTCCGGATCGACGATTCCCGTCTGCACAATCGCAAACTCATCTCCACCTGTCCTGGCAATCGTATCGCTGCCAAAGACGCACGCTCTAAATCGAGTGGCAATCCCCCGAAGCAGTTCGTCGCCGATCGCATGGCCGAGAGCGTCATTGGTCTCTTTGAAATGCTCGAGGTCCAAACACAAAACCGCAAATTGCTCGCCACGAGCGAGCCTCGCGACCGCCTGCTCTAATCGTTCCTCGAGAAGAAGGCGATTGCCGAGGCCCGTCAAGGCGTCATGACGAGCCATGTGCGAAAGGCGTTCCTCGGTCAACCGTCGCTCGGTAATATCCTCATACGTGGCGACCCATCCGCCCTCCGCGATAGGCTGATGGCGAGCGAGGATGGTGCGTCCATCTCCGAGCTCGCGCGTCGTGGTTTTCGCGTATACTTTTGGGTCGGCGACGTTGTGCTGATCGAGGAAATCATCGTAGTCGAGATCACGGTATCTGAACGTCTTTACCCTATGCGCAACGATATCGCGCCAATGCACGCCCTCCCGGGCAAGCTCCTCTGGCAATGCATACATTTTTCTGAAATGGTCGTTGCAAACGATCAGTCGATCTTCCGAGTCAAACATGCAAAGGCCTTGCAGCATATTGTTGAGAGCGGCCTCAAATCGTCCTGCGTGCTTCAGCATATCCTGATGCGCTCGCCGCTGGTCCTCGGCGTTTGCGCGCTCCCGTTCGGTCTCCGCCTCGTGCGTTTTGATGAGCTCCTTCTGGAAGTCGATCATGTTCGCAAAATCACGAGAGTAGGTGAGCAGTATGTAGGTCATCGCGACAGCGACGAGCAGCATGTTGAGCGCGATGGCGATAAAGGCGGGGTGTCCAGTGGAAAGGAAGAATATCGTGAACGGAACGATCACGATGCCGGTCAGTAGCAAAGCAGCTGGCCGCAGGTGCATCAGGCAGAAGATGCAGCTGACTACCGTAATGCCTATATAAAATGCGACGTGGCCCTGAGCGTAGGCGTCGCCGTAGGGATAGAGCGACAGGCTCCAGACGAGGAAACAGACCCCGAGGCCCCCGGTGACCGCAATAGTCGTCTTTAGCCGTCGAATGAGAGTGGCGTCGCTTACAGACTCTGCGGGACTCGTAATCCACACCCAGGTTCGGATAACGCAAACAATAGTCAAGAAAGCCGGAAAAATGATCGTCAATCCAAGCGGCGCAACGCCAAAATGCGTCCAGGCCAAGGCATTTGTGTTCACGACGAGAATAAAATAGAGAAGGGGAATCTGACGAGTAAGCGCCTTGAGCTGTGACCGCATCAGCTCGGGATTCTCTGTCGAGAGTTTGAACAGCGAGTCAACCTGGTTGAGGGCGAAAGCGAGGCGCTGTCGCCAGACGCGGCGAGAACTCTTGGTAATCATCGCACCCCTTCCAACCACTTGGCTTCGGCGCGCACGCCACTATGGCTTTATGACGTTTGCGCCGCGCGTGGCTCGATCGGTCCCCGTAATCAATATGCGCGAACCCCGTTAAGAGTAGGTGCATTTTGCGCGGACTCGAGCGCGGACAAGGCCAGTCGACGGCGAGTGTCGACTCATGCTCGGTCCCGGCCCTCGCGGGACGCCGCTCTCTCAAAAGCAGCCAATTTTCGGGCGACAAACGCCGTTTCAAATATGTTGATTTCTGAACCGCTGGAGCGTCCTTCGAGGGCCCATCGGGCCACCTCAGGACGAGGTCTGCAATGGGTCGATCCCGCCCTTTCAACGACCGATGCAAACGCGCGCCGGGCGTCGGATCGAAGCCCTAGCCGATCCGCAGATCGCGCTCGAGGAACGCGCGCACGTCCGCCTCGGGCACGTCCTTGGCGATGTAGGATTCGCCGATGCCGCGGGCGAGGATGAAGGTGAGGCGGCCGCGCTCGACCTTCTTGTCCTGGCGCATCGCAACCAGCATCGCTTCGGGGTCGGCGTCGATGCCGGGAATCTCGCCGATGCGCGTCGGCAGGCCGACGGCGCTGAGGTGCGCTGCCACCCGCTGCGACTCCTGGCCGGAGCACACGCCGAGGTCGCGGGAGAAGCGGAAGGCCGAAGCGATGCCGACCGCGACGCCCTCCCCGTGCACGAGCTTGGCGCCGTCGTAATGCGCCAAGGCTTCCAGGGCGTGGCCAAAGGTGTGGCCGAGGTTGAGGAGGGCGCGCGCCCCCTGCTCCGTCTCGTCGGAGGCGACGACGCGCGCCTTGGCCGCGCAGCTCGCGGCGACGGCCCGCCGCCGCGCTGCGCCGCCGGCGAACACCTGGCGCCAGTTGACCTCCAGCCACTCGAAGAATGCGCGGTCGTCGATGAGGCCGTATTTGACCACTTCCGCATAGCCGGCCGTGAATTCACGTTTCGGCAGCGTGTCGAGTGCGCTGAGATCGGCGATGACCAGCGAGGGCTGGTAGAAGGCGCCGACCAGGTTCTTGCCGAGCGGCGAATTGATCGCGGTCTTGCCGCCGACGCTGGAATCGACCTGCGCGAGCAGCGTCGTCGGGATCTGCACGAAGCGCA
>JBKQKS010000193.1:0-3245 GCA_052147395.1 Roseiarcus sp.
GACGTCCCCAAAACCTTGGCGCGAGCGCGCCGACCACCGCCGCTGGCTTGCCGCCGAGGCGGACGCGCTGTTCCGCTTTTTCGAGCCCGAATCGATCGATGCGCTGGGCGGCTTCGCGGCGCTCGACAATGAGGGCCGCGCGATCGCGTCCGAGACCACGAGGCCGCTGTTCGCGACGACTCGCATGGCGCATGGTTTCGCGATCGGCATGCTCTACGGGCGGCCGGGCGCCGCCGATTTCGTCGACCATGCGATGCAGGCGATCTGGACGCGCCACCGCGACGCCAAGCATGGCGGCTATTTCTGGTCGTTCGACGCAGAAGGGCCGGTGGAGCGCGACAAGCTCGCCTATGGCCATGCTTTCGTGCTGCTCGCCGCGTCGAGCGGCAAAGTCGTCGGCCATCCGCTCGCCGCCAAAATGCTCGCCGACGTCACGGAGGTCCTGGAGACGCGGTTCTGGGAGCCGGCGGGCGCCAGCGCCGAAGAATTCCGCGAGGACTGGACGCCGTTCAGCGATTATCGCGGCCAGAATTCCAACATGCACCTGACCGAAGCGCTGATGGCGGCGTTCGAGGCGACCGGCGAGCGCGCCTATCTCGACAAGGCCGAGAGCATCGCCAGCCTCATCCTCGGCCGCAGCGCCAGGGCGGCGGACTGGCGCGTGCCGGAACATTACCGCAGCGACTGGAGCGTCGATTGGACCTATCGCGGCGCCGACATGTTCAGGCCGTTCGGCTACACCCCTGGCCACGCGCTCGAATGGGCGCGCCTCGCGCTGCAGGTCTACGAGCTCGGCGGCCGGCGCGTCGAATGGCTCCCCGACGCGTCGCGAAATCTGTTCGCTCAGGCGCTGGCGCAGGGCTGGGACTCCCACGGCGGTCTCTATTACACGCTCGAATACCAGGGAACGCCGCGCGTGCGCGACCGCCTGTGGTGGCCGATCTGCGAGGGCATCGGCGCCGCGCATTTCTTAGGCTCGCTCGACCGCGACGATTTCTCCGAGACGTGGTATCGCAAGCTGTGGGATTTTTCCGCCCGCCGCCTCATCGACCGCCGCCACGGCGGCTGGTTTGCTCAGCTCGACGATTCGCTGAAACCCGTCGAACGCTATTTCGTCGGCAAGCCGGACATCTACCACGCGCTACAAGCCTGTCTGATCCCGCTCTACCCCGCGAAGTCGTCGCTGACGCGGGCGATCGTCGCGGCGGGGGAGTAGCGTATTCGAGTCGCACCCTTATGCAGATTGCCATAGCAATCCTCGGCGATATATTTGCAGCCGGCGTTGGCGCCGAAGCGGCCGACGGAGCCGGGCGAGACCGATCGGGGCGCGCGCCCTCCCTTGCTTTCCCGGCGCGCGTCCTCTAGGCGGAACTTCCCTTCCGCTAGACCCTGCCCACGCCGTGAATTCCCCTCCGCGCCTCGACACTTTCCACCGCATCGTCGTCAAGGTCGGCTCGTCGCTCCTCGTCGACCGCGCGCATGGGGCGCTGAAGCAGGAATGGCTCGATGCGCTGGTCGAGGACATCGCCGGGCTCTACGAGCGCGGCGCCGACGTGCTCGTCGTCTCCTCCGGCGCCATCGCGCTCGGGCGCACGGTCGCGGGGCTCCCCAAGGGCGCGCTGAAACTCGAGGATTCGCAGGCGGCCGCGGCCATAGGCCAGATCGCGCTCGCCCGCGCCTGGTCGCAGGCGCTCGGGGCGCACGGCATCGTCGCCGGGCAGATCCTGCTCACCCTCAACGACACCGAGGAGCGCCGGCGCTATCTCAACGCGCGCGAGACGCTGGCGCGCCTCTCGGCGATGCGCGCCATTCCCGTCATCAACGAGAACGATACGGTCGCCACCAGCGAAATCCGCTACGGCGACAACGATAGGCTCGCCGCGCGCGTCGCCACCATGGCGAGCGCCGATCTGCTGATCCTGCTGTCCGACATCGAGGGCCTTTTCTCCGCGCCGCCGAAGGACGATCCCGACGCGAAGCTGATCCCGATCGTCGAGCGGGTGACCCCGGAGATCGAGGCGATGGCCGGCGGCGCGGCCTCGGAACTGTCGCGCGGCGGCATGCGCACCAAGATCGAGGCCGCGCGCATCGCCACCCACGCCGGCGCCCATATGGTGATCGCCGACGGCCGGGTGCTGCATCCGATCGCCAAGGTTGCGGCGGGGGCCCCGTGCACCTGGTTCCTGTCGCCCTCCAATCCCGTGGCGGCGCGAAAAATCTGGATTTCCGGCACGCTGGAGGCCAAGGGGGTGATCACGGTGGATGCGGGCGCGGCGCGCGCGCTTCACCACGGCAAGAGCCTGCTGCCGGCCGGCGTCACCCGCATCGACGGCCAGTTCTCGCGCGGCGACTGCGTCATCATCCGCGACGAGCACGGCGCCGACCTCGGCCGCGGCCTCGTCGCCTATGACGCCGAGCGGGCGGAGCTCATCAAGGGCCGCAATTCCCGCAACATCGCCGATATTCTGGGGACGCCGGGGCGGACGGAGATGATCCATCGCGACGACATGGCGCTGGCGGGGCGGTGATCTCGGCCCGCCTCAGTCCTTGGCCCGCTCCTGCCCGGCGCGGTGGATGCGCATCAGCAGGCCGTCGACGCAGCCCTTGAAGATCACATAGCAGGCGAGGCCCAAATAGCCCCAAAACGTCAGCTCGACGAACTGCAACAGCCCGCCGTCGCGGATCGCCATCAGGCCGTAGCTTCCGATCAGGCTGAAATTGGCGCGGAACATCTCCACGAGATTGTACGAGCACAGCGCGAAGGCGCCGGTGCAAATCCCCATAACCAGGAAACACAGCCACGCGGGACCGTGAAACAATCGATTGAGGAGCTTCGCCAATCCCATGCGCAGGCCCTACTCGAGGTTCATCTCCGGCACGTTTTCCGGAACGATGAGCCGCGCCGCTGCCGCGGCCACGATCGTGTCCACTGTCACCCCCGGCGGGCGTTCGCGCAAGAGGAGGCGTGCGTCGATCCGCTCGATCACCGCGAGATCGGTGACGATGAGGGTGACGCGGCGCGTCGCCGTCGAGGGCAGCGTGCACTTGGGCACGATCTTCGGCTTGCCTTTCGCCGTGTGCTGCAAGGCGACGATGACGCGCTTCGCGCCGGTGACGAAGTCCATCGCGCCGCCCATGCCGGTCGTTGGCAATGACGGTGAGGTTCTTGCGCCCAGCCTCGACCAACGCCTCGATGAGCCGGCGCCGGCTGCCGACCGCCATGAAGCCGCCGATCATCAGCACGG
>JBKQKS010000194.1:0-6993 GCA_052147395.1 Roseiarcus sp.
GTCCACGCCGCCATACGGCGGCGTCCACGCCGCCGCTCCAACCGACAGCCAGTTTCATCGAGGGCGCGCTCTAATCCCCCAGCGTCTCCAGCGCCAGCTTCGCAGCACGCCCGAGATGGGCGCGCAACGCCGAATCCGCTTCTTTCGCATCGCGGGCGAGGATGGCGGCCGCGAGCTTGCGATGTTCGCGCACCGAAGCGCCGAGAACGGCGGCATCGAGCGCGCTGCTGACCTGGGACATGAGCTGCGGCAATTGCAGGCGCCGCACCAGTTCCTGCAATTGATGATTGCCCGCCAGCTCCGAGATCGCCGCATGAAAACCCGCGTTTTCCTCCATGTAGCTCGACGCTACGCGCGGCTCGGTCTCGAAAATCGGCGCGATCGCCCTGGCGAACTGGCGCTGCTTGGCTTCGTCGTCGGAACTCGCCGCCAGCCGGGCGGCGAGCGCCTCGAGCTCGGTGCGGATCTCGAACAGTTCGCGCACTTCCTGGCGCGACAGTCGACGCACGACCGCGCCGCGATTGGGCGTATGCTCGATCATGCCTTCGGCCGCGAGCCGGCGCAGCGCCTCGCGCACCGGACCGCGGCTGACGGCGAATCGCTTGGTCAACTCGTTTTCCACGAGCCGCGACCCCGGGGCATAGGTCAGCCGCTGGATCTCCGACCGCAATCGGTCGACGATGTGTCCTACCGTCTCGCCGTGCGGCGGAAGCCGATCCTCGGCCTGCCCAACCAGAAACGTCTGGGCTTCTTGTTCCGGCATCGCCGTCGCCCCTTTCGTTTGTCCCATCGTTTGTAGCACGAATCCGGCTGGCGCCGTGAATGCAACTTTGGGCGCCCGCCACAGCTCGCCGCCGCCCGAGGCATTGTATGATAACATATTTGTTGATACAATATTGTTTAACAATTAAGTTTGATCGAAATGACAATGGAGCGGGAGCAAACCTTCGGGATAGGCGAGCCCGCCCGCGCCATCACCGCGATTTCAGCGGCGCGGGCCGAAGGGATCAGCCTCCGCGGCCGCGATCTCGCCGGCGAATCGATGGGTCGCGCGAGCTTCGTCGATTTTTTCTTCCTGCTCGCGACGGACGCCGAGCCGAGACCAGAGTTTCTTCCTCGAGATGAGCCACGTCGCCCTCGCCGAGCCCGGGTTCGCGCCTTCGGTGCAGGCCGCCCGCATGACCTATGCCGCCGACCCCGCCGCGCTCCAGGGCGCCGTCGCCGCCGGCGTGCTCGGCTGCGGCGCGGTGATCCTCGGGGCTGCGGGATTATGCCGCAGGCTGATCGAAGACATTCTGGCGAGAGTTCTGGCCGGCGAGACCCTCCCGGCGGCCGCGCGCGCCGTCGCTCGGACCCATCGCGACGAGCGCCGCCCGATTCCCGGCTACGGCCATCCGCTGCACAAGCCCTTCGATCCCCGCGCCGAGCGCATACTCGCGCCCGCCGATAGCCGCGCCATCGCCGGCCGCGGCGTCGCCGCCGCGCGTGCGCCGCTTCGGCCGCACCGACGACATGCTCATCCTACGCGGCGTCAATGTCTTTCCCTCCGCGGTCCGCGAGGTCGTCAACGAATTCGCGGCCGAAGTGACGCGCGTGCTGCTGATCCGCCCGCGCGCGGCGGGCGTACCCCAAGAGCCGCCGTTGACGATCGTCGTCGAGGGCGCCGGCGCCGACCTCGCAGAGCGCATCCAGACGCGGATCCGGGAAAAGCTCATGTTTGCCGCCGAAGTGACGCTCGCGCCGCCGCAGAGCTTGCCACGCAGCGAATACAAGTCGAAACTGGCGCCAACGCCGTGAGACGAAGGACACAGCGATGGAGCGCATCCAGACCCAGGGCGTCCACCACATCACCCTCGTCGGCGCCGACCGGCGCACGTCGATCGACTTCTGGGAGGGCGTGCTCGGCATGCCGTTCGTGTTCGAGCAGCCGAACCTCGACAACGCTCGAGAGAGCCACCTCTATTTCGACCCCGGCGACGGCCGGCTGATCACCGTGTTCACGCGCGAGGACCGTAAGCCGCTCCATCGCCGCACGCCGACCGATCCCGGCTGCGTCCACCACATCGCCTTCAGCGTCGGCCGCGCCGTGTTCAACGAGGCGCTGCGCAAGTTGAACGAGCGCGGCGTCCGCAACACCGGCTTGCGCGATCGGAAAATGTTCGACGCCGTCTATTTCGAGGACCCGCTCGGCCTGCTCATCGAGCTCTCGTGCTGGAAGTTCTCGCCGCCGCCCGGCTTCGGCTATTCCGACGTGCTGCACGAGGCGCATCTGATCCGCGTCGCCCGCGGCGACAGCGCGATCGAAGAGGCGCACATCGCCGACGCCATCGAGCTCCTGGTGACGCGTTCGACCCGGAGCCTGTCGAGCGACCGCTCGCCGAAAGACCCTTACGCGAGCCAATGAGCTCGAAGATCAACCAGGGAGGAAACGATGTCTTCGATCAAACTTCATGTCATCAAGCCGAGCGTCAACAACATGTCGGCGCGCGTTTTCGTGCGCGCGGCGAAGCTCGATTTCGTCGAGGACGACGCCTACGGCAAGACGCGCAGCGAAGAATTCGTCGCCAAGAACCCCTCGTTCCTCACGCCGATGGTCGAGACCGACGACCTGCCCAAGGGCGTGATGTGGGAGAGCTGCGCGATCATGCAGTATCTGTGCAACAAACACGGCCTCGAGGCGTTCTACCCGAGCGCGCCGGCGGCGCGGGCGATGGTCGACAGCGCGATGTTCTATATCGTCGGCACGCTCTACCCCTATGTGGCGAGGGCGACCTATCCGGCGCTCGGCGTCCCCCAATATCCCGGCGAGGTCGGGGCGAGCGACGCCAGCGCCGAGGCCAAGGCCGCGGCGCAAAGAGCCGCCGCGGAGGCGATCGCCGCGCCGCTGAGCGTGTTCCACAAGTTCTACATGGCGGAGAAGCCGTTCATCGGCGGCGACCATGTCTCGATCGCCGACATCCGCCTCGCCACGACGCTCGAATTCCCGGCCGTCATCGACTACGCCCTGCCGGCCTGGGCCAAGGACTACATGGCGCGCATGGAATCGACCCTCGGCGCCGCCTACAGCGAGCCTGCCGCCGACGTGCGCGGCTACATCGCCTGGGTGAAGTCGAAGACGTGACCGGGTCGGCTCCAGCCCCCGTCATTGCGAGCGTGAGCGAAGCAATCCAGGGGGCGTAGGGCTGTTGGCTCCCGATGGGTTCGTCGTTGGCGAGACAACGGAGGCAATCTGTCGACGAGGGGCTCGGCGGCGCCTTGTCGATATGTCCTGGCGCGGACGTTTCTGCCCCAGCGTTGGATTGCTTCGCTGCGCTCGCAATGACGTGTTGCTTCGCCTCGCTCGCAGTGACGTGCGGCCATCGTTTCGGATGCTGCAGCGCGCCTAGATTACGTTCACCCGCGCGTGCTCCAACGCCCGTATCCTTCGACGCCGTCGCCGCCTCCGCCTCCAGCGGCGGCACGGGCCCCGGGCGGTCGTCGCCGTCGACGGCGACCATCGTGAACATCGCGTCGGTCGCTTTTTCGCCCACACGGGTGTGGAAGCGCCGCGCCCAGGCTTCGATGGGCGCCTACGACTTAGGCGCCAGCGGCCAAAGAACTGACATCTGCGATGGCCAACCGGCGCGAGGCTTGCTATCACGCCGCCGAAACTTTGGGCCCGAGAGAGCGAAAATGCGCAAGGGGGCGGTGTCGCGCAAGACCAACGAAACGGCAATCGACGTCGAAGTCGAAATCGACGGCGCGGGCGCAGCCAAAATCGCAACCGGCGTCGGCTTCTTCGACCACATGCTCGACCAGCTCGCCCGTCATTCGCTCATCGACATCGCGATTTCCGCGAAGGGCGACCTCTTCATCGACGACCACCACACGGTCGAGGACGTCGGCATCGCGCTCGGCCAGGCGATCCGCCAGGCGCTCGGCGACAAGCGCGGTCTGGCGCGCTACGCCGACTGCCTGCTGCCGATGGACGAGACGCTGACCCGCGTCGCGATCGACGTCTCGGGCCGCCCCTTCCTCGTGTTCCGCACGGCGTTTCCGACGGCGAAGATCGGGACTTTCGACGCCGAGTTGGTTCGCGAGTTCTTTCAGGCCTTTGCGATGAACGCCGGCCTGACCTTGCACATCGAGACGCTCTATGGCGTCAACAGCCACCATATCGCGGAATCCTGCTTCAAGGGCGTCGCCCGTGCGCTTGGCGCGGCGCTTGCAATCGACCCACGGCAGGCCGCCCGCATTCCCTCGACCAAAGGCGCGCTCTAGATAGGCCGGATAGCCCATGGCCATATACACCATCCATGCTCCGCCGCTGGTCGGCAACGCCGCGCTCGCTTTCGATCGCGCCCGGGTGCTGAAGACCGGCTTTTCCCGCGCCGCGTTGGTATTCGGGCCGCTTTGGCTCGCGCTCCATCGCCTGTGGATTCCGCTCGCGGCTTGGATCGCTGCCGCCGCGGCGGCTTGCGGCCTCTACTACGCCCATCTCGTCGGGCTCGGCGGCATCGGGGCGCTCGATCTCGTCGCGGCGGCGTGGATCGGCGTCGAGGGCCGCGGCTGGCTCTCCGCGTCGCTCGAGCGCGCCGGGCTGCCGCTCGTCGATGTCGTCGAGGCGCGCGGCGACGACGAGGCGGCGCGCGTGTTCCTGGATCGGGCGCCCGTGGCCCCGCCGCTCGCCGCTCCCGCGCCTCCGCCGGCGCATGAAATCGGCGTCATCGGCTCATTTCCGCAGGCGCAACGCCGATGACCGTCGCGATCGTCGATTACGGTTCCGGCAATCTGCACTCGGCGCACAAGGCTTTCGAGCGCTCCGCGCGCGAGGCGGGGCTCGACGCCGACATCCGCGTCACCGCCGACCCGGATGTCGTGAGACGCGCCGAGCGCATCGTGCTGCCGGGCGTCGGCGCCTTCGCCGATTGCCGGCGCGGCCTCGACGCTGTCCCGGGCATGGTCGCCGCGCTCGAGGAGAGCGTCCGCGGACGCGGCCGGCCGTTCCTCGGCATCTGCGTCGGCATGCAGCTGATGGCGACGCGCGGCCTCGAGCACCAGATCGTCGCCGGGCTCGACTGGATTCCCGGCGACGTCGATCTCATCCGCCCCGCCGACCCGAACCTGAAAATCCCGCACATGGGCTGGAATACGCTCGAGCTCGGGCGCGAACACCCGCTCGTCGCCGGCATCCGCACCGGCCCCGACGGCCTGCACGCGTATTTCGTCCATTCTTTCCAGCTTTACGCTGAAAAACCCGGCGACGTGGTCGCGACCGCCGATTACGGCGGGCCGATCACCGCCATGGTCGGGCGCGACAACATCGTCGGCACGCAATTCCACCCCGAGAAGAGCCAGACCCTCGGTCTCGCCCTGATCGCCAATTTCCTGAACTGGCGCCCGTGATCCTCTTTCCCGCCATCGATCTCAAGAACGGCGAATGCGTTCGCCTCATCCGCGGCGACATGGCTCGAGCGACCGTGTTCAACCCGGACCCCGCCCAGCAGGCGCATATTTTCGAAACCCAGGGTTTCGCCCACCTGCACGTCGTCGACCTCGACGGCGCCTTCGCCGGCCATCCGGTCAACGCCGCGGCGATCGAGCGCGTGCTGGAGACCGTGTCGATGAAGGTGCAACTCGGCGGCGGCGTGCGCGACATGCGCACCGTCGAAGGCTGGCTGGACAAGGGCGTGTCGCGCGTCATCATCGGCACCGCGGCGGTCAAAGACCCCGGTTTTGTGCGCGAAGCTGCAAGACGGCATCCGGGCCACATCGCGGTCGGCATCGACGCCCGCGACGGCCGCGTCGCCGTCGACGGCTGGGCGCGCAGCTCCGACATGTCGGCGCTCGAGCTCGGCTGCCGCTTCGAGGACGCCGGCGTCGCCGCCATCATCTATACCGACATCGCGCGCGACGGCGTGCTGCTGGGGCTCAATATCGCTTCCACCGTCGCGCTAGCCGAAACCTTGAGCATCCCCGTCATCGCTTCGGGCGGCCTCGCTTCGATCGCCGACATCGAGCGGCTGCTGGAGCCCGATTGCGCGCGCCTCGCCGGCGCGATTTCCGGCCGCGCGCTCTACGACGGGCGGCTGGATGCGAAGGAGGCGCTGGCGCTGATGCGGAGGGCGAAGGGAGCTGGCGCTTGATTTACGGCGATTTTCTCAAAGCGGCGGCGCTAGGCGAAACCGTGCGCGTGAAGCGGACGGCGGTCTATCCGCTGCTTTGGCTAGTGGCTTTCGCGACTCCCCTCTCCATCCTTGGCGCGGCGCTGTTCGCCGACCTATGGATCCGCGTCGCGCTGTTGGCCTCGGGCTTCCTGCCGGTTCTGTTCACGATCGCCGTCTATTTCGTGTATCTGTTTCGAGACCCCGATCGCTTGCAGTCGGAGCAGTACCGCTTTCGCCGCCGGCCAGGTCCGTCGCTCGTCGAGAATCGCCTCCGCGAACGTGGCGACGCGGGAGGGTCGATGAAACGGCATCTACTGATCTTCGACGAGGGGATCGTTGGCGAAAGCGATCGCAAATCGTTCGTCGACTCGTTGGACTACGGCGCGCAAATGTACACGTTCGACGGCCGCGTCGGCTTCCTGAAGAGCAGGCTGCCGGCGGCGCAAATATCGGATCATTTCCAGGGGTTCGCGGGCTCCAGCGCGTTCCTGATCACCGACATCACGCATTCGGAGATTTCTGGCCGGATGTACGAGATTTTCTGGGATTTCTTGAAGGAATCCGACATACCGACGGCGGCCGAATAATGCTCAAATCCCGCGTCATCCCCTGCCTGGACGTCAAGGACGGCCGCGTCGTCAAGGGCGTCAATTTCGTCAACCTGCGCGACGCCGGCGATCCCGTCGAGAGCGCGATCGCCTACGACAAGGCGGGCGCCGACGAATTGTGCTTCCTCGACATCACCGCGAGCCACGAGGACCGCGGCATTCTGCTCCACGTGGTGCGCCGCACCGCCGAAAAATGCTTCATGCCGCTCACCGTCGGCGGCGGCATCCGTACGCCCGAG
>JBKQKS010000195.1:0-17020 GCA_052147395.1 Roseiarcus sp.
ACGATGCCCTTGAAGCCCTTCACCGTGTCCTCGATCTTGACCTGCACGCCGGGTGTGCCGGTGAACACCGCCGCGACGTCGAACGGCTGCGACATGAACCGCTCGATCTTTCTTGCACGCGCGACCGTGAGCTTGTCCTCTTCCGAGAGCTCGTCCATGCCGAGAATGGCGATGATGTCCTGCAGCGCCTTGTAGCGCTGCAACACCTGCTGCACGGCGCGCGCAATGTCGTAGTGCTCCTGGCCGACGACGGCCGCGGTGAGAATGCGCGACGTCGAGTCCAGCGGGTCGACCGCGGGATAGATGCCCTTTTCCGCGATGCCGCGCGAGAGCACGGTGGTCGCGTCCAAGTGGGCGAACGAGGTCGCCGGCGCCGGATCGGTCAAGTCGTCGGCGGGCACGTAGATCGCCTGCACCGAGGTGATCGAGCCCTTGGTCGTGGTGGTGATGCGCTCCTGCAAGGCGCCCATGTCGGTAGCGAGCGTCGGCTGATAGCCGACCGCCGACGGGATGCGGCCGAGCAGCGCCGACACTTCCGAGCCCGCTTGCGTGAAGCGGAAGATGTTGTCGATGAACAGCAGCACGTCCTGGCCCTGATCGCGGAAGTGCTCGGCGACGGTGACGCCGGTGAGGCCGACGCGGGCGCGGGCGCCCGGCGGCTCGTTCATCTGGCCGAACACCAGCGCGCACTTCGACTTCACGTTGGGGTCGGGATGATGCGGGTCGGCGTTGACTTTCGATTCGATGAACTCGTGATAGAGGTCGTTGCCTTCGCGGGTGCGCTCGCCGACGCCGGCGAACACCGAATAGCCGCCGTGGGTCTTGGCGACGTTGTTGATGAGCTCCTGGATGAGCACGGTCTTGCCGACGCCCGCGCCGCCGAACAGACCCACCTTGCCGCCCTTGGCGTAGGGGCACATCAGGTCGACGACCTTGATGCCGGTGACGAGAATCTGTGCTTCGGTCGACTGTTCGACATAGGACGGGGTCGGCTGATGGATGCCGCGTAGCGCCTCCATGTCGATCGGGCCCGCCTCGTCGACCGGCTCGCCGACGACGTTCATGATGCGCCCGAGCGTGCCTGCGCCGACCGGGACCGCGATCGGCCCGCCGGTGTCGGTGACCTCCTGACCGCGCACAAGACCTTCGGAGATGTCCATCGCGATGCAGCGCACCGAGCTCTCGCCCAGATGTTGCGCAACCTCGAGCACCAGGCGACGGCCGTTGTTGATCGTCACCAGCGCGTTGAGAATCGCCGGCAGCTCGCCCTCGAACTTCGCGTCGACGACGGCGCCGATCACCTGGGTGATGTGGCCGATGTTGTTAGCGTTCGCCATTGTCTCTAGCCTCGTGTGAGCCCATGTCGTCAGAGCGCCTCGGCGCCCGAAATGATTTCGATCAGTTCCTTGGTGATCATCGCCTGACGCGTGCGGTTGTAGCGCAGCGTGTATTTCTTCACCATGTCGCCGGCGTTGCGCGTCGCATTGTCCATGGCGCTCATCTGCGCGCCGAAGAACGAAGCGCCGTTCTCCAGCAGCGCGCGATAAATGCGCACGGATACCGCTTGCGGCAGCAGCCGGGCCAGGATTTCGCCTTCGTCGGGCTCGTAGTCGTAGGTCGGCGCGAGCTCGCTCTTGGGCGGCAATTCCGGCGGAATGAGCTGCTGCGCCGTCGGAATCTGCGAGATCACCGACCGGAAGCGCGCATAGAACAACGTGCAGACGTCGAACTCGCCGCTCTCGAACATCTGGATCACACGCTCGGCGATCGGCTGCGCCGTGCCGTAAACTATGGCGCGCACCGCGCGCAGATCAATCGTGTCGATGATCGCCTGCCCGTGCGTGCGCTTGAGCTGATCGAAGCCCTTCTTGCCGATGCAGAGGATTTTCACGGTCTTGCCCTCGGCCGCGAGCGCGTTCGCCTTGTCGCGCGCGAGGCGCACAATCGACGTGTTGAACGCGCCGCAGAGCCCGCGCTCGCCGGTGCAGACGACGAGCAGATGGGTCTTGTCGGCGCCGCTGCCGCACAAGAGCGGCGGCCCTGCTCCCATACTCGCGCTGCCGCAGGCGGCGGCGAGATTCGAGAGCACGGTCTCGACCCGGTTGGCGTAGGGGCGCGCCGCCTCGGCCGCGGCCTGGGCGCGGCGCAGCTTGGAGGCGGCGACCATCTGCATCGCCTTGGTGATCTTCTGCGTCGACTTGACGGAGGCGATCCGGTTTCTCAGGTCTTTCAGCGACGGCATCGCTCGCGCTCCTCGCGTCTTATGAGGAGATCAGGCGAAGCTGGCCGAGAACGCGTCCGCGGCCGCCTTGAGCTTGGCCGCATCCGCGTCGGCGAGATCCCTCGACGCGCGGATCGAGTTCAACAGCTCGCCATGCTTCGAACGCAGGACGCTGAGGAAGCCGTCCTCGAACGGGCGCACTTTGCCGAGCGGCAGCTTGTCGAGATAGCCGTTGACGCCGCAATAGATCACGCACACCTGCTCTTCCATCTTGAGCGGCGAGAACTGCGGCTGCTTGAGCAACTCGGTCAGGCGCGCGCCGCGGTTGAGCAGGCGCTGCGTCACCGCGTCGAGGTCGGAGCCGAACTGCGCGAAGGCCGCCATTTCGCGGTACTGCGCGAGCTCGCCCTTGATCTTGCCGGCGACCTTCTTGGTCGCCTTGGTCTGCGCCGACGAGCCGACGCGCGACACCGAGAGGCCGACGTTCACCGCCGGGCGGATGCCCTGATAGAACAGATCCGTCTCCAGGAAGATCTGGCCGTCGGTGATCGAGATCACGTTGGTCGGGATATAGGCCGACACGTCGTTGGCCTGGGTCTCGATGACGGGCAACGCGGTGAGCGAGCCCGAGCCAAAATCCTTGTTGAGTTTTGCCGCGCGCTCCAGGAGACGGGAGTGCAGGTAGAACACGTCGCCGGGATAGGCTTCGCGGCCCGGCGGGCGGCGCAGCAGCAGCGACATCTGGCGGTAGGCGACGGCCTGTTTGGAGAGGTCGTCGTAGATGATCACCGCGTGCATGCCGTTGTCGCGGAAATACTCGCCCATCGCGCAGCCGGAGAACGGCGCGAGGAACTGCATCGGCGCCGGGTCGGAGGCGGTGGCGGCGACGATGATCGAATATTCGAGCGCGCCGTTCTCCTCGAGCACCTTGACGAACTGGGCTACGGTCGAGCGCTTCTGGCCGACCGCGACATAGACGCAATAGAGCTTCTGATTCTCGTCGTCGCTCTGGTTGAGCGACTTCTGATTGAGGATGGTGTCGAGCGCGATCGCGGTCTTGCCGGTCTGACGGTCGCCGATGATGAGCTCGCGCTGGCCGCGGCCGATCGGGATCATCGCGTCGATGGCCTTGAGGCCGGTCGCCATCGGCTCGCTCACCGATTTACGGGGAATGATGCCGGGGGCTTTGACGTCCACTCGCGCGCGCTTCTCGCAAGCGATCGGGCCCTTGCCGTCGATCGGGTTGCCGAGCGCATCGACCACGCGGCCGAGCAGGCCCTTGCCGATCGGCACGTCGACGATCGCCTGGGTGCGCTTGACGGTCTGGCCTTCCTTGATCTCGCGGTCGTCGCCGAAAAGGACGATGCCGACGTTGTCGCTCTCGAGGTTGAGCGCCATGCCGCGCGTGCCGTTCTCGAATTCGACCATTTCGCCGGCCTGCACCTTGTCGAGGCCGTAGGCGCGGGCGATGCCGTCGCCGACGCTCAACACTTGGCCGACTTCCGTGACCTCCGCCTCGGCGCCGAAATTGGCGATCTGGCTCTTGAGAATGGAGGAGATTTCTGCGGCGCGGATATCCATCAGCCGACCTCTTTCATGCGATTGCGAATGGCGTTGAGTTTGGTGCGGAGCGAACCGTCGACCATGCGGGAGCCGAGCTGGACGATGAGGCCGCCGATGATGCCGGGATCGATGTCGAGCGCGAGTTCGACGTCACGGCCGCCGGAGATCGCTTTCAGCGACTCCTTGAGGGCGGCGACGTTGTCGTCGGAGAGCGGGGCGGCGCTGGTGACCTTGGCGCGGGTGACGCCGCGCGCATGGTCCCAGAGCTTGTTGAAATCGGCGATCATTGGCCGGATCACGAACAGCCGGCGCTTGGCGGCGACGAGGCGGATGAAATTGGCGGCGGCGCCGGTAATGCCGGCGGCGTCGATGAGGGCGCCGAGCGCCTTCAACTGGTCCGCGGCGGAGAACACCGGGCTTTTCACCAGCCGCTGGAGGTCGGGGCTCTCGACGATCATGGCGTCGAATTTCCGCAGCGCGGCGGCGACTTCGGCGGTCTCGCGCCGCTCCTGGGCGAGGGCGAACAAAGCGGATGCGTAGCGCCCGGATACGCCCGAAACGAGATCGGTGTCTTCGGCCAAAGTTAAGAATCTTTCCTCGAATGGAGCGGCGCGGCTTCCCGCGCGAGTCCTTAAAGAGAACGGTTCCGCGCGACGTGATTACGCGCCCTCATCCCGCGGCGGCGGTCAGGTAACATAGGCGTCAGGCTCACGCAACGCCCGGACCCGCGGAATCCGGGCCTTCTGACGAAAGAACGAGACGACCTCTGCAAGCGGGTAAAACCTTCGAGAAATCAATAGAGTGAGTGGGGCGAAGACCGCCACGGAAAGCGCTGGCGGTGACGAAGGTCGGGTTGATGCGTCGGAGATCTCCGACATATTGCCGGCGAGCGGCGGAGGAGCGCGCGATGGCCTTGCACGGCGGCGAAACGGCGGACGTGTTCGCGGCGCTCGCCCATCCGGCGCGACGGCAACTCCTGATGGCGCTGCGCACGGGCGCCCGCACGGCCTCGGATCTCGCGCGCGGCCTGCCGATCGGCCGCCCCGCCGTCTCCGAGCATCTGCAAATCTTGCGGGTCGCCAAGCTGGTCAGCGCAGAGCGTCGCGGCCGCGAGCGCGTGTACCACCTCGACCCGCGCCCGCTGACCGATGTCGGGACCTGGCTCAACGCCATGCTCGTGCATTGGACACGGCGGATGGAGGACCTCGAGGCGGTGGCGAAACGGGAAGGCCGCCGCTCGTAGCCGGCCGCGCGGAGACGGGCGATCTCGGCCGCCACGCACGGGCAAAGCCGGGTTCGTCATTCGACGAGCCCGGGGGACGCCCGAATGCGGGATCGCCGCTTCACGCACCGATCATCTTCTCGATCGCGTCGACGAATGCGCGTGCAGTCGCGATGGCCTCGGCGGCGCGCTCGGGGGATACCTCGCTGCCCGGTCCAGTCTCGTAGTCGGCAATGGCTTTGAGGTTGTAGGCCGATGACAAAAAAGCGCGGAGCTCGGGATCGATGAGAGGTTCGTGTCGCGTCAACCGCAGGAATTCTCCCCGAACGCCATTGTGGGTCTTCAGAATTCGGCCGTCGCGTTCGAAGATCAGCGCTTGCGCAGCGTGAAACCCGGCGAGATAGGCGGAGCGTCCCGCGGCTTCGTTGAGACCCACGGATCCAATCACGTCGGCTTCCCGGAGCAACCTTCGCGCCTTGGCGAGAAAACGAGCCGTCCCGGCATTCATAAGCTCAGGCCGTCGCGGCGGATTTCGCCCATCAGCGGCGAGCCGTCGCCCAAAGCCTCACTCGGGTAGGGCAACGCCACGATCAGAGCGCCGGTCTCGTCGAACAACTGCACCTGCAAATCCGCCAGCCGGTCCAACTCGCGCCAGCGGTCCGGCATTTCGCGGAGAAAGACGGCGACGTCATAATCGGAATCCGGACGCGCGTCGCCACGCGCGCGCGAGCCGAAAAGCACGGCCTGATCGAGCCGGCTGCCGTAGGCTTCGTCGAGCGCGGCGCGCAACCGTGTCAGGACCGGGTCGTCGACCGAGGATTTGTCCATGGTTTGTTCCTAGCACGATGGGCGGGTCGAAAGCAACAACGAGACGGCCACCCGCGGGGCGATCGGGTCAACGGTCGCAATCCACTCAAACGCCGTCATTGCGAGCTCGAGCGAAGCAATCCAGCCCCTCCGCCGCTTCGAAGCCGCGGAAGCTAACCCACTATCCGCTGCCCGATATCTCGTGCTCGCGGCCCACCAGGCATCACACGACGGCTGGATTGCTTCGCTCAGGCTCGCAATGACAGTGGAAAGGTCACGATAATTTCCTTCACCCGATTGCCCTGCCGCCATCCGTATTTCGCGTTTTTGCATTCCGATGACGCGCCCCTATTTTCTGCTCAGCATCGCGCGCCGGACGTTTCGAGCTGGCGGCGGCGGCGAAGCGGCGCTATCACCGGGATCGGATATTTCGGGGAGACGAGCATGGACCTCGGCGCCGAACCGCTGACCCGCCGCGATTTCGGGCTCGGCGCCGGCGCGCTCGCGGTGGCGAACGCGCTCAGCGCCGAGAGCGCCCGGGCCGCTCCCGAGGCGACGCTGTCGCTGCGGCTGCTCGAGACGTCGGATTTGCACATGTATGTGCTCGACTGGGATTATTTTCGCGCCAAGATCGACCCCGAGGTTGGCTTCGCCAAGGTTGCGACGCTGATCGAGGCCGCGCGCAAGGAGGCCGTCAACAGCCTCACATTCGACAACGGCGACCTCATTCAGGGCAGCCCGCTCGGCGACTTCCTCGTCACTCGGCCGCCGCCGAGCGGTGAGACACCGCACCCGATCGTCGCCGTCATGCGCGAGCTCGGCTACGACGCGGCGACGCTGGGCAACCACGAGTTCAACTTCGGCCTGCCGTTTCTCGAAGCCACGATCGCCGATCCGCCATTCCCGTTCGTGCTCGCCAATGTCACGCGGGCGGGCGGGGCGCCGTTCCTGCCGCCCTATGCCGTGCTCGCGCGCAAGCTGAAGGACGGCGCCGGCGGCGAGCGCGAGCTGAAGATCGGCGTCATCGGCTTCACGCCGCCGCAGATCCTGGAATGGGACAAGTCGCGGCTCGCCGGCAAGCTCGAGGCCGGCGACATCGTCGCTGCGGCGCGCCGCTACGTCCCCGAGCTCAGGGCGAAATGCGACCTGCTCGTCGCCCTCAGCCACACCGGCATCGCGGCGGGCGATTACATCGAAGGCGAGGAGAACGCGTCGTTGCATCTGGCGAGCGTTCCCGGCATCGACGTCATCTTCACCGGCCATTCGCATCGCGTGTTTCCCGGCAAGGATTATGCCGGCCGCGGCGAGGCGATCGACGCGGTCGCCGGGCGGCTGAACAGCGTGCCCGCGGTGATGCCCGGCTTCTGGGGCAGTCATCTCGGCGTCGTCGATCTCGAGCTCGCGCTGGCAGACGGCCGCTGGCGGGTCACGGCCGCCAAGGTCGAGACGCGGCCGATCTACGAGATCGATGGCGGCAAGGCCGTCGCTCGGGTCGACGACGACGCCAAGGTCGTGGCGACGGTGGCGGCGGCGCACCAGGGCGCGCTCGCCTGGGCCGACCAGCCGATCGGCGCGCTCGATTCGCCGGTGAACAGCTATTTCGTTTGGACCGGTTACGATCCGGCCTCCGCGCTGGTCAACGCTGCGCAACTCGAATATGCGCGGCCGCTGATCCCCGCGAAATATGCCGATCTGCCGCTGCTGTCGGTCGCCGCGCCCTATCGCGCCGGCTACACGCCCGATGATTTCGTCGACCTCGCCGCCGGTCCGACGCCTTTGCGCGGCGCGGCCGATCTCTATCTCTACGGCGCCAACACCATCGTCGCGGTCAAGGTCACGGGCGATGAGATTCGGGAATGGCTCGAATTCGCCGCGCGCGCTTTCGCTCGCATCGATCCCGAGATCGCCGCGCCGCAGGCGCTGCGCGACAATTACTTTCCCTCCTACAATTTCGACATCATCGCCGGGGTGGAATACGAGATCGATCCGACGCAGCCGGCGCGCTACGACTCCAAGGGGACGCAGAACCCGAACGCGCGGCGCATTTTTGGCCTCAGCTGCGACGGCGCGCCGATCGACCCGAAGCGCGAATTCGTGGTCGTCGCCAACAACTATCGAGCCGACGGCGGCGGCAATTTCCCGGCGCTCAGCAACGTCGAGGTCGTGCTGCGCGCCCCCGATTGCAATCGCGACGCCGTGCTCGCCTACTTCCGCAGCCGCAAGCTCGTGACCGCTCCTCGCGCGTTCCCCTGGCGCTTCGTCAAACAGCCAAAGCCGATCGCTGTGACCTTCGACACCGGCCGCGAGGCCGCGGCGCATCTTTCCGAGCGTCCAGGCCTGAGAGCGGTCGGCGACGGCGCGCCTGGGTATCTCCGGGTCGCGTTCGAACTGTAGCCGACCGCCCACTCCTGCCGGGGGCCCCATTGTAGCCGGGGGCGCCGACCCCGGCCAGCCGCCGTCAACGCCCGCGGCCACATTCGATGCGCGGTCGCGCGCCGGGCAGAGGTTTGCGCGCGCCTCATCGAAGTGGACAGGCGGCACAAAGTTAGCTAACACTGTTAGCTAGGAGCCGCAGATGGAAATCGTCACGATCCACACCGCCAAGACCACGCTTTCCCAACTCCTCGCCCGCGTCGAAGCCGGGGAGGAAATCGTGCTGGCGCGCGGCAAGGAGCCCGTGGCCAAGCTCGTCCCGTTCCGTCCCAACAAGAAGTCGCGAAATTTTGGCGCCTACAAGGGCGTGATCAGCGTGGGCCCAGAGTTTTTCGAGCCACTTCCGGATCACGAGCTCGCCACCTGGGAACAGGCGTGAATGCGCCTGCTCATCGACACGCATACGCTGCTATGGTGGCTCGCCGGCGACGAGGCGCTGTCTCTCGCCGCCCGCGCCGCGATCGCCGACGACAGCAACGACGTCTTCGTCAGCGCCGCCTCGGTGTGGGAAATCGCGACCAAGCACAGGATCGGCAAGCTGCCCGGGGTCGCCGCGATCGTCGCCGATATCGACGCCGTGCTGTCGGATCAGAACTTCATGGGGCTGCCGATCAGCATCCGGCACGGACAGGCTGGCGGCGCCCTTCCCGGGCCTCACCGCGACCCGTTCGACCGCATGCTGATTGCGCAAGCGATCACGGAGAACCTCGTGCTCGTCTCCAACGAGCTGGCGTTCGACGCCTATGGCGTCCGACGACTATGGTGAGTAACCGGGCAAATTGCCGGGCGCCCTTGTAGGCGAGGTCGTTGACCTCGCTCCTGCCGCTTGGAACAGTCGTGTGAGAATGAGGCGCTCGACAAGCCGACCGAGGTCAACGACCTCGGCTACAAATTGGCGCCGCCCGGGACTCTGCCCCGGTTCCCGCAATTTGCTCTAGGTTCTCGAGTCGAACGCTTTTGGCGAAAAACCGGCGTTCCCTTTTTCGACAGCGCGCTCCGCGGCTTCAGCCGCGCTCGCGCATGAGCCGGGACTTGTCGCGGTTCCAGTCGCGCGCCTTCTCGGTTTCGCGCTTGTCGTGCAGCTTTTTGCCGCGCCCCAGCGCGATGGCGATCTTGGCGCGGCCCTTGGCGTTGAAATAGATGCGCAGCGGCACGATGGTCATGCCCTCGCGCTCGACGCCTTTCGCCAGTTTGACGATCTCCTTGGCGTGCAACAGCAATTTGCGTGGCCGCTTGGGCTCGTGATTGAACCTGTTGGCCTGCAGATATTCGGGGATGTTGGCGTTGTAGAGGATCACCTCGCCGCGACGGTCGACGGCGGCATAGCTCTCGGCGACCGTCGCCTTGCCGGTGCGCAGCGACTTGACCTCGGGGCCGGTCAGCGCGATTCCCGCCTCGAACACTTCGCCGATCTCGTAATCGAAGCGCGCTCGCCGGTTGTCGGCGACGACTTTTCCGTTCGCAGTTTCTTTGACAGCCAATGTCGTCGTCGCTTCAGGCGTTGAGGACGCCAGCGTGGACCATGGCGCGGCGGATCGCGATCTCGGTCGCCTCGCCAACCGGGATCAGCGGCAGCCGCATTTCGTTGCGCGCCCGGCCGATCAGGCTCGCGGCGTATTTGGTTCCGCACACGCCGGGCTCGATGAAGATCGCGGCGTGCAGCGGCGCCAAACGATCCTGCAGGCGCAGCGCCTCGGCATAGACGCCCTTCAACGCCGCCTCCATCAGCTCCGCGCACAGCGTGGGCGCCACATTGGCGGTCACCGAGATACAGCCGTGGCCGCCCGCCGCCATGACGGCGAGCGCGGTCATGTCTTCGCCCGAGAGCTGAATGAACTCCGGTCCCATGGCGATGCGCTGTTTGGAGACGCGGGCGAGATCGCCGGTCGCGTCCTTGACGCCGACGATGTTCTTCAACTCGTAAAGCCGCTTCATCGTGTCGATGCTCATGTCGACGACGCTGCGCGGCGGGATGTTGTAGATGATGATCGGGATGCCGACCGCGTCGTTGATCGCCTTGAAATGGCGATACAGGCCTTCCTGAGTGGGCTTGTTGTAATAGGGCGTGACGACGAGCGCTGCGTCGGCGCCCGACCTCTCGGCGTGGCGGGCGAGGTCGATCGCCTCGGCGGTGTTGTTGGAGCCGGCGCCGGCGATGACCGGCACGCGGCCGCGCGCCTCGTCGATGCAGACGTCGACCACGCGGCGGTGCTCTTCGTGGCTGAGCGTCGGGCTCTCGCCGGTGGTGCCGACGGGCACCAGGCCGTGCGAGCCCGAAGAAATCTGCCAATCCACCAGCGAGCGGAACGCCGGCTCGTCGAATTTGCCGTCCTTGAAGGGGGTGATGAGGGCCGGCATCGATCCGTGAAACTTCGCCCGCTTTTCCATCGCACTTTCGTCCGTTCGCCGCGCATCCGCGCGTCCGCGCATATAGACCCGGAAACGCCGGGACGGAAGGGGCCGCGCGTCCTCATTGCGCTTGGCGCCGGCGCTCGACATCGTTTATGTGTGAACCGAAGAGGGAGCGCAACATGTCTCTGCCACGGGTTCTCGAGGGCCGGCTGCGGCTGCCGGCGATCGGCTCGCCATTGTTCATCATCTCCTGCCCGGCGCTGGTCATCGCCCAATGCAAGGCGGGAATCGTCGGCTCGTTTCCGGCGCTCAACGCCCGGCCGGCGAGCCAGCTCGACGAATGGCTGCACGAGATCACCGAAGCGCTCGAAGCCTACGGCCACGCCCATCCCGCCGCTCCCGCCGCGCCGTTCGCCGTCAACCAGATCGTGCACAAGTCGAACGTCAGGCTCGAGGGCGACCTCGCGCTCACGGTGAAATGGAAGGCGCCGATCGTCATCACCTCGCTCGGGGCGCGCGAGGACCTCAATGAGGCCGTTCATGCCTACGGCGGGGTCACGCTCCACGATGTCATCAACGACCGCTTCGCCCGCAAGGCGATCGAGAAGGGCGCCGACGGCATCATCGCGGTCGCGGCGGGGGCCGGCGGCCACGCCGGGCCGATCTCGCCGTTCGCGCTCGTCCAGGAAATCCGCCAATGGTTCGACGGGCCGCTGGCGCTCGCCGGCGCCATTGCGACGGGGGGCGCGATTCTCGCTGCCCAGGCGATGGGCGCGGACCTCGCCTATGTCGGCTCCGCGTTCATCGCCACCGAAGAGGCGCGCGCTTCCGCCGCCTACAAGCAGGCGATCGTCGAGGGCAGTTCCGCGGACATCGTCGGCTCCAGCCTGTTCACCGGCGTCTATGGCAACTATCTCAAGCCCTCGATCGTCGCCGCGGGGCTCGATCCCGACAATCTGCCGCAGGGCGACGTGAAAACGATGAATTTCGCCGCCGCTGTCGAGGGCCCCAAGGCCAAGGCCTGGCGCGACGTCTGGGGCTCGGGGCAGGGCATCGCCGCCGTGAAAGCCGTGACCAGCGCGGCCGAGCTCGTCGATCGGCTGAAGCGCGAGTACGACGCGGCGAGGGCGCGGGTGGCGGCGTAGCGCGCAGGGCGTCCGCGTAAGGCGACGCGGCAAGATAACTGCGCCAACTTTCCTTGCCGTCAAAAGCGAGCGAAGTGAAGCCGGCCATAGGCTATGTCGCGCGGCTTCGATCGGCTTCGCTCATTATGGGGCGGTGGAACAGCTTTGCGCGTGAATCGATAGGCTCGACACCCCGACATCGAGAATTCTTTCATCGCTGGAATTTTCAGAATTGGCGGGAGAAAAGGAGCGATCTGCTTGGAGTTGCAAAACTAGCAGCCGGTTCGCCGGGATTTTGTCAGGAGGGATACATACTACTTTCTCCTCGGCGTCGCGCGAGAAGTTCCAAGTTGTAAGGAACAGTTTCGCAGAGTTCTCGCCGACAAAGACGTCGACCTTCTTGCTCGATTGCTTCGGCGGGAGGAAAGCTTCCCCTGTCAGGCGTAATGTAAGCCCTTTCTGGAAGGATATGTCGTCGTCTAGGCGTATCACGAGGGTCGACTGCGTTCCCAGTCCCCAGGTTCCCCAAGGTTCAGGTTGCGACCAGCCGTCTGTCAGTGTCGGAACGCCGAGCTCTCCAGTTGCGAAACTGACCGTTTCGCCATCCCGGATGCCGGTCCCGAAGAAAGGGTGGGTGCGCGGCGATTTCGGCTTGTTTATAAGAGATGACCAGCGGCGCGTCGTGAGATCGAAGGCGCAGAGCCCGGGGAGGACGTTGTGGCGCAACGCATACATGTAAACACTCGCCGCATAGTCCGAATCCGAAGTAAACTTCAGATCCCATCCTTGCGGGATGAAACTCGCGTGGCCGTTCACAGTCGGAATGCCGACATGTTCAGCGACGAGCATTGCTGGAATGTCTGTGGCGCCCCACTCGCGGTCAGCTTCTTGAAACCTCCTTCCGGGCCAAAACAGCGAGGTCGAGGGAAGGTTCGTAACATAGAACGACGAGCACGCGGAGGGAGGCGAAGGAATTCCACGAAGATAATCAGAAACCATCGACGTCTGCATTCTATCGAGATCAATGCCGGAAGATTGCTCAGCTAGAATAACCGCGCCTACGATCACCGCTAGCCACCGAGATCGGCTTGCAACGCTTCTTTCCAGCCAACTGGCCAAGACGCAGGCGGCCACTATGGCCAGGATCAAATTCACTCGGGTGACGACCCGCACCCCGCCAGCGCCGGGGAAGACCTTGGCTATGACGAGCCAAGGAGCGACAGGACCGTATCGCATCTCCAGCATGTATAGGACCGCGACCGAAGTCGCGCCCGTCCAGAGAGTGATGCGAATGCCAGGGTCGAGATTTCGCGTCCAAGTGCGCATCGTGACGAGGGCGTAAACGAAGGCGGCCGTCAGGATAGGGGTAAAAGCGGTCGAAAGAACGGGGTTCGACCCTCCGGGCGGCGCGCCCGTCATCCATTTGTAAATCGCGCCCGCGAGTGAACCCCAGACGAGATTGTCATCCCCGACGTTGATCAAGTGCGCCGGGAAATTCGGCAAGTTGTCCAGGATAGCGCGGCTCGGGTGACCGCCAGTTTCTCTCAGCTTTGGGAGATAGACGTAGAGAAAAGCCGCTAGACCGGGGCCGGCCGCCAGCAGCCCGACCGAGGCTGCCAGCATCATTTTGCCGCGCGATAGGGCAATCGCCGTGGCCGCAAATAGGCGTCGATCGGAGATGGCAAATGCGGCCGCGGCGCACACGAGCACGACGACGCTGAACCAGGCCATATAATAGCCGGTCAGTATCCAGAGACCGTACAGCAGACCGAGCCCGCCAAAGGCCCATGCCGCCCTCGATGCATCGGCGCGATGCGCCGCAATCAAGATTTCCGCCACCAGAATGAAGGCGTAGGGCGCGAGGCCCGCGAGCGCGAGCTGACTATTGACGACGGTGACCGGGACGACGTTGACCAGCACGGACAAGAGCGCCGCAAAAGCCGCAGACCCGATCGACAGTTGCAGGTAGAGTCGCGCCAGAATCCAAACGCCTATAAAGCCCAGAATCCTGAAGCTGATATGGACGAATTCCTGAGCGACTGTCGCCTGAAGGCCGAGCGCTCTCAGTCCCGCATAGAGCAATCCGTAGAGTAGATAGCCGTCGTTGTATCCGAGCGTCCGATCGATAGGGAAAAAGAAGGCGGGAGTATGCCAATCGACGGTTCCATGGAGAACATTGCGCCAATGTTCCAGCAGCGCAAGTTGAAGCGCCCCATCCAGATCGTCCGCCGAGACCCGGGCAAAGCCGATCGTGAGAGGGCCCCTGAACAGCGCAGCCATCGCAATCAGAACCAGCAGGAGCGCAAGAATAGGCTCGATGAGCCGCTTCACAGAGATTTCCTTTGCAAATTTAGAAGGTTACGGAGGTTATGGCGTCACTCTACGAAATCCCTTCTTTGTTGTCAGTGTCTATCGGTTCTGTTCGGTTCCCGCCGATAGTCCGCATGGCTCGCTTCGTTCTCCCCGGCGCTCCGCATCACGGGACGCAACGCGGCAATCGGCGGGAGCGGATTTTCGTCGCCGACGATTTCGAACTCTACAAATATTTGCTCGGCGCCCGCTTCGGCCGCGACCCCAGGCCGAAAAAGCGCGGGCCGAAGCCGCAGGAGAAATCAGTGATACTTATTTTATTATCGAATTTAGTGGAAATAAAGCTCATGTTACCGGTTTCCCGGTTTCCGCTCCTGCTTCCGGCGCCGACGTCGAGCTCGAGGCGGCGTGATCTTCCGCGTCGCCCGAGACACTCGACGAGCAGGATCCAGGCGTTCCCGACGCCGGAGGCAGGCGCGATCAGCGCTGCGCCGCCCACGCCCAAAATCATCCCCCGCCGCTCTTGCAGAACTTGATGGACACAGCGGCCGCGACGGTCGCTCTCAGTTCGGGTATGTTTCGGGGGCGACTTTGAAAGAGCCGATTGAATACCTTCCGTCGCCTGAGACGGGCGTTACGCGAATACGAGACGTGAGAGCTCCATCGGGCTGCCATCGAAACTCATAATTCTGCATGACGTCGCCGACGCCGCCGGTCGGCCCGCATACAGTCAGGGTCGAATAATTGGCGCCGAATATAAGCCGGTCTACGCGATAACGGCCGCCGGCGCTCAGAACGAGCGTAATCCCCTTGATCTTCTCGCGATCGGGCAGCACGATATCCACAGCTTTCCCGATCAAGACATTGCCTCGATCATCCCAGGCCGCCCCATTTTCGACCGGCGTCGACAATCTTTCCGCCGAATAAGCGGGGATATCGCTCTCCTGCTTGACCGGTTCAAATCGGTACTTGCTCAAATCGTAGTGTCGCGACCCAAGGTTCAGGGCAAGGATCGCCCGAAGGCGGGGTAAGGAAAACAGCGGAAGCCGAGTCGCCTCGAATATGTTCTCATAGAGATCGCGGGTGTCTTCATCGACGAGCAGGTTCTTCCTCTGGGCCAGACTTTCCTCGTAATTCTCTGGAATTTGGCGCAAGAAATGACCGATCCGCCAGTTGCGATCCTTCTGCGCCGGGAGACGCGCGATCAAGGGGTCGGCGAGACCGCACACGTCCAAGAGATGAAGGCTCGGACCCTCCTTGACGCCCGTCAATCCCAGGAGTCCGCAAATGGTCGAGACGTTCCTCCTCGCTCCAGGTTCGACGTCTTTCCATTTCGGCGTCCTGAAAGTATCCCTTCCCGAAGTTATTAAGCCGAGACGCTGGAAATAGAAGCCGCGTTCATCGGCTATGCCGCTGTTCGAAACCTTCGTCTGCTGGTAATCGAGACCGCTGAACAGGGTATTATTTATGCCCAACGCGCCCACGCTGAGGATTGCGAACGCCAGAACGGGAAACGCATGCGAGGGAAACGAGGCGCGCGCTATCAAGATGGCGCATACGAACAGCGGCGCCGAGAAAAACCGGCCCGTCATGAAAGGCTTATCCCGTTGACTCAGGTGGCCTCCACAACGGCGCTGACGAACGTTTGGGCCGCTACCGACGGCCGATGCGGATGGTGGTCCCCAAGATAAGTGGCGACCGTAATTTGGGCGTCAGTGGCGACCGGAAGCCTGCGGGGACCGCAGCACCAGCTATAAGGGGTTACCTGAGTCAACGGGATAAGCCTCCGTCATGAAGTCGCCGCCGATGGCAAGCACGTAGATCAGGTATAGGACGACGCCGAGGACACACGCAAATTCCCTCGCCGACCGCGTAACGCAGTACGTGCTGGCGGTTGCGATCGCCGCAAGCGTCACCGGATCCCGCGAAATCGAGTCTAAGAAATAGGCGCACCCCTGAACGAACAACTCCCCACTCGACACGCCGCTTTGCAACTTCGCGTAAGCCGTGTTCGGAAACGCAGAACCGTAGTAAAATAGCGAAAACAGGGTCCACGCCAAGGCCGGCGCGGCCCCAATGGCGATATCTCTGCCCAAGCGCAGACCGCGTCCACGGCTGTGAAAGAGGGCAGCAAGCATAAGCGGTGCTATGAGCAACAAGAGATCGGCGCGTGTAAGAAAGACTAATGACGATAGAAACAATACGCCGGCTAAAGTAGTATTCCCATCCGTATATTTTGTCAACAACTTGAATATTGCGACGCCGACCAGCGCATGCGACAGCGGGTTTTCCAAACCAGACGTTGAGTAATCGATGAAAGATTTCGAAAATATCAATACGAGACTAGCCAGAACCGCTCCTAGCATATTGTTAGAATAGACACGTATAATCAACACGAAACACGCCAGCGATATAACTATTGACAATGTAAAATTTGTATAAAACACGTTTACCGAAATTTTTGACAGGGAAAAAATGATCAGCATCCAAAGTGGATGGGTATAAGCTTGAACCCGCTCGTCGATATTGAAATTGGGACCGTAGCCATGCAGAAAGTTCAAGACAACTCGCATGGTGATCAGCGAGTCGTCGGATAGCCAAGCCGTTCTAATAAGCTCAGAAAAGAACAAGGCAGTGAGCAATGCAAATATTATGAATCTATTTGCTATCAACCACTTTTCCATAAGACCAAAATCCCGTTCTTTGCCAACGTGGTGAGTTTCTGCCTCGCCTACCAAGCTGGCCTTCCAAAGGTGGTAGTCGCAAGTATCCGAATTGTCGAGCGTTTCAACCCGAGCGAGTCGGTTGTCGCGCCGAGCGGCAATTTCATCCTGGGGCTGCAAGTAATCGACAGTCTCTCAAACAGGTTGTAGTATCTGGTTGTAGAACAGATCGTGAATTGGCGCTACTTCGTGCAATCATAAGGCGAAACCCTTCACCATATCGGACTCTCGTGAATGCCGACCGTAGCAATTGAGCCGAATGGCG
>JBKQKS010000196.1:0-4972 GCA_052147395.1 Roseiarcus sp.
TTGGCTTTCTCGAGTGGCGTGAAAGCGACGCCTCCGACAAGTCGTCCTACGCGCCGCTCCTCCAACTTCCGATCCAGATCACAAAGAAAAAGGAAGGCAAGCCGGTCTATTCGCTGTCCATCCGTGAGGGCGACGCGGAGGTAAACCTAAGCCTGCAAAAGCTACTAGAGATCAACTTCGGCCGCACCATCCCCGACTTCGGATCCAGCGAAGACGACCAAGCGCCGTCTGTCGAGGCGTACATCGAAACCATCAGGAAGGCGGTCGAGGATCTGCCGCGCTGGCAGGTGCACCGCTGGTTAGCGCTCGGCCACTTCTCTTTCGGGCGCTTCGCTATGTACGCCGATCTGCAGCCGGAAAAATGGAAGGACCCAATCGAACACCCCCTGGTCAGCTCGATCCTTCACGGAGTCGAGCAGGTGGACGGCGAGGGCGCGATCCCAGGCATTCCCGAGGATTACGAGATCGACCACCCGGAGATCGAGCGGATCGCCTCGTTTCTTATCCACGACGCGGACGCCTCCCAGCACAGCGCCCTCGTCGACATCATGCAGGGTAAAAATCTCGTCGTGCAGGGGCCGCCAGGAACCGGCAAGTCGCAGACCATCACAAACATGATCGCCAACGCGCTGGCGGCCGGCAAGCGCGTGCTTTTCCTAGCTGATAAGGCGGCGGCCCTACGCGTCGTGAAGAACCGCCTCGATCGCGCCGGCCTCGGACACTTCTGCCTAGAGCTCCATTCGGACAAGGCCTCTCCGAAACTCGTCATCTCGAGCATCCGCGAACGGCAGGAAATGCCGCGCACTCGCGAGGTCGCGCAGCAACCCGATGCGACCTGGCAGAGAAGCCGGGACGAACTCACCAATTATATCAAGGCGCTCAACGCCGAAGACGACACCGGCGCGACGCCTTTCCGCACGATCTGGAAGGCGATTCGAGGGCGCTCCAAGATCGAGGACATCGCTGCTTCCCTCAAAAATGTCGGACTGCCGGACGAACTCATATTCGACCGCGCCAAGAGCGACACGGCATCGGGCGACCTCGCGATTTACACCGGCGCCGCCGTCGACTTCCAGATCAACTACGGCCATCATGCCAAATCGCCGTGGAGCACCATTCCGTTCTCGAACTTCCCGCCCTACGAGTCGTCCCGCTTCATGGACGCCGTACGCACCCTACGGGAGCACGCGCGGCAAACGCTCGACGCCATCGCCGGCTACTCCGACATCGGGGTTGCCGACGTCGCGACCCTCGCACATGTGGCGAACGCGGCAAGCGAACTCCCCGACCTCCCGAACTTCGACCTACAGGTTCTAAACGGCGCTGAACTCGACGACCTGCTCCAATCGCTCGATGTCAGGGCGGACCTCCTCAAGGCCGAACAAGAGCTGGCCGCGCTGAAGGACCTGCGGCACGAAGATCCAAAGCGCTTGGCCGTCAGCGCGGCGCACATGCACACACCGGCCTCGGTCGGCTTCCTCGACCAGACGCCTGCCCACGCATACGAGACGGCCGACGTCGAGATCGCCGCACTCGAAGAACTCGCATCCGTGATCGAGGGCGTGCTGCAACCCGCCGCCGTGCTCGGCCTCGGCCAAAACCTGCCCGCCGCGCACGTGCCACTGGCCGCCTGGACCGCATACGCTCTGGCCATCTCCGCCGAAAACACGAGGCGCTGGATCGTCGAGCTACCGCACACTTCCATGGATGCCGTGGTCGACGCCATCGCGCGCTGGAACGACCTGCGGGCCGCCGAGACCACTTGGGTCCAAAAGGCTTCAGGATACCGGCCTAATGCGCGCTCGAAGCCCTCCGAGCTCGCCGCGGCCGCGCAGACGCTCCGGTGCACCGGCCTAGGTAAACTATTCGCCGCGGTCGGAGGCAAAGCCAAGGCTGCCCGCGCCCTCGCGAGCTACCTCGGAATTGAAGCAGACCCCGACAGCCTGGAGGCGCTGGCACAGCACATCGACGCAGTCACCGAATTCGAGCGCGACCAAGCGCTTTCGACGCTCTTCGGCCCGGCATGGAACGGCCTCGCGACTCCGGCCGAGGAAGTGCGCGAGGGCCTCAGGATGCGCAGCCTCATCCTCAACTCTGTTGCTCAGCTCCCGGGCGCCTCCGCGGTCGCTGCACGCGCTATGGCCATGACGCCAGTCGCTATGGCCCAGCTCGTCCCACACCGCGAGGCGTGCAAGGCGGCGTTGTCGCTTCCGGCCGAACTCAAGCTGCGGCTCAACGACGCGCCAGCCGACAGGTTCGTCGCGTCCCTGCGGAACAAAGTCGAGGAACTCAAAGCGTTCCTGGCCGTAGATCCCGGACGCTGGCTCGCGGGCGTCGACGCGCCGTTCCGCCGAATCGCCTACGCCCATTCCATTCACCGGCGCGCGAGACGGATAGCCGAAGAGCTGAGCGCCCGCCGAACCGCCGCGCTGGCTCTGCACATCGGCGCCAGCCACGAGGCGATCGACACAGCCCATGCTGCGATCGCCTGGACAAAGGCGGTCAGGACGACCCAACTGAAGCCAGACCTGAAGGCTCAGCTCCTGTCACCCCGCGCGCAAGCTATTGTCGAGCAATTCCAACGCGCAGCCTCCGACTGGAACACCATCAAAACAGTCGGCGTCACCGTGTACGAGTCGCTCTCCGAATTCGGCGCCCAAGACCTCCGCGAGATCGCACCCCAAGACATCGTGCCCCTCGTGAACCACCTCGACGATCACGAGGATGAGCTCCCTGACTTCGCAACCCTCCGGAACTTGCGCCAACGCTTGGAACGCCAAGGCCTAAAGGCGCTTCTCGACACTTGCGATACTCTCGAGGTCGACGCCTCGAGGCTGCCAGACATCTTCCAGGCGGTCCTGGACGACCGCAAGGCAGCCACCGCACGCAGAAGCGAAACCTTGCGGCCGTTCACCGGAGTGACCTTGGATGGGCGACGCACCACATTCCGCGACCGAGACAAGGCCAAGATCGCCCAGGACCGCAACGTCATCTACAGCAAGCTCATCCAGGCAAATCCACCAAACGGATCAGCCTACGGCCCGAGGAAGACCTGGACAGAGATGCAGCTCCTTCGCAACGAGTTCACCAAGCAGAAGCGGTTCACGCCCGTCCGTCAACTCCTCGGCCGTAACCGTTCACACCCCCCGCGCTGGTTTGTGGGCCTAGGCGGGGTGGCGTTGGCGGTCGCTGGGTGAGGATGACGTGGCCGGTGGTGTGCGACGAGGGCGTTCGTCCGCTCTCGGGGGGGGAGGTCGAAACATTCGCCGGAGCTGTCGGGAGGAGCGCCTGAGAGGACGGGAAGAGCCGCCATTCAGGCGACGGCTCTCGTGGGGATTGTCGGCGGCAGCATGCCTGCTCGGGCGGCGGCGATGAGGTCGCGTGCGTAGGCCCAGGGGTCGACGCGCCGGGTGCGGCAGGTTTCGATGACGCTGAGGCCGGCGGCGTAGAAGCGGCTGCCTTCGTTGGTTCGGGTTCCAAAGCTGATGCGGCGGGCGATCACGGCGTGGCGAAGCGCGCGTTCGGCGTCGTTGTTGGTCGGCGGCAGCCGCGGGTCGTGGACGAAGGCGATGATCGCTTCCCAGTCGTTGAGGATTTCGCGCGCGAGTTCGCGGACCTTCGGCTCGATCTCATAGCGGTTGCACTGGCAGCTCCACTCGATGGCGCTCATCAACCGCTTGATGGCCTTGGCGTCGTGCTCTCCGTCGCGGACCCGCTCGATGAGCCGGCGCAGATCGCGCACGAGGTCTCGACCGAAGCCGGCGCCGTCGCCGTAAAGACCCTCGGCCAGCGCCAGGCCTTTGCGGATCAAATGCGCCAGACAGCGCTGGCGGCGGGGATGATCGCGATAGGCCATGTAGCCGTCGCTGACAATCCAGCCCAGAAAAGCCTCGCCGATCAGGGCGGCCAACTCCTCCTTGCGACGGCTGCCAATGCGAAAGACGATCACGGTCGCTGTGACGGCGACCCACATCCACATCAGCGCGCCGCGCTGATGCCAAGGGGTCTCGTCGAGATGGACGATCTCGGCGGCCTGGACCTGTTCGATGAGCTTGTCGACCACGGGTTCGCTGGCCAAGCCGAATTCGTGGATGCAACGATCGATCGAGGCGGTCCCGAGCTGCAGGCCCAACCAATCGTCGAGGAATTCCTGAATTTTGCGGCGCGACAGGCGAAAGCGCAGCGCCAGAGCGGCGATGAAGGCGCAAAGCATCGGGCCGACCAGGCAACACTCGGTCGCCGTCAAGTCGCGCTTGCGGCCCTCGACACGCGAACATGCGCCGACGCCGGGCTGTTCCACGGTTTCGTGACCGCAGCGGCAGCGCACGGCGAAATAGACGTGTTTGATCGCCTCGATTTTCAGCGCCATGCCGCCGCGCGCGAGTTCCAGGCTGATGTGGGCGCCCACCCGGCGACGCCGCGCTTCGGGTTCGAGGGTTTCGCCGCAGCCCTCGCACCTCAGCGGCGCGTGCTCGACCTCCTGGCTCACAACGATCGGTTGGCTGCGCCAGCACCCTTTCGCGCCGGGCTGCTTGCCCGGCCTCCGGCCGCTCGAAGGCTTCGCCCGCGCCTTCGGCTTCCGGGAGTTCTCGGGCGAGGCCGAGGGAGTCTCGCCGCCGTCCGCCGCCGGCTCGCCTTCGTGTCGTCTTTCCTCGCGACGATACGGGTTGTCGCTCGAGGGGGGACGCGAACTCGTCCTGGAGTCCTCGGACAAACTGTTGCCTTGGGACCGAGCCAACTCGAGCAGCCGGCACGCCGTCGCCAGCAAATCCTCATGCGACAGACCCGCCAGCTCCGCCGGCGTCAGGTCTCTCAAATCGATGGCGAATCGGTTCGGCACGCAACGCGTAGAATCCGGTTCGCGTCAACGCGCAAGCCCAAAAATGCTCAAAATCGCCGATCCCTCACAACCGCGAAAATCGCCCCCACCGCGTCACAAGCCACTTTCGCGAGGGGGACTGTGAACGGTTAC
>JBKQKS010000197.1:0-21420 GCA_052147395.1 Roseiarcus sp.
AGAGGCTGTCTCGAAACCGCGGCCGTGACCCCTTGAAAAATCGCAAGCCGGTGGAATCTGAGGGAGAATCGAACTCCCGAGGGAACCATGTGGACGAAGACGACGCGGCTGCAGCATGATCGCAGGCAATTGCGATACGGCAGTGATCTGACCGACGAGGAGTGGAACCTTCTCGCGCCCTACCTGCCCGCGGAGGCCGCCACGGGGCGACCGCGCGGATGGCCGATGCGCGAAATTCTCAATGCCTTGTTCTATGTTCTGCGTTCGGGTTGTCCCTGGCGCATGCTGCCGAAGCATTTCCCGCCGCATCAATCGGCATACCGCTGGTTCGTTCGCTTTCGTGACAGCGGTTTGTGGGAAAGCCTCAATCACCTCTTGGTCATGCTCGATCGCGAGCGGGTGGGCAGAGAGGCCAGCCCCACCGCCGCCATCATCGACAGTCAGTCCGTCAAGACCACGGAAAGCGGCGGGCCGCGCGGTTTCGACGCCGGCAAGAAGGTCAAAGGCCGCAAACGCCACGCCCTGGTCGACACCGACGGCCGCGCGCTGGTGATTCAGACGCATCCTGCCGACATCCAAGACCGCGACGGCGCGCAACCGCTGCTGAAGGCCTCGCGCCGCTCCTTTCCCTTCGTCGAATTGGTCTTCGCCGACAGCGCCTATACCGGCGAACGCCTCGCCGAGGCCGCCAAACCCGTTCTCATCGAGGTCGTTCGCAAGCTCGAAGGCCAAGTCGGCTTCGCCGTGTTGCCGCGACGCTGGGTCGTCGAACGCTTCTTCGCCTGGATCAACCGCAACCGCCGCCTGGCAAAGGACTTCGAGGCCTCCGCCGCTTCCGCCACCGCATTCCTGTATGCCGCCTCCGTCATGCTGCTCGTTCGTCGCCTCGCTCGCGCAGCCTGAGTTTCGAGTCAGACTCTGAGCGGGGCGTCGCTCGCGCATTATCTCGAGAGACGACACGCTACTGTTCGAGCCCGGGGGCAAGTTCAGGTGGGTCGGCTGAAGCGCCTCCTCAAAGGCTCGTCGTCAACTGTGTCAGCCATTGCGGCGACGCATTGGTGAGAACGGTCTCCGCTGCGCGGTCGAGGCCGGTCAGGATCAAAATCCCGAGCAAGGCGATGAACGCGCCGAGCAGAACCTTGCCGGCGCCGCCGCCGGCCATCAGCCGCCCCCGCCAGCGCATCAGCGCCTGGCGCGACACCAGGCCGACGGCGACCAGCGGCGCGGCGGCGCCGAGTCCGAAGGCGAGCATCGTCGCAGCGACGGCAGGGAGCGAATCCCCGCGCGCCGCGAGCACGCTGGCGGCGCCGAGCGTCGGCCCGGCGCAGGGGCTCCAGACCGCGCCGAGCAGCAGGCCGACGACAAACTGACCGCTCATCCCCCGCGGCGCGAGGCCGGCGATGCGCTGATCCGCCCAGCCGCTCAACGGCGCGCCGGCGAGCGCGAGCCGCGCCTGCAACGGCGGCAGCGCCAGAACGAGCCCTAGCACAATGAGCAGCACGGCGCTCGCGGTCCTGAAAGTCTCGCCGTCGAGGCCGAGCGAATAGCCGATCGTGGCGAGGAACAACCCGAGCCCGACGAACGACGTTGCGACGCCGAGCGCGAGCGCCGCCGGCCCGAAGCGCGTTTCCGACGCCGCCGCGCCGAACACCAGCGGCAGCAACGGCAGCACGCACGGCGACAGCGCCGACAACAACCCCGCGGCGAAAGCCAGCGCGAGCGTCGTCATGGATTCACAGCGCCTTGACGGCGAGCGCCGCGATCGAAGCGGGATCGGTGTCGCCGACCGAGCGCGCCATCTCCTTCTCGCCCTTGAACGCAATGAGCGTGCTCTGCATATGGGCGCCGAAGCGCTTCACCGCGTCCTTCTCAGTGTCGAAGTCGACGTCGAACACTTCTAAACCGGCAAATTTCGGCTGATCCTCCAGACGCAGGAGGATCGGGTTCTGCGCCTTGCAAGTCGGGCACCACGGGGCGCGGATGTGCACCAGGATCGATCTTCCGGCCTTCTCGGCGGCATCGAAGGCGGCAGGCGTGTAGTCGATCTCCGGGCCGGCGAAGGCCGCCGAGGCCGCGACGAATGTGGCGCCGGCGCCAGCGGCGGCGAGAAAATGGCGGCGTGTCATCATCGACTTGGTCCTTTCCCTCGACGGGCCGGGAATATGTGCGCCCGTGTTGCTGTCGCGCCGGCGGCGGCCAGTGTTACATCGGCGATGACGTGCACGGCGAGGCTGTCCCATGGCGCGCGACAAAGGGCTCGAAGATCTGATCCGCGCCGACCTGCCGCGCGGCCTGGAGGTCACGGAAAAATCGATGTTCGGCGGCCGCGCCTGGCTGGTGAACGGCCGCCTGGCGCTCGGGGCGCGCGCGGACGGCATGGCTGGTTCGGCTCGGCAAGGGCGGCGACGGCTGGGCGCTCGCGCTCGCCGACATCGCGCCGATGGTCATGCGCGAGCGGCGCATGGAAGGTTGGGCGCCCGCCGGCCCCACCGCCTGGGGCGACGACACGCTGCGCCGCCGGCTCGTCGACGCCGCGCTCGCCTTCGTCAGCGCCCTGCCGCCGAAGCCCTGATTGCCCTCGCGCTACCCACAGACTATAGGGTTCGCCCAATCGCTTACGCCGGCTCGTTTCGGCGAGTGAGCTCACGGAGCGAACATGATTCACGTCACCTTTCCCGACGGCGCGAGCCGCGCTTACGAACCCGGTGTCACGGGGCTCGAAATCGCCAAATCGATCTCCCCCTCTCTCGCCAAGCGCACAGTGGCGATGGCGCTCGACGGCGCGCCGTCCGATCTCGCCGACCCGATCATCACGGACGCCAAGATAGAGTTCATAAACCGCGAGGACCCGCGGGCGTTGGAACTCATCCGCCACGACGCGGCGCATGTGCTCGCCGATGCGGTGCAATCGCTCTGGCCGGGGACTCAGGTCACCATCGGGCCGGTGATCGAGAACGGCTTCTACTACGACTTCTATCGCGAGACGCCGTTCACCCCGGAGGATTTTCCTGCGATCGAGAACAAGATGCGCGAGATCGTCGCCGCCGACAAGCCGTTCGTCAAGCGGGTGGTCTCCCGCGGCGAGGCCAAGAGCTATTTCGAGAAGCACGGCGAAGCATTCAAGATCGAACTCATCGACGCGATCCCCGCCGGCGAGGAGGTGAAACTCTATTCCCAGGGCGAGTGGACCGATCTCTGCCGCGGCCCGCACATGACGTCGACCGGCAAGATCGGCGACGCCTTCAAGCTGATGAAGGTCGCCGGCGCCTATTGGCGCGGCGATTCTTCGAAGCCGATGCTGTCGCGCATCTACGCGACCGCCTTCGCCAGCAAGGACGAGTTGGAAGCCTATCTGAAGCGGCTGGAGGAGGCCGAGCGGCGCGACCATAGAAAGCTCGCGCGCGAGATGGACCTGTTCCACTTCCAGGAGGAAGGCCCGGGCTCGGTGTTCTGGCATCCCAAAGGCTGGACGCTGTTCCAGACTCTCGTCAGCTACATGCGCCGCCGACTCGCCCAAGACTACAGGGAAGTCAGCGCGCCGCAGGTGCTGGACAAGAAACTGTGGGAACAATCCGGCCACTGGAGCTGGTACCGCGAGAGCATGTTCGTCGCGCGCCCCGCGGGCGATGAAGCGGTGCGCGAGGACGAGCGCTTCTACGCGGTCAAGCCGATGAACTGTCCCGGGCATATCCAGATTTTCAAGAACGGCCTGCGTTCCTATCGCGAATTGCCGGTCAGGCTCGCGGAATTCGGCGTCGTGCATCGCTACGAGCCGTCGGGCGCGCTGCACGGCGTGATGCGGGTGCGCGCCTTCACCCAGGACGACGCGCACATTTTCTGCACCGAAGACCAGCTCGCGTCCGAGTGTCTCGAGATCAACGATCTGATTCTCTCGGTGTACCGCGATTTCGGTTTCGACAGGATCGTGGTCAAGTTGTCGACGCGGCCCGACAAACGCGTCGGCGCCGACGCCCTGTGGGACCACGCCGAAGACGTGATGATGCGGGTGCTCGAGGAAATCAAAGCGCGCCACGGCGACGTCGTGACGACCGGAATCAACCCCGGCGAAGGCGCGTTCTACGGCCCGAAGTTCGAATACGTGCTCAGCGACGCCATCGGCCGCGACTGGCAGTGCGGCACCACGCAGGTCGACTTCAACCTGCCCGAACGCTTCGGCGCCTTCTACATCGCGCCGGACAGCTCGAAGACGCCGCCGGTCATGGTGCACCGCGCGATCTGCGGCTCGATGGAGCGTTTTACGGGAATCCTGCTCGAGCACTACGCCGGCCATCTGCCGTTGTGGCTCGCCCCTGTGCAGATCGTGGTCGCGACGATCACGCAGGACGGCGACGAATACGCGATGGAAATCGTCAAGCGCGCCCGCAAGCTCGGCTTGCGCATCGAGCCCGACCTGCGCAACGAGAAGATCAGCTACAAGGTGCGCGAGCACTCGCTGCAAAAGATCCCCGTCATCCTCGCCATCGGCAAGCGGGAGACGGCCGAGCGCGCGGTCTCCGTGCGCCGGCTCGGCTCGCAGACGCAGACGTCGATAGCTCTCGACGAGGCGCTGGCGGCGTTCGTCGACGAGGCGACGGCGCCGGATTTGAAGCGCGGCTGAGCCCGCCGCGACGCGCTGGCGCGCGGATCTGGCGCTGCTGACGACCGCCTGCGCTGTGGGGCGTCGCCTTCGTCGCGTGGAGGGACGCGGAGGGCGTCATTGCGCCGATGACCTTTGTCCCGGCGCGCTTCGCGATCTCGGCGGTCATCCTGATGCCCCTGGCGACGTTGGAAGCGCGCAGGACGGCAGCGCCTTTGGACGCTCGCGCGCGAAAATTCGCGGTCGCCATCGGGCTCGCTGTGTTTCGTCGGCTCGCCGTTGCAGCAAGTCGCGCTGACGACGACCACGGCGAGCCACGGCGGCTTCCTCACCGCTGACTACGTCGTGCTGACGCCGATCGCGGTCTCGCGCACACGGTGACAGAGCATTTAGCTCGACTTTTTCGCAGCTGCGATCAATTAAATGCACTGTCACCACAACCCGTAACCCTTGCAAGGGCCGCTCACTCCGCCGCCGTCTCCTCGCCGATGTTCGTCAGCGCCACGCTCGCCTCCGCAAAGCGCGCCGTGATTTCCAGCGTGCCGCCGAGCGCTTCGACAAAGCGGCGCAGGGTGCTCACGCGCATGTCCGTGCGCTTTTCGAGCTTGGCGACGGCGGACTGGCCGACGGCGAGTGATGCGGCCATGTCCTCTTGCGAGAGCGAGCGCGCTTTGCGCAACTCTTCGAGCGTCATCGCTTCGCGCAATGCAGCGGCTTTCGCAGCGACGCGCGCTCGGCGTTGCGGCGAAAAACCCTTCGTGAGCTCGACAAAAGGCCGATGTCCGGTCATGGTATCAACCCTTCCTTGCTGATTTCGTCGATATATGTGTCATACAACTGGTCGGCGATGGGAACCATCCGCTCATAGAACCGGCCGTCGCCAGTCTTGTCGCCGCCGATGAGCAGGATCGCCGAGCGGCGCGGGTCGAATGCATAAAACACCCGTATCGGCCGCCCTCCGCTTTGCACCCGGAGTTCACGCATGTGGGCGTGTCTGGAGCCGGCGATTCCCGACGAATACGGAAACGGCAATTGTGGCCCTTGCTCGGCGAGCAGCAGCCCCGCCGCGATCACATCATCCTGCTGCGGCTCGCTGAGATGGTCGAACCATTCCGCGAATTCGTCGGTGTGTTCGACGTTCCACGCCACCACACAAAAATATTCCTTCAACGGAATAATTACAAGCCAAATATGCGCGGCTGTCGGCGTGCCGTCCAGTGCTGGATATGCGTGGAATCGGTATCACGTCAACGCGATGCCCAGAGGCAAAGAGTAACGGTGAGATACGGCCTCACGCTCAGCAGTCACCGGCGGCCTACCATCAGGCTGGAGCAGGCGCCGGAAACTTCGGCGCCTGGATCGCGTCGGCGTGAAGCCGGGCTTGCCACAGGTCATAGGCCAGTTGCGCCCGTAGCCACGTTTCCGCCGTGCTCCAACCGGCCTTCTCGAGTAACCGGGGCAAATTCCCGGGCGCCGCGATTCTGTAGCCGAGGTCGCTGACCTCGGTCGGCGCGTAAGCGCCTCAATCTGCGCGACTCTTCCAAGCGGAGGAAGCGAGGTCAGCGCCCTCGCCTACAAGGGCGCCCGGCAATTTGCCCCGGTAACCTTTTCGAGCCGTATCGCCATATCCGCCGCTGCATGGTCCTCTCTCCTTATCCAAGCCTCAGTGGTAGTCATCGAGATCGAGGCGGCCCGGCGTTCCTGTTGTGGCGCGCCGCCGCGCAAACGCGCCGTCTCAGTGCGTCTCGGGCGGAGCGAGATCGAGGCGCCGTTCGATGCGCAGCACGCGCTCCTCGAGTTCGCTGATCAACACGCCGTGGCCGATTGCCGAGGAATGGTATTCCATCACGGCGCGGCGCAGCCCGACGATCCGCTCCTCCAGGCGCTTTTCCAGCGTCATCAGGTCCGAGGCGACGTCGGCGCGCAGCGAGTGAACCTCCGAGCGGACATCCCCGATTTTGGCCTCGAGTTTCGCGAGATCGCTCTTGGTCGCCATTTCGGCGCGCATCTCGCGCAGCAGTATCAGGACGAGGTTTTCGGGTTCGGTCATATCGGGGATCCCATGGGTTTCGGGCGAGCCTGCACGACCGAAGCCGCATCGCCTGTCATCGGGCCCGATGGGCGCGTCGGCCCCATCAATGCGTCTCGGGCGGCGCGAGCTCGAGGCGTCGCTCGATGCGCAGCACGCGCTCTTCGAGCTCGCTGTACAGCACGCCGTGGCCGATCGCCGACGAGTGGTATTCCATCACGGCGCGGCGCAACCCGTTGATCGGCTCCTCCAGACGCTTTTCCAGCGTCATCAGGTCCGAGGCGACGTCGGCGCGCAGCGAGTGAACCTCCGAGCGGACGTCCTCGATCTTGTTTTCGAGCTTGGCCTCGAGTTTCGCGAGGTCGCTCTTGGTCGCCATTTCGGCGCGCATGTCGCCCATGTCGGCGCGCATGTCGCGCAGCAGTATCAGCACGAGGTTTTCCGGTTCGGTCATATCGGGGATCCCCAGGTCTCTCTCGCGCTCTCAGACCCTCGCCGCCGCGCTCACAACGCCAGCGGCCATCCTAAAGCAAGTCCAGCGGAGGCTGCAACGGAGGCTCGCTCGAGGCCCGAGCGGCCTACTCCGCCTCCTCCCCCTCGGGCTCGGAAATCCCCTCTACCGACACCACCTTTTCGTCTTCTGCGGTGTCGAACACGATGACGCCTTGCGTCGGCCTTCCTGCGATGCGGATGCCTTCGACGGGGCAGCGGATGAGCTGGCCGCCGTTGGTCACCAGCATCACTTCGTCGCCGTGCTCGACCGGGAACGAAGCCACCAACTTGCCGTTGCGTTGGTTGACCGCCATGGCGACGATGCCCTTGCCGCCGCGGCCGGTGAGCCGGTATTCGAACGACGACGTGCGCTTGCCATAACCGTTCTCGGAAATGGTGAGGATGAATTGTTCCGCCGCCGACATCTCGGCATAGCGCTCCTGCGAGACGGCGCCGCCGTTGCCGCCCTCTTCGCTCTCGACGTCCTCGGCCGTCTCTCCGGCAATAGCGCGGCGCATCTTCAGATAGGCCGAGCGCTCCTCGCTCGCCGCCTCGAACTGGCTGAGAATCGCGAGCGAGATCACCGCGTCGCCGTCGGCGAGCGCGATGCCGCGGACCCCCATGGAATCGCGGCCCTTGAACACCCTGACGTCATCGACCGCGAAGCGGATGCATTGGCCCGCCGCCGTCGTCAGCAGCACGTCGTCCTTCTCCGAGCAAACAGCGACGTCGACGATGTTCTCGCCTTCATCGAGCTTCATCGCGATCTTGCCGGCGCGGTTGACCTGCGCGAAATCCGAGAGCTTGTTTCGTCTCACCGTGCCGCGAGTGGTCGCAAACATCACGTCGAGCCTGTCCCAGTTCGTCTCGTCCTCGGGCAAAGGCATGATGGTGGTGATGCGCTCGCCGGCTTCCAGCGGCAGCAGATTGACCAGCGCTTTTCCGCGCGCCTGAGGAGCGGCGAGAGGAAGCCGCCAAACCTTCTCCTTGTAGACCTGGCCCTTGGATGAGAAATAGAGCATTGGCGCATGCGTGGACGCAACAAACAATCGCGCGACAAAATCTTCTTCCTTGGTCGCCATGCCGGAGCGGCCCTTGCCGCCGCGCCGTTGGGCGCGATAGGTCGAGAGCGGCACGCGCTTGATATAGCCGGCATGGCTCACCAGCACCACCATGTCCTCGCGCTGGATCAGATCCTCGTCGTCCATGTCGGCTTCGGACTCGAGGATTTCCGTGCGCCGGGCGTCGGCGAACTTCGTCTTCACCTCGACGAGCTCGTCGCGGATGATTCCCATCAGACGCGCGCGGGAGCCGAGGATATCCAGATAGTCCTCGATCTCGGCGGCGAGCTTGTGCAAGGCGTCGCCGATCTCGTCGCGGCCGAGCGCAGTGAGGCGGGCGAGCCTCAGCTCGAGGATCGCGCGCGCCTGCTCTTCCGAAAGCTTGATCGTGCCGTCCTCGAGAATGGTGTGCCTGGGATCGGCGATCAACCTCACCAGCGGCGCCATGTCGAGCGCCGGCCAGTTGCGCGCCATCAGCGCTTCGCGCGCCGCCGCCTGGTCGGGCGAGGTGCGGATCAACCGGATCACTTCGTCGATGTTGGCGACGGCGATGGCGAGGCCGACTTGTATATGCGCAGCGTCTCTGGCCTTGGCCAGCAAGTACTTGGTGCGCCGCGTCACGACCTCTTCGCGGAAGTCGAGAAACGCGATCAGCATGTCGCGCAGCGTCATCATTTCCGGCTTGCCGCCGTTGAGCGCGATCATGTTGGCGCCGAAGCTGGTCTGCATCGCGGTGAAGCGCCACAGCTGATTGAGCACGACGTCGGCGACCGCGTCGCGCTTCAGCTCGATGACGACGCGGATGCCGTCGCGGTCGCTCTCGTCGCGCAGATCGGAAATGCCCTCGATCTTCTTTTCGCGCACCAGCTCGGCGATCCTCTCGACCAGCGCCGCCTTGTTGACCTGATAGGGGATCTCGGTGACGATGATTGCTTCGCGATCCTTGCGCAGCTGCTCTGTGCGCACCTTGGCGCGCATGATGATCGAGCCGCGGCCGGTCGAATAAGCCGCGCGGATGCCCGAACGGCCGATGATCGACCCGGCGGTCGGGAAATCCGGGCCAGGGATGATCTCCATCAGCTCTTCGACGCTCATGTCTGGCTTGTCCATCAACGCCAGTGCGGCGTCGATGGTCTCACCGAGATTGTGCGGCGGGATGTTGGTCGCCATGCCGACCGCGATGCCGCCGGCGCCGTTGACGACGAGGTTGGGAATGCGCGACGGCAGCACCGTCGGCTCCTCCTCCTTCTCGTCGTAGTTGGGCTTGAAGTCGACGGTATCCTTGTCGAGATCCGCCAGCACGGACATCGCGATCTTCTCGAGGCGAGCCTCGGTGTAGCGCATCGCCGCGGGCGGATCGCCGTCGATCGAGCCGAAATTGCCCTGCCCGTCGATGAGCGGGGCGCGCATGGAAAAATCCTGCGCCATGCGCACCAGCGCGTCATAGACCGCGAGGTCGCCATGCGGGTGGTACCTGCCGATCACGTCGCCGACGGTGCGCGCGGATTTGTTGTAGGGGCGGTCGGGGGTGAAATTTTGCTCGTGCATGCCAAACAGGATGCGGCGGTGCACGGGCTTGAGGCCGTCGCGAACGTCGGGCAGCGCGCGGCTCACGATCACGCTCATCGCGTAATCGAGATAGCTGCGCTTCATTTCGTCGAGGATCGAAATCGGCTTGATGTCGGCGTTCGGATCGGGGACCGGGCGCGACTTGTCGTCTTCGCTCAAGGCGGTGGCTTTCACTTTCGGGCGCGGCCGTCATCTTTAGCTGATTCCCTCTCGCCGCGCCACTTTCCGCTTCGCCGCGAGGGGCGGGAAAATGCAGAATTTTCAGCTTCTTGATCCGCCGTCGGGCGCGCCCACGGCGGGATTTGAGGAAGGATTAACAAATGCGCGTCCATCATCGATTGATAAGCGTTGTTCATGTGCGGCGCGATCGCGCTCGGAAAGACTGCGGCTCTCATGACCCTGCGCCTGCGCACCCGGCTCGCCCTCACCATCTGCACGGCCCTGCTCGTCGCCGCCGCGGCCTGCTTCTTCGTCAGCCGCTACTTCATCGACAGCCTGGTCGCCGACTCGGTCGCGCGCCGGCTCGACGCCGAATCGCGGCAGTTCGATTCGGAGATCGCCGAACGGCTTGCGCGGGCGCTGTCGCTGGCGCGCCTGACCGCGGACCTGCCGCTCGTCGGGGAGACCATGGCGAGCGGCGATCGCGCCCGTCTCGCAGCTCTGTTCACGCCCGGCTGGAAAGTGATGAAAGCCGACGGCATCGAGCAGTTCCAGTTCCACTTGCCGCCCGCGACCTCGTTCCTGCGCGTGCACCAGCCGGAAAAATTCGGAGATGACCTATCGAGCTTCCGCCATACCGTGGTCGAAGCCAACGTCGACCATCGAGAGGTCGTCGGGCTCGAATCGGGCGTCGCAGGCCTCGGCCTAAGGGCGGTCGTTCCGGTCGAACACCAGGGACGGCAAGTCGGGACGGTCGAATTCGGCCTCGCGTTCGGCGACGGCTTCGTGAAGGACTATACCCGGCGCCGCGGCGCGCGCGTCGCGATCTTCATCGATACTGCGCAGGGCTTCGAGACGCTCGCGAGCACCCTGCCCGCAGGCTTCGCGCCGCCCGAGCCGGCATTGAAAGCGGCGATGCAGGCGCCGACGTCGCTGCCGAGCATGTCGCTCGATGGCGCCGACGCCGCGCTGTCGCTCGAGCCGTTGCGGGACTATTCCGGAGAAAGCCTCGGCGTGCTGGCGATCGCCGCGCCGCGCGCCGACCTCGACGCGATGAGCCGTCGCGCCGAATGGATTTTCGGGCTGGTCGCGCTGGCCATGGCGCTCGGCGGCGCCGCGCTCGCCTGGAAGCTCAATTTCGACATCGCCAGCCCGCTGCACCGAGTCGCCGAAAATCTGACGCGGCTCGCCAACGGCGGCGAAGCTCTGCAACCCGGCCCGCCGAGCTCCATTCCCGAGATCGCCCAAATCTCTCGGGCCGTCGACGCGTTCGAGCAGGCGAGCGTGGCGGCGCGGCGGCTCGAGACCGAGGCCGGGGCCGAGCGCCGGCGCGCCGACGAGACGCGCGCGACCACCGAAGCGGAGCGCGCTGCGACGGAAGCCGAGCGCGACGCCGCCATCGAGGCGTTGCGGCAGGCGCTAGCGAAGCTTGCCGACAATGACCTCAGACCGCGCATCGACGGCTCGCTCTCCGCGGCTTATGCGCGGCTCGTCTCCGATTTCAACACGGCGCTGGACAAGCTCTCCGAGGCCATGAGGACCATCCGCGACGGCTCGGCGAGGATCAGCGGCCATTCCGGAGAGATCGCCGCGGCGATCGCGGACCTTTCGGCCCGCACGGAGCGGCAGGCCGCCAATCTCCAGGAGACGGTCGCGGCGGTCAACGAGATCACCGCAGCGTCGTCGGAGGCCGCCAAAGCCGCCGATCGCGCCAGCGCCTCGGTGCGCGGCGCGCTGAAGGACGCCGACGGCGCCGGCGCCGTGATGCGCAAAACGGTGGCGGCGATGGCCGCGATCGAGAAATCCTCGCGCGAGATCAACCTGATCATCGCCGTGATCGACGAGCTCGCGTTCCAGACCAGTCTGCTCGCGCTCAACGCCGGCGTGGAGGCGGCGCGGGCGGGCGAGGCGGGCAAGGGCTTTGCCGTGGTCGCCGCGGAAGTGCGCGGCCTGGCGCTGCGCTCCGCGGAGGCGGCGCACAAGATCAAGGTTTTGATCAGCGCGTCGGTCGCCGAAGTCCAGCAGGGCGTCGCGCTGGTCGCGCGCTCGGGCGACGCGCTGGAGGCCATTGTCGCCAAGGTCGGCAAGTTCGACGGAATCATCGCCGGCATCGCCAACGGAGCGCGCGAGCAGGCCACCGGCCTCAATCAGATCAATTCGGCGATCGCCGAATTGGACCAGGCGACGCAACGCAACGCGGCCATGGTCGAGGAGACCACCGCCACCGGCGCTTCCCTAGCCACGGAAGCTCGAGCCTTTGCCGGCGTGATCGGGCAGTTCCGGCTCGCCGCTGCCGCCCGTGCCGCCCGAAAGATTCGCGACGCCGCTTGAAGCCGGCGCCTAGGCTCGCAGGTTGGCGCAAAGAAAAATCATCTCCGCGTGGCCGGCGTCGATCGCCGCCCAGTCGCCAGGGGCGGCGGGGGCGTCAGCCGGGGCGCCGAATCTGGTTACGATCGACGCGCCACCTCGATCGTCAGGTGAGAGAAATTCGCCAGCCCGAGGGCGATCGCCCGGTAATGCTCGGCCTCGTGGGCCTCTATGGTCTCGACGACCAGAATGGCGCCGAGATGGCCGGGCCCGAGGCGCCAGATATGCAAGTCCGCAACCTCGTCGCCCTCGTGCTCGATCGCGGCGCGCAGCCGTTCGCTCAAATTCCGGTCCGGATTCATGTCGACGAGCACGCGCGCGGTGTCGCGGATGAGCTGATAGGACCAGCTCGCGATCACGGCGGCGCCGCCGAGCCCCGCCACGGGGTCCATCCACAGCCAGCCGAACAGCTTCGCCAGCGTCAGGCCGACGATCACCAGCACCGAGACCGCGGCGTCGGCGACCACATGCAGCAACGCCGCGCGCATGTTGTTGTCGCGGCCGACGCTCGTATGGGGATGCTCTTCGAAGCGGCTCGACCCGCTCGCCGCGCCGACGCTGAGGATCGCCTCGAAGGCGTGCGGCTCGGGAACCTCGTCGACGGATTCGAAATAGCCGTCGCGGGCGGCGAAGCGGAATTCCTGCCGCGCCGGCCGCAGCGTCGTGATCGAAAAATCTTCGGCGCGCGCCGCCGAGGACCCGAGCGGCGTCACGCGGAAGCGCGGGGGAACGCCGCGCTCGAAGATTTCCAGACGGAACGCTTCGGCGCCGACGACGACGCGCCGGCCGGCGTCGTCAGCGTGGTTATGATCGTGATGATGATGATGATGATCATGACCGCCGCGGCTCAACAGCCAGGCGCTCGCGACATTGACCGCGAGGCCGAGCGCGGCGATCGGGATCGCCGCGGCAAAGTCGATCGGCATCGGCGCGAACAGCCTTCGCACAGCCTCGTAGGCGATGCCGAGGGCGACGAGGCCGAGAATGAGGGCGCTCGAATAGCCCGCGAGATCGCCCAGTTTTCCGGCGCCGAAGGTGAAGGCCGGATCGTGCGCCCAGCGCCGCGCGAAGGTGTAGGCGAGCGCGGCGATCAGGAGCGCGCCGGCATGCGTGCTCATGTGCAAGCCGTCGGCGATGAGCGCGATGGAGCCGAACGCGAGGCCGCCGACGATCTCGACGACCATCATCGCGCTCGCCAGCGCGATCACCGACCACATCGCGCGCTCGCTTTCGGCGTGGGCTTCGCCGAGGAAGACATGGCCGTGACGAGAGGACATCATTGGCCGATTCAAACGAGCTTCGTCACGGCGAGGATGAGGATCGGCACGAACAGCACGAGCGACATTTCGTTGTAGACCCGCAAGAACATCGAGGACCTACGATACTCGCCGCGGATCATTTGCGAAAGCCACACGCGCGTCATGGCCCAGTAGACCACGAGCAGCGCGACCAGGGTCACTTTGGCGTGCAGCCAGGCGCCGCCGTAGCCATAGCCGAACCACAGCCACAGGCCGGCGCCGATGGCGACGACGGCAAGGCCGGTGCAGAACCGGAACAGCCGATACGCCATGTCCTGCAGGCGCTTGGTCGGCTCGCCTGCGCTATGCGCCTCGACGATGTTGACGAGCAGGCGGGGCATGTAGAACACGCCCGTCATCCACCCGATGACGCCGAATAAATGCAGCGTCTTCACCCACTCCATAATCAGCGCTCCGCGGGATTGGGTCCCCTTCCTAACGGACTCGTGGCTCAACGCAATGCCGCGCATGGCATTGATGCGGCTCTTTCACCCCACGCCCCGCCTGCCGGCGGGGAAACGGGCGGAAGCGACGCACAACGGACCTCGTCCTGAGGTGGCCCGCAGGGCCCTCGAAGGACGCTCCAGTGGGCGCCGCCGACTCCGCTGACGCCGGCCCTTGCGGCAGCGTCCGTTCGCACTGGAGCGCCTTTCGAGGCCGCTCCGCTCCTGAACCTGCCGAAGGAGGCCTCAGGGCGAGGGTCGTCAGATGCGGAATGTCCGCCCTCCGCCCTTCAGCCACATTGCCTATCGAAAGCGATTTTTGTCTATTCAATCTATCGACAGACTTCAATTAGCCCAACGAACCGCCGGCGCCAACGCGCTCGAACGTGAGCTGGGACAAAATCGTAGTAACCGGGGCAAATTCCCGGGCGGCCTTGTAGGCGAGGTCCGCCCGGGAATCTGCCCCGGTTACGAATCGTACGCTCAACGCTTTGCAATCGCTGAGTCCAGGGACAAAAATCGCCGCCCGCCCCTCTCGACGAGCGCCCCGGCGTCAATCGTGCTCGAAGCCATAAATCTCCGGCAGCAGCAACGCGGCGGCCAGGAAGCCGATGAGCGGGAACACCGCCACCAGCAGCGTCGCGTTGGCCTGTCCGATCGCCGCGAACACCACGGGGAACAGGAAGATCGCGAGGAACGACGGCAGTTTGACGAACATATAGGCGAAGCCGCTCGCCGTGCCCCGATATTGCGGCCGCGCCACCACGGTCGGGATGGTCATGCAGTTGGAGGCGTCCCAGTAGTGCCCCCACAGCATCGCCGCCGCGGCGAACGGCAGCACCAGCTTCTGGCCCGTATAAAGCGCCGCCGCGGCGACGAGGAGCGACACGAACACGATGCCGAAGCCCGCCATGCTGATGCCGCGATGGCCGATTTTCGGCAGGATCATCGGCCCGACCCAGCCGGAGATCGCCGCCAGCACGTAGAGCGCCATGGTCACGAGGTCGTTGCCGAGCACCGTCGACACGCCGACCATGGCGAACAATGTCGGCAGGTAGAAGCCGAAGGTCGAGAACTCGCTGCCCTGGGCGAAACAGGCGATCCAGCCGAACAGCGTCGCGCGCCAGCGCACCGGATCGCGCCTGAGATCGGCCAAAAACTCGGTCGAGCTCGGCCGCTCGACCTCGACGTCGCGGTTAGGCAGCATCGCCAGATCGTCCTCGAACATTTTCCGCGCCACCTGCTTGGCCTGGGAAAATTTGCCGCCGCGGATCAGCCACACCGCCGCTTCCGGCAGGTCGTGGCGCAGCAGCAGGATGATGAGCGCGGGCACGGCGCCGAGGCCGAGCGTCACGCGCCAGATCGTCTCGTGAGGAAGATCGGCGATCAGGAAGACCGCGATCACCGCGAGCGTGAGCACCTCGCCGATGGCGAACATGAACTGCCAGCGATTGCCCATCACCTCGCGCTGGCCCTTGGGCATCGAGTCCATGATGTAGGTGTAGCCGGTGGAAATGTCGCTGCCGAGCGGCACGCCGAGCAGCAGACGCACGATGACGAGCAGCTCGACGCTGGTGACGAAGGCTTGCGCGATGGCGAGGATGATGAACAGGATCATCGTCGACAGGAACATCACGCGCCGCCCGATGCGGTCGGCGAGCCAGCCGCCGATGAGGGCGCCGATCACCGCGCCGCCCTGCGTCGCCGCGCCGGCGAGGCCGAGCAGCCAGGGCGCGGGATGATACTGGGCGCTGATGAAGATGAGCACGAAGGCGATGCCGTAGAGGTCCCAGGCCTCGACGAGAATCGACGCCATCATCAGCCAGCCGACCCGGTTGCCGCCGGGAGTGTATTTGGTGACGAGATGACGGACCGCGAGGTCCATGGCCGTCCGGTCGGCCGCCGTCGCCTGCATTTTCGCCCCTCCCCCGCACGTTGCGCGCCGTCATTGATTTCAATCTGACGTATTAAGACGAGTCAAGGAAGGCGTTCAGCCTCGCGCCATGTTCGCCCGGCATGGTCGCGAGCGTCGCGGCCCTGATCGGGAGCGGTCCCCTGTCGACCAACGGCGAATATTCAACCCTGCTGCACCCGACCGATTTCGCGGCCGACGGCGCGCTCGCCTTCGCGCACGCCGTGCGTCTGGCGGGCCGGGCCCAGCAAATGCTGTCGCTGCTCAACTTCGCGTCCGCCGACGGCGGGCCGCGGCCCAACGGCCTCAGGCAGGTCGCCGGCCTGCTCGAGCGCTGGGGCGAAGCGCCCCCGGAGACGAATCCGGAGGATCTGGAAATGCTGACGGGACTGCGCGTCGTCAGCGCGGTGATTCCCGGCGGGGATGCGCGCTCGGGGATTATCGACTACATGGCCAACCATCGCTGCGACCTCGCGGTCATCGCGATGCGCGACCATCACGGCCTGTCGCGCTGGATGGAGCGCTCGGTCGCCGCGCGCGTGCTGCGCCGCGCCATGACCATGGTGCTGATCTTGCGTGCGGGCGCCCGGGGATTCGTCGACCCCGCAACCGGCGCCTTCAACCTCAGCAACGTGCTGGTGCCTGTCGGCGGCAAACACGATCCGACGCCGGCTCTGGCGCGGCTCGCCGCCTGGCTCGAAGCCCTCGGCGCCAGCGCCGAAGTGCGGCTGCTGCACGTCGGCCCGACGCCGCCGGTCATCGCGCCGACGCCCGGCGTTCCCGCCTACACCATGATCACTCGCGAGGGCGCGGTCGCGCCGGCCATTCTCGAGCACGCCAGGCGCTGGCCGGCGAGCCTCATCGTGGCGCCGACCTCGCCGACCAGCGGCCTCATCTCTGCGCTCCGCAGCTCGGTGACCTCGGCGCTGCTCGATGACGCGCGTTTTCCCGTGCTGTCGATTCCGACGACCTGAACCGGCTCAGACGCCGAGCCATTCGCTCCAACGCTGCGTCGCTTTGAGCCCGCCGCCCGTGAGCACGACGACCGCGACCTCGCCGCCAGCGATGCGGCCCTCGCTGAGCAACCGCGAGAGGCCGGCGGCGGCGACCGCGCTCGTCGGCTCCGCATAAAGGCCGCAGCTGGCGAGCTCGCGGCAGGCGGCCTCGATTGCCGACTCGGAAACGGCGAGCGCGGTTCCCCCGCAGCGCCGGATGGCGGCGAGGACTTCGGCGCCGCGCACCGGCTTGGCGATCGCCGTCCCCTCCGCGATCGTCGGCTCGGGCGCGATTTCGGGGCAGACGTTCACGCCGGCGGCGAAGGCGCGCGCTATCGGCGCGCAGGCTTCGGGCTGGATCGCATGCAGCCGCGGCCGCCGCGCGATCTCGCCGCGGCGCTCGAGCTCGTCGAAGCCGATGTCGCAGCCGAGCACGTTGCTGCCGGCGCCGCAGGGGACGACGACGTGGTCGGGCGCGCGGAAGCCGAGATCTTCCCAGAGCTCGTAGGCGAGGGTCTTGGTCCCCTGCAGGAACAACGGCTGCCAATTGTGGCTCGCATAGAAGATATTTGCGCTCTGGCGCCGAGCCTCGTCGGCGGTGTCCTGGCGCGTTCCCGGCACGAGCTCGATCTGAGCGCCGTAGGCGCGCATCTGCACGGTCTTCGCCGCCGGCGTGTACGCGGGAACCAGGATTTTCGCTCTCATGCCCGCCGCGGCGGCATAGGCCGCGATCGCCGCCCCGCCGTTGCCGGAACTGTCCTCCAGCACACGGGTCACGCCGAGCTCGCGCAACGCTGAGATCATCACGCTGGCGCCGCGATCCTTGAAGCTGCCGGTCGCCGAGAACCATTCGAGCTTGAACAACGCTTTCGCCCCTCGCCAGGCTCTCGCGAGCAGCGGCGTAACGCCCTCGCCCAAGGTCACCGGATCGGCGATCGGGAACGGCAGCGCCGCCGCATAGCGCCACAGAGAGCGCGTTTCGCGCGCGATGTCGTCGCGTCCGAGGCCGGTGAGCGGCGCGATGGCGAGCGGCCGGCCCTCATCCGACGCCCAGCGCGGCGGCAAGAACGGATAGGTTTTGCCGGAGACCGGGTCGATGTAGCCGCTCATCGACTCACCCGGGCCGGCAGCCCTTGGTAAAGGTGTACATCGCGTAGAGCGAGGTCGTGCCGAGGATGAACAGCCGGTTCAGCTTGGTCCCGCCGAACGTGACGTTCGACACCATCTCGGGGATGAGGATCTTGCCGATCAGCGCGCCCTCGCGATCGTAGACATGCACGCCCTCGGCCGTGCTGGCCCAGATTCGCCCTTCGACGTCGACGCGGAAGCCGTCGAACAGGCCGGCGCCGCATTCGGCGAACACTTCGCCGCCGGAGAGCGTCCGCCCGTCGGCGCCGACATGGAAGCGGCGGATGTGGCGCGGTCCGTTCGTCACGTGCGAGGCGCCGGTATCCGCGACGTAAAGCAGCTGCTCGTCGGGGGAGAAGGCGAGGCCGTTCGGCCGAACCATGTCGTCGATCATCCGCTCGACCTCGCCGCTGCGAGGATCGATGCGGAAGACATGGCAGGCGTCGATCTCCTGCGGCTGCCTGTCGCCCTCGTAGTCCGCGTCGATGCCGTAGGCCGGGTCGGTGAACCACACCGAATCGTCGGACTTGACGACGACGTCGTTGGGCGAGTTGAGCCGCCTGCCCCGCCAGCGGTCGGCGAGCGTCCGGATCGAGCCGTCCCACTCGGTGCGCGTCACCCGGCGCGTCAGATGCTCGCAGGTGACGAGCCGCCCCTGGTTGTCGACGGCATTGCCGTTGGAGTTGTTGGAGGGCTCGCGGAAGACGGAGACTTCGCCGGACGGTTCGACCAAGCGCAGCATCCGGTTGTTGGGAATGTCGGACCAGACGAGATAGCGCCCCGCCGCGAACCAGGCCGGCCCCTCCGCCCAGCGGCAGCCGGTCCATAGCCGCTCGACGCGCACATGGCCGGCGAAACACTCGCGGAAACGCTCGTCGACGACGACGGTCCCGGTCCCTTCGACCTCGCCCCAATACATCGCGCCCTCCCTCTTCTGCCCGCGTTCGGATCAACCCTGCGAATTCGCCTCGTAGCGGGCGCGCGTCTCTTCGTTCATCGGATAGAGCCCGGTGAGCGCGGCGCCCTTCATTACTTCGCGCATGATCCACGCTTCGCGCGCCTCCTCATGCGGCCCCGCCGCGGCGACGAGTTCGACATGCTCGGCGGGGACGACCACGACGCCGTCGGCATCGGCGACGACGAGATCGCCGGGAAACACCGCGACGCCGCCGCAGCCGATCGGCTCCTGCCGGCCGACGAAATGGAGGCCGCTCACCGACGGCGGCGCCGCGAAGCCGCGCGACCAAACCGGGAGACGCGAAGCGCGCACACCGGAGATGTCGCGCAGCACGCCGTCGGTGACGAGCCCCGCTACGCCCCGCTTCCCCAAACGGGCGCAGAGAATGTCGCCGAAGATGCCGGCATGCGTTACGTCGAGCGCGCTCACGACCGCGATCGAGCCCGCGGGCATGTCCTCGATCGCCGCGCGGGTCGAGCGCGGCGAGGACCAGCTCGCGGTGGTGGCGACATCTTCGCGCGCCGGGATGAAGCGGAGCGTGAAAGCCGGGCCGACGATGCGCTCGCATTGCGCATCGAGCGCGACCGGCCCGCGCATCCGGACGGTTCTGAGGCCCTTGTCCAGCAGCAGGGTCGTGATCGTCGGCGTCGAAACGGTCTTCAACGTTTCCAGCAATTTGGCGTCGTAGGTCATCGATTCCGCCCGTTTTGCAACCAATTCAGGCCCGCGGGCGCGCCCGTGGCCGGCCGATATTCGCATCCGACGGAACCGGAATAGCCCAATGTGTCGAGCCGCGCGAGCCCGAAGGAACGCTCGCGGAATTTCGCCGCCAGCGGCGCCCGGGCGGACGGCGCTCGAGCGCCATTCCCACCCGCGGCGAGACCCGCTACGCTCGCTCGTCTCGTCAACGGAAACGCCCATGACCACACTTCCCGCAGAAACCATCGGCTTCGTCGGCCTCGGCCTGATGGGCCACGGCATGGCCAACAACATCGTCGAGAAGGGCTTTCCGCTCACCGTGACAGCCCATCGCAGCCGTAAGGCCGTCGACGACCTCGTCGCGCGTGGCGCCCACGAGGCCTCGAGCCTCGCCGAGCTTGCCGAGCGCTCTTCGATCGTGTTCCTGTGCGTGACCGGCTCGCGCGAGGTCGAGGAGACTGTGCGCGGCCTCGAGCCCGGCCTGCAGGCGGAGAGCGTCATCGTCGACTGCTCGACCTCCGAGCCCAATTCGACGCTCGCGCTCGCCGCCCGCCTGGCGCCGCGGGTGGCCTTCGTCGACGCGCCCTTGAGCCGCACGCCCAAAGAGGCGTGGGCGGGGACGCTCGACACCATGGTCGGCGCCAGCGACGAGGTTTTCGCCCGGGTGAAGCCCGTGCTGGAAACCTGGGCGGGAAAGATCGTCCATGTCGGCGCCACCGGCGACGGCCACCGCATGAAGCTCATCAACAATTTCATTTCGCTCGGCTATGCCGCGCTCTACTCGGAAGCGCTCGCGCTGGCGAACAAGTGCGGCCTTTCGCCGGAGCGCTTCGACGGCGTGATCCGCGGCGGGCGCATGGATTGCGGCTTCTACCAGACCTTTATGCGATGGACTCTGGAGGGCGATCCGAAGGCCCACCAGTTCACCATCGCCAACGCCTACAAGGATCTGCGTTATCTCGCGGCGATGGCCGACGCCGCCGGCCTTCCCAATCCCCTGGGCTCGGCCGTGAAGAACGCCTTCGCCAACGCCGCGGCCGCCGGCGGCGGCGCGCATTTCGTCCCCATGCTCGCGACCTATGTGGAGCACGCGGCGGGGGTGGAGGGCGGGCGGTGGGACGAGCTGCCGAACAGCGAGGGTTCGTAGGGCGCGAAATCCGGCTTTCGCCCCTCAGGGCGAGCCAAGCGCATGCAATTGGGGATTCTGTATCACGTCCGCAAATTGCCCGCCCCCAATTCACGGCAACGTGACGTCCGTTGCGAGTAGCGGCTATTTTGGATAAAATAAGCAAATTGGAGGTTTTTCGATGCAGCCGACACGCGTGTCCGCGACGGAGTTTCAGGCGGCCTTCGGCGCGCTCAGCGATAAGGCTCGGCGCGAGCCCGTCATCATCACCAAGCACGGGCGCGACTCGCTCGTCGTCATGTCCGCCGAGGAATGGGAACGCCTGAAGCGGCGTGACCGGCGCGTCGGCGTAACCGCCGAGCTCCCCGAAGAATGGATCGACGCCGTTCGCAGCGCAGAGGTTCCCGAATGAGCGCGAAGTCGCGCGGCCCCGAATTCCCGACTGCCGACTGCCGATCTCCTCACGCCACCCGCTTGCGCAAAATCGCCGAGCCGCGCTCGGCGGCCATCACCAACACGAAGGTGGTGATCAGCAGCAGCGACACCGTCTGGTACTGGAACAGGTTCATCGCGGTCAGCAGACGGAA
>JBKQKS010000198.1:0-28471 GCA_052147395.1 Roseiarcus sp.
AGCTCGGCGCCACCGTGATGGTCTATCCGCCGGGCTGGGTGACGCTGCCGGTGGCGATCTTCGGCCTCACCGACCGCGGCGACATTTTCGATGGCGCCGCGCTGACGATGATCCTGGTCGCCGCGACCCTGGCGCTGCTGCTCGCGCTCGAAAGCGCGCCGATCCGGAGCGCCGCGGCGCGGCGGTGAACGGGCGCCGACCCGTGGGCGCTAGGTTAGCGACGGCGGAAGCCGTCGTCAAAAGCGAGCGAAGCGCGGCAATCCAGGGGGCGTAGGGCTGTATCCTTGCCGCTGTTCCAAAAGTATACACGAACTTACCAGGAAAGGACTGTGCCCGCGGCCCCTGGTTTGCCGCGCTTCGCTCGCAATGACGGCGCGAGCCTCGGGGATTTGCGGTGACACCAGGCTTGGAGGAATTAGGAATTGACGGGCGTGTCACCGTAAACCCCGTAAACCCCCGCAAACCAAAATTGCCCCCGCCCCTACGCCGCCTCGACCTCCGCCCTAATCTTCGCCCCCAGCCGCTTCTCCGCCACCGCCAGGTCGTATTGGCTCTGCAACTCGAGCCAGAACGCGGCGCCGGGGCCGAGGCAGCGACTGAGACGCAGCGCCGTGTCGGGAGTAATGCCGCGCTTGCTGGCGATGATTTCCGTCAGGCGATTGGCGGGCACGCGCAATTTCAGCGCCAAGGCATGAGCCGTAAGGCCGCGTGCGAAAATCTCCTCTTGCAGCACTTCGCCGGGATGCACGGGCGCCATCGCGAAGCCGTCGGGCGGCGCGTCGAAAACTTCGGGATTCTTCGTCATCGTATCCCTCCTCTAGTGATAGTCGACGATCTCCACCTCGAAGGCGTCGCCAGCGTCGAAGCGAAACACGATGCGCCACGGACCCCTTGGCGCTGATCGCCCAAAAGCCGGCGCGATCGCCGGACAGCTTATGGAGAGAGACGCTACGCAGATGCGACAGGTCGTCGAGCTTTCGCGCCGCGTTCAACGCCGCGAGACGACGACGCGCCACATCGGCATCGAGGCCGGAAAACTTGGACTTCCCCGCCTCGACGAACCGCCGCGTCGCCGCTCCTCTTATGGAGCGTATCATACGCGAAACATAATATGACTCTCGGAGCACCGCAACAGAATTGCTCCCGCGATCCCGCCGGCGGTCGCTCGAGAGAGAGAGCCGGCCTCCCCTTCGATTTACCGTAGCGCGCCCGTCTCTTCGGATTTCTTTGTCGGCGTCGCCCCGGCAGGTCGCGGTCGTCGTTCGACAAGCTCACGATGAGGGCCCGCGCTGACGATGAGGGCCTGCGGTTACAGCGCCCGCGTCCGCTGCGACGCCTCGTAGGCGCACATGCCGGCGACTAACAGCAGCGCGAACAGGGTCGGGCCGCAGACGGCGAGGAGCCGCGGGCGCGCGGCCTCGCCGAACCAGATCGCGACGACGGCGAGGCAGATGCCGAGGATCGGGCCGAGCCGATAGCGCCCGTCGGCGGAGAAAAAATCGCCGGCGAGCACGGTGACCGGAAACAACAGCCAGACGAAGTAATAGTTGCGCGCCAGCGGCGAGATGGCGACTACCCCTGAGAGCGCGATCGCGAGGTCGTAGGCCCGCACGCGGGCGTCGTCGAAATTCCAGCCGCGGCGGAGCGCCAAAAAACCCGCGCCGAGCGCCGCTGAGACGATTACGAAAACGATGTTGGCGCCCCCGAAACCGAGGTCGACGAAATTTATGTGCGGCTCGTCGGCAAAACCCTCGTCGGGCATCTTTTCGACGCTGCGGGTGAGCCTGTGAACTTGAGCCAGCAGCGACTGGTTGCGATATCCCCAGTTGCGCTCGCCGCGCTGCGCCATGTCGGCGGCGTTCGCGCTCAGCATGTTGTGCGACCAGGCCGCGATTTCACGCGTCGCCACGGCCGGTCCGCGCACCGCCATGGGAACGGCGAAGGTGAGCACCGCCGTCGCGACGGCCATCGCCGCCGCGGCGCGAAAATTGCGGCGAACGAGCAGGTAGACGATGAGCGGCGCCGGAAACGCCTTGATCGCCGTCGCGAGCCCGATGAGGATTCCGCCGAGGCCCTCGCGCTTCGCCTCGATGGCGACGAAGCCCGACAGCAAAATCGCCAGCAGGATCAGGTTCGGCTGGCCGATGTCAAAAGTTTCCGCGATCAGCGTCAGCAGCGCCAGCGAGGGGACGACGAGCCCGAGCCGGTCCGCCGGCCCACGCGACAGCGCGAGCCCGGCGATGATCGCGGCCATCCAGGCGAGCCAGTTCATTAGCCCGAGCGCGGCGTAGTCGCCGAGCGGCCCGAGCGCCGCGGGCAGGGCGAGCAGGATCGCCGCGAACGGCGGATAGAGGAAATAGACATGCTCGCCCTGAAAATCCGTGTAGATCGGCCGGCCCTCGAGCACGGCTCGTCCCGTAAAATACCAGAGCGAAAAATCCTTGGTCTTACCGTGACCTAGAAGCTGCGGCCCGACAATGTCGGCGAGGAACGCCAGGCCGAGGGCGACGAAAGCGGCGCCGATCCACGGCGAGCGGCCGAGCGTGCGGCGAACGCCGGCGATCGTTTCGCCGAGCGCGTCGTCGGAAGCGGGCGTCACGACCTGGCGGCGGCGAGTTCGGCGCGGGCCGCCGCGCGCATCAGCATCTGATCGGAAGAGACCGTGCAGAACGCGACCCCGCGGCTCTGCGCCCATTTCGCCCGCGCCCCGTCGCCGCAGAACAGGCCGGCGAATTTGCCATGCGCCTTGGCGGCGGCGACGACGCGGTCGATCGCGTCGTTGACCGGCGTGCCGTTAGCGTCGACCGAGCCGCCGTGGCTCAGCGCGATGGCGAGGTCGGCGGGGCCGATGAACAGCCCGTCGATGCCGTCGACCGCGACGATGTCGTCGAGCGCTTGCAGGGCCTCGCGCGTTTCGATCATGGCGATGGCGAGGGTGAACGCATTGGCCGCCTGCAGATAGTCCTGGCCGGCGAGGCCCGAGAGCGGCGCGGCGGCGCGCGGCCCCCAGGAGCGTCGTCCGAGCGGCGGGAACTTCATGAATTCGGCGAAGCGGCGCGCGTCCTCGGCGCTGTCGATCATCGGCGCGATGACGGCCGCAGCGCCGGCGTCGGCGAGCCGGCTGGCGGTGGCGAAATCGCCGAGCGGAACCCTGACCACGGTCGGCTTCAACGCGCCGGCGACCATCTGGATCGCGCGGGCGGCGCCGGCGAAGTCGATGCCGCCGTGCTGCATGTCGAGCGTCACCGCATCGAAATCTTCCCGCGCCAGCGTTTCGGCGACGAACGGGTCATTGACGCCGACCCAGGCGCTGAACGCGCCCTGCTGTCTCACCTGTTCGGCGAACCTGCCGATGACGCCGCCCTTCGACATGGAATCCCTCGAAAACCGTCGCGCGGATCCTGGCCCCCGCCGTTCGCGCGTGTCAACCGGCGTCTCGCCTTACGGCGAAGTAACTTGAACGTAATGCGCCCGAGGCCAATGCTTTGCGCGTCCGTTTCAACTCGAGGACACCGACAATGCGCAAATGGATCATCGCCTCGCTCGGCGCCGCCGCGATCGCCGGCCTCGGCGTTTCCCCGTTCGCTCTGGCCGCCCCCGACGCTTCGCCGGCTGGCGCGGAGATGCCTCATCGCGGGCCCTCGCCCGAGATCATGGCCGCCCTGCTCGACGCCAAGCTCGCCGGCATGAAGGCGGCGCTGAAGCTCACTCCGGATCAGGAGAAGGCCTGGGCGCCGTTCGAAAGCGCGGTGCGCGACGCCGCCAAGGCGCGCATGGACGCGATGCGCGCCATGCGCGAGCTGCATAAAGAGGGCGAGAAGATGACGCCGATCGAGCGCATGAACGCGATGTCGGATCACCTCGCCAAGGCCGCCGCCGAGCTGAAGCAGGTCGCCGACGCCGCCAAGCCGCTCTATGACAGCCTCGATGACCAGCAGAAGGCCGAGTTCGGCCCGCTGCTGATGACGCTTCGACCGCATCCGTGGCATCATGGCGGGCCGGGCGGGGAAGAACACCGCCCCGGCGGCTGGATGCAGCCCTGAGCGCGCGCGCCGCTCTCGAGGCCGCGTAGCGTCAGTCCCTGGATCGCGAGCGCCGCGGCGAGCGCGGCGCCGTAGGCCGTGAGCGGCGCGAGCGGCCCCAGCGTGAAGCCGATGACGGCGAAAAAGGCGATGAAGCCGTAGAGCGCGGTCGCCATGCCGCGCAGCGCCGCAATGCCCGCCTTCGGGCCGCGCGCCAACTGGGCGAAAGCGGCGATCGCGCCGCCGATTACCGGGTAGGTGGCCGCGAGGCCGCTGAGCTGGGGTCCCAGCGCGCCGGCAAAGCCGGTCACTGTGACGACCAGCGTCGTGACGATGACGAGCCGCGCCGGCAAGTCCCAGCGCGGCGCGGGCAGGCGGGCGGCGGCAGCGCCGTCGGCCGGCAGGAGGACGCGGGCAAGCGCGAGCATCGCCGCCGCGCCCGCCATAAGGGCGGCGAGCGGCGGCGCCAGAGCCACGGCGGCGCCGCCCAGCGCCAGGAAACCGAACGTCGCCGAGATGAGCGCGGCGGCGACGCCGCGCTGGGCGCCGAGCGCATAGCCGATGCAGAAACCGGCTTGCGCCATGACCCCGCTGAGCGAGTCCGCCGCGGCGCGGGCGGCGAAATCGGGCCCGCGTTCGACGAGCAGGTAGACCGAAACCGGCCCCGACACGACGGGGAGCCCGACCAGCCAGCCGCCGACGACATCGCCCCAGCGGCGAGAGGCAAACGTCGCCGATCCCATGATCAGCGGCGTGATGAGCAGCTCGAGCAGCAACATCGCCGCGGGGTGAAGGGTGTTTTCGGTCCGCTTGTCAACCCGGCGCATCGTCCGGTTGTCGGCGCGGGGCAAACGAAGGAGAAGTTCGCCATCTCACGATCCGAGCCAGAGCGCCACGCATGAGGGAATCGGCGCGCTTCGGCCATCATTCCGCCATGGCGGCATCGTGATATCCCGGTGTTTTCCCGAGGGGAGATCGAGGGTTCTCATGCATCGCTTCCTGCTTGCCGGAGTCGCCGTTCTCGTCACGACCGGGGTCGCGCTCGCGAGCCCGGTCATGACCACCGTGCCCACGCTGATGCGCAGCGCGCCCAATGGCCACGCGTCGGTCGTGCAGCGCATCCCCGCGCATGCGCTGATCGACGTCACCGGCTGCAGCAAGATCTGGTGCTCGGCCTCGTGGCGCGACATTCCCGGCTTCGTGCGCTCGAGCACGGTGTCTGCGGCCGACGCGCCGCCGATCATTTATGCCGACGAACCGCCCGCGCCGCCGCCGCCCGCCGTCGTCGTCGCGCCGCCGATCATCGTCGCGCCGTTCGGCTGCTGCTGGGGCGGGCCGTACTGGTATCATCGCTACTGACCGCCATGCGCCACGGAGATTGGCTCGCCCTTTACGAAACACGGGTCGCGCCCGACTGGGTCGATTACAACGGCCACATGAACGACGCGGCCTATGCGATGGTGTTCAGCCTCGCGACCGACGCGCTGATGGACCGCGTCGGGCTCGACGCCGCCGCGCGCAAGGCGACCGGGCAGACGCTGTACACCTTGCAGATGATGCTGCATTATTTTCGCGAGGCGCTCGAGGGCGCGCCGCTGCACGTGTTCTGCCAGCTCATCGAGCACGACGACAAACGCATGCGGGTTTGGCTGGAAATGCGCGACGGCGCCGGCATCGAGCTCGCGGCGAGCGAGCAGCTGCTGCTGTCGGTCGCCAGGGCGGACGACGGCCCGCGCGCCGTGCCGTGGCGGGCGGAGACCATGGCTGCACTCGACGCGTTGCGGCGCGCCCAGGCCGGCATGCCGCGTCCGCCTCAGGCGGGATTAGGCGTCAGACTCCAACGCGACGCTTGAGTGCGGCGCGCCGAAGGTTCATATTAACATCGATAACAAGGGGGACTCGCCATGGACGTCTGGCACGCCCGCGAGACCAAGTTCGAGAGCGAATTCGAGATCAGCGCAGCGCTGAGATTCCGTTCGGTCGTGCGGCGCAACCGGCTGCTCGGACTGTGGGCGGCTGAGAAGCTCGGCCTCGAAGGCCCGGCGGCGAACGATTACGCGAAGAGACTGGTGGAGGACCAGATCGGTCGGGACGACGACGAAGCGCTCGCGTTGCGCTTCGAGAGCGAATTCGCCAATCTCGACCCGCCGCTCTCGGCACATCGCATCCGCCGCCGCATCAACGAATTGACCGCCGTGGCCGCCCGCGAGGTGTTCGAGGGGCAGTGAGTTTAGCGTTTGCCGTCATGAGCGGCGCGCGGGGGGATCCGGGGGCGGCCGTCCCCTTGCGGTCGCCCGAGCCTCGCGGCGCCCGGGATGACGGCGCCGCAGGAGCGAAAGCCCCTGCAGCCGCCCCTCTCGTCCAAAGGCCTGCGAACGACGAGGGGGGTGTGTAGAGTTTGCGGCGCGCAGCCAGTCCCCTCGTGCCGCAGCCCCTCCGGCCGCTATCAGGCGATCATGGTCAGTTACGGCGAGGCGTCTTCCGAGCGGGTCGCGATGCGAGCCGGGGCGCGCGGGCGCAGCATCCGGGAAAACCGCGGCGACCGCGCCCTCGGACGTGCGCGTTTCCCGACATGGGAGACGAAGCCGGCGGGGGCTCGCAGCCTCCGCCGAACCGGTATACATTCGGCGACTCGTCTCCCTACTCTCGAGGTCCGAATGAGCGCGCTCGACGACATTCCTTTGACGACCATCGACGGCGAGACCCGCAAGTTCGGCGATTACGCCGGCGGCCCGGTGCTGGTCGTCAACGTGGCGAGCCAATGCGGCTTCTCCCCGCAATATGCCGGCCTCGAAGCGCTTTATCGCCGCTACAAGGGCCGCGGTTTCGTCGTGCTCGGTTTCCCCAGCGACCAGTTCGGGCATCAGGAGCCGGGCGACGAGCAGGAGATCAAGGCCTTCTGCTCGCTCAAATATGACGTGACCTTCCCGATGTTCGCCAAGACCGAAGTCAACGGGTCCAAGGCGCACCCGTTGTTCAAGGCGCTGAAGGCGGCGGCCCCGGGCATGCTCGGCTCGAAGGGGATCAAGTGGAATTTCACCAAGTTCCTCATCGACAAGAAGGGCGAGCACGTCAAACGCTATGCGCCGACGGACGCGCCGCAGTCGATGGACGGGGATATCGAAGCGTGGCTGTGATACGGTTTCCAAGGGCGACGGCGGCGCTCGAGCGCGAAATTCCGCTTGGCCTGACGCCGCCCGCGGACCGCCTCGGCGCTCAGCCCCGCTAGAGCGCTTCCAGATTTGGCGTAACAACCCCCTGTCATTGCGGGGATCGTGGCGACGAAGCCATCCAGGCGGCGTCGGGCGCTGCCTCATGGCCCCCTGGGTCGCTTCGCTCGCTTTTGACGGTTCCAGCATTGCGGAAAGCGCGCTAGCCCTGCTTCGCCGCAGCGCCCGCCAGGTTGGCCTTCTCGACGAACGCCCGCCCCGTCTCTTCGTCCTGTTCGACGCCCATGCCCTTGAGCAGCATCACGCCCCAATTGTGCATGGCGTGGATGTGTCCGGATTCCGCGGCGGCGGCGTACATCTTGGCGCCCATGGCGAGGTCCTTCTCGACCCCCTCGCCGGTGCAATAGAGCACGCCGAGTTCGAACTGCGCGCCGGCGTGACCGAGCTCGGCGGCACGGCGGAACCAATGCGCCGCCTCGGCTAGGTTCTTCGGCGCCAAGGTTCCGTGCCGGAATATCTGTCCGAGCAGGAACTGGGCCTCGACCTGGCCGGCCTCGGCGGCGATGCGGTACCAGCGCAAGGCGTCTTCGGGGCTCGGCGTGAGATCGTAACGGCCCGCGTAGATATGCCCGAGCTGCAGCGCGGCCGGGGAAAAGCCCGCCGCGGCGGCTTCCTGGAGCAGATCGACCGCCTTGGCCGTGTCCCCGGCGCCGAATACGCCCGAGAGGAACAGCGAGCCGAGCAGCGCCTTGGCCTCGGCGTCGCCGCCGGTGACCGCCTTCTCGAGCCAATATCGAGCGGCGACGGGATCCTTGGGGTGGCCGACGCCGTCGACGTAAATGCGCGCGAGCCGCAGTTGCGCGGGCGCGACCCCAGCCTCGGCCGCGAACTTGTACCAGCGGAAGGCCTTGGCCACGTCCTGTGCGACCCCCTGGCCAGTGGCGTAGAAAGTCGCGATGTTGTGGGCGGCGATCGCGTGCCCGCGTTCCGCCGCCTGGAGGAAGTACTTCGCGGCGTCGGGCAGATTGCGGGCGCTGCCGTCGCCGGTCGCCGCCAGGCGCCCGGCGATGAACATCGCCTGGGTGTCGCCGTCTGCGGCAGCCCGCCGATACCAGAACTCGGCCTCGCGCAGGTTGGGCGCGGCCCCGTCGCCGTGGCTGTAGAACGCGGCCAGCGCGAGAATCGCCTTCGGATGACCGGATTTGGCGGCTCGACGCAGGTAGCTTTCGCCGCGCGGCAGATTGCGAGGCAGGCCTTCGCCGCTCAGCCGCAAAATGCCCGCCTCGTACTGGGCGTGCGCATGTCCCGCCTCGGCGGCCTCCTCCAACCACGCGCCGGCGGCGGCCAAGTCTTTGGGGCGGCCTTCGCCGCGCATGAGGAGCGAGCCGAGCGCGACCTTGGCGCGCACGTAGCCTCGATTGGCCGCCTTCTCGTACCAGTCGGCGGCAGCGACGGGATCGCAAGTCTCGCCGAGCGCCTGATAGTAGATGTCGCCGAGAACGAACTCGCCCTGGCCGATGCCGGCTTCGGCGGCGACGGTCGCGTATTTCTTGGCGGCGGCGTAGTCCTTCTCGCCGCCGCGTCCCTCGACCGCGAGCATCGCCATCAAGGCATTGGCTTCGCCATGACCCGCCGCCGCGGCCTCAGCGAGCTGTTCCACCGCTGCGGTTGGGTCGGGTTCGATCCGGACGCCATTGGGAAACAGGGCGTCGACGGCCGACTTGACGACGTCTTCGTCGAGGCGGCCGCGGGTCCGCTCCAACAACGCCTGGGCGGTCGCCTCGGCGCCGCCATTGAGCAGCACTCGCCCGAGCTCGAACTGGGCCTGAACATGGCCGCGCTGCGCCGCGGTCTCCAGCCAGATTTTGGCTTCGACGACGCTGAAGACCACGCCCTTGTGGTCGAGGTAGAGGCGGGCGATCGCGTAGGCGGCTTCGGCGTCGCCCGCGCGGCTCGCGGCCTTCCATTCCGCCAAGGCGACCAACGGCCTGTGGTTGGCCAGCGCTTTCCGTCCGCGCCGCAAACCGCCGCGCGGCGCAACCCAGCGCCTGAGCGCGCGGAAGAGGTCCAGCATTCGGCGCATGAAAATCAAGGCTCGCGCATGGAATCGCCGGCGAAGTGGAACAGGCCTCCCAAAATGTACGAGCCGAGCGAGCGTGACCCGACCTTGATGTCGCCTTCGAGAGTCATCCCGGGCGTCAGCCGGGCCGACGCGGGCACGCCGATGAGGTTCATCTTGTCGATCGAAACCTTCACCTCGTAATAGGCCAGGTTCATTGCGGCCTGGATCGCTCCGGTGCTGGCCACCGTGGCGGTGCTGGGAGACGTGACCGGCTGCCCCAAGGGGACTTCGGGGGTGACGGCGTCTTGGCCGATCCAGACGACCGTGCCCGACACCGTCCCGTGCTCGGCGTAATTGAAGGCGTCGATCTTCATGGTGACCGGGTCGCCCTTGCGAACGAAACCGATATCCAGCGGCGAAACCTTGATTTGCGCTTCGAGGGGGACTCGAGAAGGAACCAACGTGATCAACGTGGCGCCCTGGACGAGCACCGACCCCGGCGACATACTGGCGACGGAAAGGATGTAGGAATCCTCGTCGGCGGCGACGCGAACCAGTTCTTTGTGGCGAAGCGCAGCGTCCAACTGGGCTTGCGCGCCCGAGAGCGTGGTCTGGCTGGTCGCCAGATCCTGGCTCGCCGCCGTCAGGAACTGCTGGGTCGCCGCTTCGCGATTGGCTTCGAGCGCGGCCAAGGCGTGCTCGTTTTCCGTGACGCTGTTGTGGTCGAACTCCATATCCCGCTTGATTTCCGTTTCCGTATCCTGGGCCTGCCACTTGTTCAATTGCGGACCGTTGCCGTGCGCCGCCAGAGTCGTGTACATGTCCTCTATGGTCGTATTGAGCGCGACGCGCTGCTTGTAACGCGCCTCATCGACCTGGTACTTGACGATCGTCGCTTTGGTCTGAGCGATCTGCTGGTCCAAGCTGTTGATCTGCGAGTGAAACAGCGCCTCTTGCTGCTCGTACAAATCCTTATTGATTTTCGCGAACTCCGGGAACCGGGGATCCTTGCTGTCGGGAAACTGCACCGGCTTGGCCGAAATTTCCGCAACGTCGCGCGCGATCTCGGCTTGCAGGCTGCTGATCTGCCACTGCAACTGATCGACGGCCGAAGCGGCGAAGGTCGGGTCGAGGGTCGCCAGCAGCTGACCTTTCGCCACGTGTTCCCCGGCTTTGACGTCGAGCGTCTTGATGATCGACGGGTCCAGAGCCTGGATGACCTTTTCCGGTTGCGACGTGACGATCAGGCCGTCGGCCGTCGTCACGACGCGATCGGTCTTCGCGAAAGTGAGAATGGCGACGGTGGCGATCACCATGACCGAGAGCGTGTGCACCGTCAGCCGGGCGGTCAGCGGCTCGGGACCCTCGCGAATCTCGGCGACCTCGGACTGGTACTGACGGACCGTCTGCAGGGATTCACGGCTATTGGCGACGTCAAGAGACACGGGCAGGCCCCTTCAGGCTGTGCCGCAGCGCGGCCTCGGTGTGGCGGTTCTGCTGGTTCCAGAGAGTGCGATAAATATCGCAGGTCTGCAGAAGTTCGCTATGCGTGCCCATGGCCTCGAAACGTCCACGCTCGAGCACCAGGATCGAGTCCGAATTCACCAGCGATGACAGCCTGTGCGAGATCACGATCACCGTGCGGCCTGCCGCGATGCGGCGGATGTTGTCGTTGACGATCGCTTCGCTCTCAGGGTCGAGCGCACTCGTCGCCTCGTCGAGGATGAGGATGCGCGGATCGAGGATCAGCGCGCGGGCAATTGCCAAGCGCTGCTTCTGGCCGCCGGACAGGTTCGGCGAGCCTTCGTAGATAAACGTTTCATAGCCCCTCGGCAGCCGTTCGACGAACTCTTCGGCGCCGGCCATGCGACAGGCGTTGACCGTCTCGTCGAACGTCGCATCGGGCTTCGCCGCGGTGATGTTCTCGCGGATCGTGCCGCTGAACAAGAAATTCTCCTGCAGGACGACGCCGAGACTGCGACGCAGGAATTGCATGTCGTACTCGCGCACGTCGACGCCGTCGACCTTGATCAGCCCCTCGTATTCGGTGTGGAGTCGTTGCAGCAAACGGGTCACGGTCGTCTTTCCCGAGCCGCTGCGCCCGACGACGCCCAAGGTGTGACCGACTGGGATCTCGAAGCTCAGGTGATCGAGCGCGTAGCTCGACGCCCCGGGATATTTGAAGCGAAGATTGACGAACTCCACGTGGCCTTCGAGCGGTTTGCGGACCCCGCTGGCGCTGCCGACGTCTTCCTTCGGCAGGTTGACGAGCGAGGCGACCAGAGTGACCGCCGCCCTGGCTTCGTCGAGTTGGTGCACGAGTTGCGCCAACTGCATCAACGGCGTGGCGACGCGCTGAGACAACAGCAGGAAGGCGAACAGGGCGGTTTGCATGGTGGGATCTTGCGTGACGAGCGCATAGTAGACGCCCGCGGCAAAGGCGCCGCTCACGGCGAGTCGCTCCAGCGGTTTTACGACCGTCTGGATCAACCCGCTCAACTGGCTCAGCTCCTGGTAAGTGCGCGCGACTTCTGCCGTCTGGTGGTCCCAGACTTGCCGATGCCGCGTCTCCAATGCCAGCGACTTGACGGTCCGAATCCCCGCCAGCGTCTGGTAGAGAAAGATGCCGCGTACGGTTTGCGCATAGACCACCTCGTGCACCGCCCTGCGCAACGCCGGCAGCATCACGACCAGCCAGATCACGATGAGCGCGCAGAAGCCGAACACGATCGCCGACATCATCAGGCTAAAGGCGAGCATCACCGGGACGAAGAACAGCAGCATCATCGAATCGAGAGCGGTGCCGAAAAGCTGACCAGCCATGAAGTCTCGGATCCGGTAAACCTCCTGCACGTCGTGAGCGACCTTGCCGACTTGCGTCCGCTCGAAGAAATCGATCGGCAGCCGCAACAGACGATCGAATATGTATTCGTTCATGCGCGCGTCAACACGCGCAATTATAACGTTGAGAAGAAACGCTCGATAGTAGTAGTACGCGGTTTCGAAGACGATAACCGCGAGCATGAAGACACAAACCACGGCAAAGGAGTTGAACGCATTATAGAAGAGCACCTTTTCCAACATGAGGCGCCAGAACATAATGGGCGCGAGCGCAAACATTCCGAGGAAGAATGCGCTTATAAGGACGTCGCGCACCATGCGCTTTTCGCGAAATACGAGCGCCGCGATCAGGCCTAAGGAAAACGGCTTCTCGTCGTCGGCGAGGTCGAAATTGCGCTTGAGCACGATGAGATCGCCGGTCCACGCCTCAGCGAAACGGACCGGATCGAGATACAGCCGCTGGCCGTCGTAGTCGAGGGGATCCGCGAGTTGGACGCGCGGATTGTCGGGGCCCTTGTCGTAGCCCACGAGCAACATCGCCGCGCCGCTGCGCAGAACGACGATCGCCGGCAGAATCTTCCCCAACTGCCCGAAATCATCGACTTCGATGCGCACGCGCCTGGCCTTGAAACCAGACTTGCGCGCGCAAACGACGAAATCGCGGATCGTGATCCGATCCTCGGAAAACAGATTGTCCTGAACGAGCTGATTCTTGCCCAGCAACAAACCCTGCGTTCGCGCGACCACGATGAACGCGGCGAGCAGGTTATCGACCTTGCCTTCGTTCGGCTCGCGCGCTGCGGGAACGAGGGCGCGGCTGGATCCAGCCTTTCTTCCGAGTCCGAACATAGCAACTCCGAATGACTTGGCATTCCCTCAGCGAACCAACGCCGCCTTTACGAAGCCCGAGTTTCTCTACTACGCAGCCGCGCCGATTTGCGCAATTGCGTCATTCCTGCGCACGGACGCGCCTGCTTTCCATGCCAGCACTTCCAACGCCCGGGGCACGCACACCCGTTGATCGAACTGCGCCAGAATGGTCGAACGCGCGGCTCGGCCCAAGGCCTCTGCTCTAGCCGGATTCGCCAGCAGTTCGATGACAGCCCCCGCCACCGCGTTGTCGTCGCGAAATGGCGCGAGGATCCCGCTCACCCCATCCTCGATGACCTCGCGAACGGGCGCCGTGTCGGAGCCGACGATCGCGCACCCCGCCGCCATTGCCTCCGTGAGCGACCAGGACAGCACGAACGGATAGGTTAGATAAATATGCGCCGACGACACCTGCAAAAGCGAAATGAAGCGGTCGTACGGCAGAAAGTCCAGGAAGTGGACGCGCGCCATGTCCAGCTCGGCCAATACTTCGCCGAGGCAATGGGTCTTCCAGCCGATCCCGCCGGGCGCCGGCGGTCCGTAGGGCGTCCGGTCGTTGCCGACGACGACGATTTCGGCGCGCGGCCGTTCGCGTAATATCTTCGGCAGCGCGCGCATCAGCGTCGTGAAGCCGCGTAAGGGTTCGAACCCGCGGGCCGTATAGGTGACGACTTCGTCGTTGCGCGTGAGCCAGCGTCCGCCCCGAAGCTGAAATTTCGCTCTCGGGTTCGGGCGCGCTCGGGACGTGTCGACGCCCTCGTGCACGACTTCGATCTTGGAGTGGAACTCTGGCGGATAGGTCGACCGCTGCCAGTAGGTCGGCGAGATTCCCGCATCGCACTCGGCGAGGGCGAGCAGCGTGCTCGCATTGTTGCAATGGACCGAGGCCCGTCCATCGGCGCCGAAGCTGCCATAGGTCGGCTCGAAGTGCACATCCTGACCTTCGGCGCGATAAAAATACTCGAAATAAACAATCAGCCGCGCTGTCGGAAACACCGATTTGAGCGCCAGGTTCTCACCCCAGCCGCAATGCACGACGACGGCGTCGGGCTCGAACCCCGAGCTCTTGAGCGCCGTGGCGATGAACAACACCTGTTCCGCGCGCCGGCATTCGGCTTCGAACCGCCGCGCGAACGGATGCACGTCGACGGCGCGCTTGTCGGGCAATCGGTAGCGGCGCAGCTCCACGCCCGGCACATCGGCAGCCGTCTCCGAGCCGATCGCCGCGATGCGGTGCTGCGGGTCGCGCGCCAGCGCGTTGGCCAGCCGGACGAACTGCGCGGGAAAATTGTTGTGAACGAAAAGGACGTTCATGAGCGTGTTCCACAGCCCTTTCCGATCTGCATGTCCGAGCGCCAGCCTCGCGTCGCCGACGCGCCTCATGGCGAAGCGAATCGCCAATACCAATGACCGTCTTGTTCCGCAGAACAAGACGGCCTTGAGTGTGCGCTTGGCGCCCGCCGACCGCCGCTCGAGACATTCGGCGAATGTCGGGCGGCGTGAATGTTCGGAGGCGCCACGCGGCTCCGAAAGGAACCGCGTACGCAAGAGAAGCGCGATCAGTGCTGGAAGTTGATCGTCGTGTGGCCGGCGCTGTTGATCGTCAGAGTCTGGCCGTCGGAGAAGGTCAGCACCGTGCCGCTCGAAGACGCCCCGACCCCCGAGAGGGTTTCGTCGGACGCGATGTTCACCGTCACCGTCGCGCCCGCGCCGACCGTGAGCTGGTCGTCGCCGGTCGTGCCGCCGAAGTTCACCGTGTCGTTGCCGCCGGCGACCGAAACCGAGGCCGAGCCGCCTTGGTTGAGGTTGACGGTGTTCGTGCCGGACCACAACGAGATCGAGGCTTGGCCGGAGCCAGCGTTGACCGTGTCGTCCGCAACCAGGCTCGGATCCCAGGGCTGGACAAGACCCGCCAGGACCAGCTCGTGGCCCGAACCGGCCTGGATGCTGGTGTGGCCTTCGCCGACCAGCGTATCGTTGCCCGACCCGCCATAGAGCGTATCGCTGCCGAAGCCGGCGATGAGCAGGTTGTTACCCGACGTGACGCTGAGGGTGGAACTGCCCGGGGTGACAGTGTCACCGGGAGCGCCGCCCCACATCGTGGCGTTGCCCGTGCCGCCGACGAGGCTGTTGCTGCCCATGAGGACCTTCATGGTGTCGTTGCCCGACCCGCCAACCAGCGTGTCGTGCGCCGTGGTCGACATGCCGCCCTTGAGCAGATCGTTGCCGGAGCCGCCGACCACCGACGAATTGCCGCCGCCGATCATGACATCGGAGCCGGAACCGCCGACAACCGTGTCCATGCCGGGGCCCGCAATGACGCGGTCGTCGCCGGTGGTGAGGGTGATCGAGTCGTCGCCCGTGCCGCCCAAGACCCACGCATTGCCCGAACTCGTGGCCACAGTGAGGTTCACATTCCCCGAGCCCGGGTCGACCATGTAGGTCGAGGCGCCCGTGAGCGTCTCGTCGCCGGAGCCGGTGAGGTAGACCGCCTGCGTCCCCGACGGCACGCTCGGATCCCCCGTGATCGGCAGCTGCTCGGACCAGAGATAACCGAGGTCCCCAAACGCGAACTGTTCGAGAAGCATCAATTCCTGCAACACCAGGGCGTTCAACGCGCCGGTATATGCGCCGGCGATCCCTGTGTTCGCCGCGGAAGAAGGCTGTTGATATACATTGGCCATGAGACACCCCTTTATTTTCGTGAGTTGGCGCCGTTAGGCGCCCTTATCCCCGATAGTTGGTTTATATATGCGAACCCTCGCTCCGCGGCCCAACTGAGACGCCTCGGAATTTTCCGCCCTCGGCGCCTCGGCCCGCTTCGCGTTCACCTTGAGTCCGACCAGGGGATCGCTTCCGGCCGAACCTACGAACTCCAACTGACGCCCCGTCTTCGCCTGCACCATCGCTCCGAGAAATAGCGCCTCCGCCGCCAATTCGTATTTCGCCGCGTCTGCGCCCACCAGGCGCAGACGTATGCCCGAGAGCGCGCGGCCCCGACCGCGCGTCCCCGCATATCCGCCGTCGCCGACCCAAACGGACCAGCGTGGGGCGCCTACGACCAAGATCTGCGTCTCGATCGCCAATCGTTCGCGGTCCGAACTCGAGAAGCTCACGCCTTCCACCGGCGCCGGAGCTTCGGGCCCAGCCACCCATTCGCCCTCGCGCAGGTTCACGTCGCCCCGCATGGCGACGTGGCCGAGAATCGAAAACTTCACATCTTCGCCGCGCGGGACCGGCGGCGCTTCGACAGGACGCGCGCCGGCGCCCTGAACCGCTTCCACGCCGTCCTTGGCGGTCGCCAGAATGTCGATCTGGAACGAGCCGTCCAGCGAACCCGAGGGCGACGAGCGCCGCAAGCCGATTTCGAGCTTGGCCGGCCCTTGCGCCCGGACCACCAAACAGTCGCCGGGCCGCTCCAGCCGTCCGGGATCCGCGCCCGGCGCGGAAAGCATGTCGATCAGCGGCTCGGACCCTTCGGCGGCTCGGACCACTGCAACCGGAGCGTCGGTTCCGGCCGCGCTGGACGCGTAACGAACGACGTGGAGGCCACGCGTCAGCGCAACCGCCGATATCCGTTCGAATTTGACGTCCATGCCTGACAACGCGGGCCCCCGGTGACGACGTTCGTGGGTTGCTACGATAGTGAACAAACCGTAGCGCACTGGGTAGCACAACGCAACAGGTTTTCTTTGTGTGGCGTGTATTTTTACTGATTCTCGACGGGTGTGAGGCGCCTGAATGAAATCAGTGGGTTAGTCTCGCCTTTGGTTCCTCCCGCGATCGCGGGCGACACAAAGAGGGGTTGTATCCCGTTGGTTTCACAGGGTTGTGATGGTGTTGCCGCCCGGTTGGATCGCGCCCTGGGGTTGTGCCCGTCGACCGCGGAATGGCGGATCCGAGGCGAAGGAAGCGGCGGTCGGGGGCGCGCGTTCCGAGTGTCGAATTGGGGATGCCGGTCCGCTGCGCCGCAGCGATGGTTGTGATCAACGCCTTTACGTTGTAGCACGCCTCGGACATGGTGCAGGAGGGCGCAATTCCCGATCCGTTTGCGAAAGACGGCGCCTTCGACGCCGGCGCTCAGCCGTTTTCGGACAATCGAGCCCGCAATCAGCGGCGCGCGGGCGCGCAATTTCGCCTCGCCGATCGGCGTTGTCGATCGCCAGAGCGCTCTTGCCGCGATTTCCTGGCGCGCGCCGTGGCGTTGGGCGCCGCCGGCGATGTGGCGGGCATGGCCTCCGATCTCGCCGCCGCGATCGCGTTGGACCCGACCGACCCGATGGTCAACCGGGCAGCGCTGCGCTGGACCGATCCGCAGCCGAGCGCGCTCGCCGCGGCGCGGCTCATCGACAGCGAATGCGCCCAACCGTCCCTGCTGGCCGAAGCGATATCCGTGAGACTGGCGGCGGGCGCGCCGGCGGTGTGGCGTTTGCTGCCGAACGGGCCGGACCTTGCCGGCTGGGTGGCGTGGACCGGAGAGGCGCCGGTGCGGGCGAGAGCGATCTCGGCCGGCGCCGCCGTCGAGGCGACGCTGGTTGCCAACCCCGGGCACCGATTGCGGGGCGAAGGCTACGCCATCGCCGACATCGCGTTCGATGACGTCGAGGCCTCGACGCTGCTCATCGGCGAGACGACGCTGGTGGAATACCTCGGACCCGCTCTCGGCGCGCCCGACGCTGCGCCGGAGGGCGCGCTGCAACCCGCGTCGGCGACCGTCATCGTTCCGGTCTACGGGGGTTTCGAGGAGACGCGGGCCTGTCTCGAGTCTCTCTGGGCGCAGGAGGGGGCGTCGCCGGCGATCGTTCTCGTCGATGACGCGTGTCCGGACGCGCGCATTCGCGCGCTGCTCGCCGATGCGGCGCGGCGTCCGGGCGTCACGCTGCTCAGCAACGAGATCAATCTGGGCTTCGCGCGATCGGTCAACCGCGCGCTGGCGCTCTCGGGGCGCGGCGACGTCGTGTTGCTGAATGCGGATGCGGCGCTGCCTCGCGGCGCTCTGGCGCGCCTCGCGGCCTTGGCGAGCTCGGACCCGCGGATCGGCACGATCACGCCGCTTTCGAACAACAGCCAGTACACCAGCTATCCCAAGGCCAACGTCGCCAATCCGATGCCGCAGCCGCAGGAGATCGAGGCGCTCGATGGGCTCGCGCAACGCGTGAACGGCGCGAGGCTCGTCGATCTGCCGACCGGCGTCGGCTTCTGCTTGTATATCACGCGCAGCTGTCTCGATGCGGTCGGCGCGCTGCCCGAGTTCTATGGCCGGGGCTACTACGAGGATGTCGAGTTCTGCCTCGCCGCGCGCGAGCGCGGCTTTCGCAACGTCTGCGCAACCGGCATGTTCGTCGGCCACGCCGGCTCGGCTTCGTTCAAGGAGCTGAAGCTGGCGCTGACGGTGAAGAACCTGTCGACGCTCGAAGATCGTTTTCCGGGGCGCGCTCACGAGGGCGACGCCTTCGCGCGCGCCGATCCGCTGCGCGCCGCCCGCGCCGCGATCGACGAGCGCGCCCCGCCGGCCGGCGCGCGCGCGATCATCGCCGCCGCTGCAGGGCGCGCGACGTGGCGCGCCGAGCGGCGCGCGCGGAAGGCGGAGCAGGGAGGGTTGTCGGCCGCCGTCATCCTCGCCGTCGCCCCGGGCGGCCGGCGCGTCGAACTCAGCCGGCCTGGCGAGGGGGCGCCGGCGACCCTGACCTTCGACCTCGGTTCCGGCGAATTGCGCCGGCTCGCCGATTATTTGCGCAGCCTCGCCGCAGAGGTCGTCGAGATCTTCGACGCGCTGTCGATTCCCGAGACGCTCATCGACGTTCTCATCGCGCTGGGGACGCCCGTCGAGCTCCATGACGTCGATCTCTGGACGTTCCGCGGCGAACCGAAGCCGCGCCGCGGGCCTTGCGCCTTTCTCGCTGAACCGGGTCCCTGCAAGAGCTGCGCGGCGGACCCCGATGGCGATCCGGACCTCGCCGCGGCGCTCGAGGCCAGAGACGTGCGCGCGGCGAGAATTCTCGCCGCCGCCCGCGCCGTCCATTCTTCCGACCGGATGGGGGCGGCGTTCGCGGAACGTCTGTTCGGCAGCAAGGCGATGGCCTGGCGGCGCGAGCCGCGAGCGCGCTCGAAGCGGGCGACAGGCGAGAAACTCGGCGTGCTCGCGCCCTTCGCCTCTGCCGCCAACGACCGGCTCATCGCCCGGCTCGCCCGGCGCCTCGCGTCGCGCGCGGCCGGCGAGCCCGACATCATCGTGCTCGGCGCCTGCCTGAACGAGGCCGAAGTGACGGCGACGGGGGTCGCGTTCGTGACCGGCCCGGTTGCGCCCGAGGAATACCAGCGGCTGATCGATCTCCACGACATCGGGCGGCTGGCGCTGTTGGACCGGGCAGGGTTGTTCGACCTCGTCGACGACCTCGCCGACGCGGTCGAAACGCCCAAAGCCTATTTCGATTGCTCGTTCGGCGCGTTCGAGGCGCGTCCTGGCGATCTCGCGCTCGATCCGCGCGTCTGCGACGCCAAGGCGGCGCAGGCGATCGCGTTGTGGATGGGTTTGGAGACCTGAATGGGGTAGGGCCTTGCGAAATCGAGGACGGGGCGAATCGGGGCGTCGTTGGGAGCGCGCGCCGTTGACCGTCGCATTTTCCGAAGCGGCGCCGTCAGCCGAAACGACGCCGAATGGAGTTTGGGAGAAGCCGAAGTGCGGTTGAGAACGCTGGTCGAGCCGAGCGGCGCGAGGGGTGTCGTGGGCCACGTGGTGGACATCGACGATTTCGAGCGGCAGTTCGTGGTCGAGCTCACGATCGACGGCTGGCCGGTCAGCCTCGCGCGCGCCAATCTGTTCGACGCCAATCTGTTCGCCGAAGGAATCGGCGATGGATGCTATCGATTCGCGTTCGTTCTCGACGAGGCGATGGCGCGCTCCGGCGGCCGCGTCGAAGTGCGGCTCGCCAACAGCGACTTCCTGCTCGGCGATCCCGTCGTCGTCGGTCCGGCGCCGGCGGGACGGACCGTGGAGGCCGGCGTCGAATGGGGCGGCGGGCTCGTCATTACCGGCTGGATCGGCGGCCAGGCCAACGAGCGGGCGCCGCTGGTGCGCGCGATCGTCGATGGCCAGACCGTAGCCGAGCGGCTCGCCGACCGCTGGACGCAGCGCCAGGATGCGGCAGCCCCAGCGCGCGCGTTCGTGCTCGAATTGCCCCGGCGGTTCGCCGATGGGCGCGCGCGGCGGGCGCGGATCATCGATGAGCTCGGCAAGGAGCTGCCGGGCAGTCCCTGCGCGTTCATCGCTTTCGCCGACGGGCTCGAACGATTCCTCGCCGAACGCGCCGAGACCGAGGCGGAGCGGCCGCGCGGCGCGCTCTACGACGCGCTGTTCCCGCGCGCCTATCCGATGCGCGGCTTCGCCGCCTGGCGCGAAAGATTTCCGACGCCGGCGCCCGAACTGCCGCGGCCGCCGAAGGTCGCCGTGGCGCTGCTGGGCGGGGGCGATCTGCAGGCGAGCGTCGAGACGCTGGAGACGCCGCAGGGCTGCGAATGGACGGTGACCGCTTTCGAAGGCGCGTCGGCTTTCGACATCCCGGGAAGCGGCCTCGAGGATTGGTGCGCCGAGGACGCGGCCGACGTGGAATTCGTCGTGTTCGCGCCGGCGGGAACCCGGTTCGCCACGGGCGCGCTGGCGCGCCTCGTCGACGCGCTCAGGCGCTTCCCGCAGGCGTCGCTGGCCTATGGCGATCTCACGTTCTCGGCGTCCGACGGCGGCGAATGGCCGCTCGCCTTCACCGCCTTCGACTACGAGCGCATGCTCGAGCAGGGCTATGCGGCGCTGTGCTTCGCCGCCCGTCGCACGGTCGTCGAGGCCGCCGCCGAGCGCCATGCCGGCGACGTCTTCACCTTGTTCCTGTCGGCGCTGCCGAAAGAAAAGCCGGCCTCGACCGGCGCCGTCGTCCACGCGCCGGGCTTTGTCGCGTGGTTGCCGGCGCTCGATCTCGACGCCGCCGCGGACAAGCTGGCGCGCGCGGTCGAAGCGCATCTCGAGGCGCGAGGCCGCCCGGGTCGCACGCGGCCGGCGTTCTCGGCCCGGCTGCCGGCGATACGGGTCACGCGCAACCGCGAAGCCGCCAAGGTGACGACCGTCGTCGCGACGCGCGACGACCCGGAAAAGCTCGCCGAATTCGTCGCCGCATTCCGCAACAGCGTCGCCCCCGAACACTCGAGCCTCATCATCGTCGAATGCGGCCTTGCGAGCGGCGTCACTGAGGCGGCCCTCGACGGGGCCGAAGCCGAGGGCGTGCGCGTCGCGCACATGAGCGGCGCTTATGCGCCCGAACGCGCGTTCAACATCGGCGCCTCGATCGCGACCAGCGACTTCCTGGTGTTCGCCACCGCGGACATGACGCCGTCGAGCATGGGCTGGCTCGAGGAAATGCTGAGCCGCGCCGTGGAAACCGACGTCGCCGCCGTGACGCCGACGCTGATGTGGCCGAGCGGCCTCATTCAGCAGAACGGGCTCGTCGTCGGTCCGAATTTTTCGCTCGCTCGCGCTTTCGGCGATCTCGGCGCGGGCGAATATGGTTATGGGGAAGCGATTGCGGTCGCGCATGAGGTCGGCGCCGCGAGCGCTCTCGGCATGCTCGCGCCGAGGCGCGCGTTCAACGACTTCGCCGGCTTCGACGTAACGAGATTTCCGCTGCGTTTCGCGGCGGCCGATTATTGTCTCAGGGCCCGCGTCGCCGCGGGGAGAATCGTCGCGACGCCGCATGCGCAATGGACAGTCGATCGCCTGCACGCCACACCCGAGGCGAGCGTCGGCGAGCAGGGCGACCGCTGGCGCCGCGAGCTCGAGACGTTCCGCACGGTGTGGGCCGAGGCGCTGGCCGCCGATCCGCTCTATAGCCAGCTGCTGGCGCTCTCCGGCGCGCCTTTCTCGGCGCTCGCCTGGCCGCCGCGGCCGGCGGCGCCGCGGCTCAACACCGCGCCAAAGCCGCGGGAGCAGCCGCCCGGCATTTGACCGCCGCGGCCTCAGGCCGCGCGGTCGAGCTCGGCGAATTCGGCGCTGGTCAACGAGATCGCCGCGGCGCCGACGTTTTCTTCGAGATGCGCGACCTTGGACGTGCCCGGAATCGGCAGCATCGCCGGGCTCTTGTTCAACAGCCAGCAAAGCGCGATCTGACTCGGGGTCGCGCCATGGGCGCGGGCGATGCGGGCGAGCGCGCCCCCCGGCTCGGACGGCACGCCGGCGGCGAGCGGATTCCAGGGGATGAAGCCGATGCCGTGCTTCGCGCAGTAGTCGAGCACGGACTCGCTCGCGCGGTCGGTGAGGTTGTATCTGTTCTGCACCGTCGCGACGGGAAAGAATTTGCGCGCCTCCTCGATCTCGGCGACCGACACCTGGCTCAAGCCCGCGTGGGCGATCACCTTGGCGTCGATGAGCGAGCGAACCGCCGCGAATTGCTCTCGCGCGGGGACGTTGGCATCGATGCGGTGCAATTGCCACAGGCCGATGGTGTCGACGCCGAGCCGGCGCCGGCTCCCATGCGCCTGCTGGATCAGATATTCGGGACGCCCGCAGGGACTCCACTGATTGGGGCCGGGGCGGGTGAGCCCGGCCTTGGTGGCGACGAGCATTTTCCCGTAAGGATGCAGCGCCTCGCGGATCAGCTCTTCCGAGACGTTGGGGCCGTAGGAATCGGCGGTGTCGACCAAGTCGACGCCGAGCTCGGGCAGCCGTCGCAACGTCGCGAGACAGCCCTCGCGATCCGGCGGATCGCCCCAGACTCCGCGCCCCGTCACGCGCATCGCGCCGAAGCCGAGCCGGTGGACTTCGATGTCGCCGCCGATCAGAAAAGTTCCCGACGCCGTTGCGCTGATCATGTGAGCCTCCTCGTGAAGCGAGACGTCTCACATATGAGCGTCGGCGCGCCCGTTCAATGCGGGCGAACGCATCCAGAGCGCCGTCAGCCGCGCCGGACGCGCGCGACGAGGCTTTCGACATGCGCGATCGGCGTCTGCGGCAGAATGCCGTGACCGAGATTGAAGATGTGCGCGCGGGACCTGAAACCCTCGAGCACGTCGTCGATCCCGGAATAGAGCGCACGGCCGCCGGCGATCAACGCCAGCGGATCGAGGTTGCCTTGCAGCGCGAGGGGCTCGGGCAGCATTCGGGCGGCGACGCGCGGGTCGACGGCGGTGTCGAGGCCGATGGCGGCGAGGCCGGGGATTTTCGCGAAGCGGCCGAGGTACGTCGTCGCGCCGCGGGGAAAAGCGATGATCGGCGTCGCCGGGGCCTGGGCCCGGAGCCGCGCGACGAGCCGCTCGAGCGGTTTCACGCACCAGCGCTCGAACTCTGCGGGGGGCAGCACGCCGGACCAGGAATCGAAAATCTGGACCGCTTCCGCCCCGGCGGCGACCTGGCGCGCGAGAAAGTCGGCCGAAGCGTCGGCGAGCCGATCGACGAGGCGCTGGAACAGTTCGCGGCGGCGGTAGGCGATGAGCCGCGCCGGCGCCTGGTCCGGCGTGCCGCGGCCCGCGATCATGTAGCTCGCCACCGTCCACGGCGCGCCGCAGAAGCCGATTAGCGCCGTCTCGGCGGCGAGTTTTGTGCGCAGCCGCTCGATGGTCTCGAACACCGGGGCGAGCCGGTTCCAATCGGGTTCTTCGCTGAGCCTGGCGAAGCCCGCTTCATCGGAAATCGGCGGCAACCGCGGCCCGTCGCCGCTCTCGAAGCTCACCGTCTGCCCGAGCGCGTCGGGCAGCACCAGGATGTCGGAGAACAGGATCGCGGCGTCGAAGCCGAAGCGGCGGATCGGCTGCAGCGTCGCCTCGACCGCGAGGTCAGGCGTGTAGCAGAAGTCGAGGAACGACGCCGCGCGGGCGCGAAGCTCGCGATATTCCGGCAGGTAGCGCCCGGCCTGGCGCATGAGCCAGATCGGCGGAGTTTTTTGCCGAACGCCCGCGAGCGCGGCAAGCAGTTTTTTCGGCGCCGGAGCGGGCGAGGGGGCGGATGGGCTCATCTGACGCTTGGTCCCTCGGAATGTCGCCGGCCGTTGCAAATCCTTCGATAGCGCTTCGCCGCAGGATGGAGCAAGCTTCCGGTCGCTCTGATTCCCGCAGGGCCACTCATGAGGTTGCTTGCTGATGGCCGAAGCTACATTTCAAACGAACCCGGTCTCGCTCAAGGAAGTCCTCAAGTCCTGCCAGGTCGGTAAGATTCAGCTCCCGGATTTCCAGCGAAGCTGGGTGTGGGACGAGGACCGGATCAAGAGCCTCATCGCCTCAATTTCGCGCGCTTTCCCGGTCGGCGCCCTGATGACATTGAAGACGGGCGGACCCGTCAATTTCAAGCCCCGCCTCATCGAGGGCGCGTCGGAGGGCGTCAAGCCCGAGCAAGCGGAAGCGCTGCTGTTGGACGGCCAGCAACGCATGACCTCGATGTATCAGGTCGCGCTGCGGGACAAGGTCGTCCGCACGATGACGCCGAAATATAAGCCAATCGAGCGGTGGTTCTATCTCGACATCCGCAAATGCCTTGATCCCTCGGTCGATCGCGAAGAGGCGATTGTGTCGGTCCCGGAAGACCGGGTGATCCGCTCGGACTTCAATCGCAATGTCGTGCTCGATCTCTCCACGCCGGAGAAGGAATTCGAGCAGTTGATGTACCCGCTGTCGCTGATGTTCGCCTGGGGCGACTGGAATAATCGCTTCCTGCGCTATGCCATCAAGACGGGCCGGGAGGACCTGCTGCCGATCATCTCCGAGTTCTACGAAAAGGTGGTCGAGAACTTTCAACAGTATCAGGTGCCCGTGATCTCGCTAGCGGCCACGACGAGCAAGGAGGCGGTGTGCACGGTGTTCGAGAAGGTCAACACAGGCGGCAAGCCGCTCGACGTCTTCGAACTCATCACCGCCATGTATGCGGCTGAGGGGCATGAGTTACGAAAGGACTGGTACGGCAAGGGTGGCGAGAAGGGGCGGCAACATCGTTTCGTCGAAACCCTGCGCCATGGCGGGCAGGACAAAGGCATCATCGCGGAGGTTTCGAATACCGACTTCCTCCAGGCGGTCGCGCTGTTCCACAATCGCGACCGGCGTCGGCAGGCTGAGGCCGAAGGGAAGCAGGGCAAAGAGTTGCCGCCACTGGCCCCGAACCGGCAGGCGATCCTCAATCTTCCTCTGGAAGCCTACAAGAAATATGAGGCCCTTGTCGAAGAAGGGTTCGTCCGCGCGGCGAAGTTTCTGCACCGGCTCCACATCTTCCGGGTCTTTGATCTGCCTTACCAGTCGCAAGTCGTGCCGCTGGCCGCGATTCTGGCGGACCTCGGCGAGGCCTGCGAGCATGAGACGAACCATGCCAAACTCGTTCGTTGGTACTGGAACGGCGTTTTCGGCGAACTCTATGGCTCGACCGTGGAGAGCCGCTTCGGGCGTGACTTCCTCGAGTTCCCCGCCTGGATTCGCGGCGGCGAGCCGCCGACAACAATTCAAGAGTCAACTTTCCGCCCCGACCGCTTGAAGACGATGCGGATGCGACTGTCCGCCGCCTACAAGGGGGTCAACGCGTTACTGATGAATGTCGGCGCGATAGACTGGCGGTCCGGGCAGAAATTCGATCACGCGATCTTCTTCGGGGAAGCGGTCGACATCCACCACATATTTCCGAAGGACTGGTGCCTGAATCGGGGCCACAGGCCTGAAGTGTTCGACTCGATCATCAATAAGACGCCCCTTGCATATCGGTCCAACCGCATTATCGGCGGCGTCGCTCCTTCGGCCTACCTAGCCAAGATGGAGGCGGGCAACTCCGAATCTCCGGCGATCGATCCCGCCGTACTGGATGGGCACCTGCGCTCGCATCTCATCGATCCCGCCCTTCTTCGAGCCGACGCCTTCGAGCTTTTCATGCAGGACCGGCAGGCGCGCCTGCTGCGCCTCATCGAGGGAGCGACTGGCCAGAAGATTCTCCGAGACAGCGAGTCCGGCGTCGGCTCCGACGATGAGACGGATGTCGAGACGCTGGAATCCGAGCTGACTATGGAGCCAGCGGAGTAACTACCGGTTCCTGTTCCGTCGTGGTGGCCCCGCAGGCCGGAGACTTCCGAAATACCCGTCTTGTCGCTCACATGCGAAAAAATCCGGCTGAGCGCTCCGTGCCCTCGGCGACCGTCGGATAGTTGATCGGGATTTGCGGGGACATGATACCGATTGCAAGTTTTTGCGCGCCCGTCACTCGTCCCCCGCGGTCGGGTCACGGGGTTTGCGGCCAGAACTGTCCCCACGGGGACATGATAGCGATTGCGTGAATTGTTCCAACCTAAGCGACCGGACGCAGATATAGGTGTAATCGGTATCATGTCACCGTGGCGCTCGTTTCAGGCTCGGGTGAGTGAGTGGCGCCTCATCTTTTACGGATCCTTTACCAAACCGAGCTACTTGGTAAAGGCGGATCGTGAAACCTCCCCGATTCGCAAGGGAATCCTCGAGGATTGTCGCGGCGGAGCGATCCTTACTCACCGCGTCGAGTTGTGAAAACCTGCAGCAGCTCATGGCGACAACAGGGGATGGCGAACTTGTTTGGACGGTTTCACCCCTTGGAGATCCTCGGCTTGCTGGCGTTCTCGTGCGTCGCCGCCGCGGCCGCTGACTTTCCGTCCTCGACTCCAACCCTCTCGAATGCCTGGACCGGTCCTTGGGTCGGCGTATACGGGGCCGGCGTGCTGGCGGATCCCGGCGGGAGCTTTTCGGTGAGCGCTCCATCGTTCGCCGCTTTCCCGAACGTTCTTTCCACGATCGACGCCGCTGGATCGGGCTCGATCTCCGCACGCGGCGGGGCGTTCGGATTGGAAGCCGGCTGGAACCAGAGGACGGACCCGAACTTCATCGTCGGCATCGAGGGAGACCTCGGTTCATACGGCTTGCGGGGGAGCCGCGCCGTTGCCGGAACCATTCCCATCTTCGACGTTCCCTTTACGATCAATCAGAACGTGAACGTCAACTGGGAAGCCGCGCTGCGGCTACGCGCCGGTTACACTCCGGATGACCTCATGCTGGCCTATGTCGAGGCCGGTCCGGCGTTGGCCAACGTTCACTACGTCAGCAGCTTCTGGGACGCTGCCGATGAAACGGAGTTCGTGTCGATCCAATCGGCGCAATTCGGCTATTCGGTCGGCGCGGGCGTCGAATACGCCGTCACCAAAAATGTGTCGCTGAAGGCCGAATATCTGTTCTCGCACTTTCCCGGGGTCACCGGGACCGGCACCAGCCTGCTCACGGATGGCTCGATCGCAACGGTCGCCCACTCTTCCGGCGCCATCGACCAGCACGCCTTTCGGATCGGCCTGACCTATTACCCGAATTGACGCCAGCGCGCATGGACAGGGGCCGGGCTTACGGTTTCCGGGGACATGATCCCCGATTGCGGGTTTTGCCCGCTCGTCACTCGTCCCCAAGGCTCGGCTCACGGGGTTTGCGGCCGGGGCGTCCGCGCTCGAGGGAGCGGCCGAGGCGCCCTTCGATCCGAGCCAGAAATCCGGCGTCGCCCAGCGGGCGGCCGTTGGCGCTGAGCGACTCGAAGGCCGCGACGCCGGCCTCCTCGGCAGGCGGCAGGTCCAGGAGGTCGCGGAATTTGGGCTGAGCCGCCAGCACCGGCGCGACGGCGACGAGGCCATCGTTGCGCCCGACGAGATGGGCGTCGACGCTGCTCCACGGCCAATCTTCGGGGCGGCGGCAGAGTCCGGCGCGAACCGGAGCGAAAGCGAGGTAGCGGACGGCGGCCAGCCAATGCGCCTTGTCCATGGCGACACAGCCGAACCGTCCCTGAAACAGATGGCCCGTCGTCCGCGCGCGGACGTTGACGAAGTTGGTGTAGCGCCGATGCGCCTCGCCGACCGATCGTGACAGGCTCGCGGCCGCGTCGGCGGCCTCGGGTTGCGTCGGCGTCAGCAGCAGCTGGACGTGGTTCGGCAGCAGGCAATAGGCCGAGCAGACGACGCCGTGAAGCTTCAACCGCTCAGCGACAAGATCGCGATACAGCGCGTAATCCGACGGCTCGGAAAAGATCGCCATCTCACGATTGCCGTGCTGGGTGACGTGATGGGGAACGTTGGGGAGGATGATGCGGGCGAGGCGAGCCATGATGCATCTTCTCACGACGCGGATTATTGTGCAATCGGTATCATGTCCCCTGAAAAATGAGGCCGACCTCTGCCTCGGCGGGCGACAAACTCGCCGTTTCGCAGGCTCGGGGGTCGGCCTCGCTGTAACCGGGGCAATTTCCCGGACGGCGCCGATCTGTAGCCGAGGTCGTTGACCTCGGCCGGCGCGTTAGCGCCTCATTCTCACACGACTCTTCCAAGCGGAGGCAGCGAGGTCAGCGACCTCGCCTACAAGGGCGCCCGGCAATTGGCCCCAGTTACCTAAAATGACCCCCAAGCCCTTGTAATTCCCCGAAACGGCAAAAGAATCCAAACAAAAAGTTTGGCGAAAACAATAGGAATCTTTGGAGAAACTCGACAAACTCGAGGATTTTCCCT
>JBKQKS010000199.1:0-6945 GCA_052147395.1 Roseiarcus sp.
AGACGTCGGCGTGGACGCCGACGCTCCTATTTGGACAGCGCATACAACGCCCGCTTCCCGCCCATCGCCGCCTTTCACGCCGCTTAGTCCCGCTGGGTCTGGACCGCTAGCCGTTGCGCTGCCTCGCCCGAGGGCCTAATCGGTTTGTCCTACCCTCTCGCGCGCGTCGCCGGCGAGGACCAACGACCGAGGACTTCTCACGTGGCGATGAGCGTCGCGGCCGAGCGGTCGCCGCTGTGGCGGCGGGCGTGGAACAGCCCGATCCTGCTGCTGACCCTGACGACGCTGATCTGGGCGGGCCATGCGCTGGTCGGCAGGCTCGCGGTCGGCGAGATCGGGCCAATGACGCTGGTGTTTCTGCGCTGGTCGGTGGCGTTCGTCCCGATCGGCCTCGCCGTACGGCCGACCTGGCGCTCCGACTTCGCCGCGCTGAAAGGCCATTGGCTGCAAGTGTTAGCGATGGGCGCGCTCGGCTATACCGGGTTCAATGCGCTGTTCTACGCCGCCGCGCATTTCACCAGCGCCATCAACATGTCGCTGATCCAGGGGTCGATCCCGGCGCTGGTGCTGATCGGCTCGAGCCTCTATTACCGCGTCCACGCGAGCCTGCTCGGCTGGGCAGGCGCGCTCATGACGATGGCCGGCGTCGCGATCCTCGCCGCCCAGGGCGACTGGAGCCGACTCGCGCGTGCCGGCGTGAACATCGGCGACGCGATGCTGCTCCTCGCCTGCGTGTTCTACGCCTTCTACACGCTGGCGTTGCGCGGGCGGCCGAATACCTCGCCGTTCGGCTTCCTCGCCGCGATGGCGCTGGCGGCGCTGGCGACCTCGATTCCGCTGTTGCTGTTCGAGGTCGCGACCCTGGGCTTCACGCCGCCGACGTGGCGAGGCGTGCTCGTCGTGCTATATGCCGCCCTAGGTCCGGCCTTCGTGTCGCAGATCTTCTACATGCGCGGCGTAGAGTTGATCGGTCCGAGCCGCGCCGGCGTATTTGTCAATCTCGTGCCGGTATTCGGCGCGATGATGGCGGTCGCGCTGCTCGGCGAGCCGTTCGCGGCCTATCAGGCCATCGCGCTCGCGCTCGTCGTCTCCGGCATCGCGATCGCGCAACGCAAGTAAACGCAAGTAAAAGAGGAGCGAACAATGGGCGACTGGATCAAGCTGAAGGCGAACGACGGTTTCGAGCTCTCCGCCTGGCGCGAGGCGCCGGAGGGACGCGCGCGCGGCGGCGTCGTCGTCGTGCAGGAGATTTTCGGCGTCAACCACCACATCCGCTCCATCGGGCGCCGCTTCGCCGCCGCCGGCTTCCTCGCCATCGCGCCGGGGCTATACGACCGTCTCCAGCCCGGCTTCGAAGTCGGCTACGACGACGAGAGCCGCGCCAAGGGCGTCGAGCTGGCCGGCCGGTTCGACCTCGGGCACGCGCTGCAGGATCTCACCGCCGCGATCGATGCGGCGCGCGAGGGCGGAAAAGTCGGCGTCGTCGGCTTCTGCCTCGGCGGCGGGCTCGCCTGGCGGTCGTCCGCCAACCTCCCCGGCGTCGCCGCGGGGGTCAGCTATTACGGCTTCATCATCGACTCCAGGAATTTGCAGCCCAAATCGCCGATGCTGCTGCATTACGGCGAGCGGGACGCGCATATCCCGATCGATCGGATTCGCGAGATCGTGGCGTCGCGGCCGAGCGTCGAGTTCCACGCCTATCCCGCCGAGCACGGCTTCGCCTGCGACGAGCGCTCCTCGTTCGACGCCGAAAGCTCGGCCATCGCGTGGGGCCGCACCCTCGAGTTCCTGGCCAAGCAACTGGGGTAATCGACACGGACTCGCGCCTCGAGCGCCTTTGCTGTAGCAGAGCGTGATCGATTCTTCACGAGCGAGAGCTCCTTTGACCCTGATCAAGCCTTTTCGCGCGCTGCGGCCGGCGCCGGGACGTGCGACGGATGTCCTGGCTCCGCCGTACGATGTGCTTTCCAGCGCGGAAGCGCGCGAGCGGGCCAAGGGCAAGCCGTGGAGCTTTCTGCACGTCTCCAAGGCCGAGATCGATCTCGATCCGGAAATCGACCCTTACGACCCCGCGGTCTACGCCAAGGCCGGCGAGACGCTGAAGCGCATGATCTCCGGCGGCGCGCTCGTGCGCGACGAAAAACCCTGCTACTATGTCTATCGCCTCACCTGGCGAGGCCATGTCGAGACCGGCTTCGCCGCGGTCGCCTCGCTCGAAGCCTATGCCGTGAACCGCATCCGCAAGCACGAACTGACGACGCCGGCGAAGGAAGACGACCGGGTGCGGCAGATCGAGGCGGTCGCGGCGCAGACCGGACCGGTGATGCTCGCCTACCCCTCGGCGCCCGAGATCGACTCCATTCTCGCGCGCGCCGCGGCAGGGGAGCCGGCGGTCGACGTCACCGCCGACGATGGGGTTCGCCATCAGCTCTGGGTGATCGACGACGAAGCGGCGATCGCGGCGCTGACGAACGCTGTCGACGCGCTCACCGCGCTCTATATCGCCGACGGACACCACCGCTCCGCTGCGGCGCTGCGCGTCGCCCACGCCCGCGGCGAGACGGACGGCTATTTCCTCAGCGTCCTGCTGCCGCAGCAGGAAATGACGATTCTCGACTACAACCGCATGCTGCGCGACCTCAACGGACTGACTCCGGTCGAGCTCTTGCACGAGATCGGCGAGCGCTACACGATCGAACCGAGCGACGGACCGGCGCACCCCTCGCGGGCGGATGAAGTCGGCATGGTGCTCGGCGGTCGCTGGTTCCGGCTGGCGCTGAAACGCGAGGCGGCGCCGGGCGACGACCCCGTGGCGCGGCTGCCGGTGACGATGCTCGCCAGGAACGTGCTCGAGCCGATTTTCGGCGTCACCGATCCGCGCCAAGACAAGCGCATCGATTTCGTCGGCGGCGGGCGGGGCCTGGAGGAGTTGGAAAGGCTGGTGGCGTCGGGCCTTTTTGCCGTCGGCTTCGCGCTCTATCCGACTGCGATGAGCGACCTGATGGCGGTCGCCGACGCCCGCGAGATCATGCCGCCGAAATCGACCTGGTTCGAACCCAAGCTCGCCGACGGCATGGTCAGCCACATGCTGGATTGAGGCCGCGTCGCCGATAGCCGGGCGCCCGGTTGCGAGCTCCACGATCTCATGCGGCCGTGCTCGATCGCTCGCCGTGTCTCGCTCGGAGCGGCGTCAGAGGCTGATCGCGAACCCGCGCGCCGTCGAAAATGGTCATCGCCGATCTCGTCGGGCGGCAAGCGCCGTTCATCACATGCTCCCTTGCCAATTCGCCCCGCGCTTTCCTGTTGCCGAGGACCCTCTGCATGGCCAATGCCGCCGATTTCCGCCGCCTCGCGCTCGCGTTTCCGGGCGTGAGCGAATATCCGCATTTCGACCGCCGCGCCTTCAAGGCGCGCGTGACCTTCGCCACTCTGGCGCCCGACGAGCTCACCGCGAATTTCAAGTTCACGCCCGACGAGCAGGCGCTGAAGACGATCGTCGCGCCGGATGCCTTCGCGGCTATCACCAACGCCTGGGGCGCTCGCGGCTGGACCGTCGGCCGGCTCGCCGCGCTTAGCGAGGCCGAGCTCGCGGCCGCGCTGGAGATGGCGTGGAGGCACGCCGGGCCGAAACCGCGAACCTCGCGGCGTCGCTAGCGCGGCCGCCGCATCCAGCCGATCCAGGTCGCCGTCAGGCTCATGATGTAGCGCCGGTCGCCGAATTCGGCGGCGGCGGTCGTTTCGGGATAGGCGCCGGTCGGGTCCTGGAGGTCGGCGAGCACGCTCACGCCTGCGTCATGTTCCACCGCGAGGAGCCCGCGCATCGAATCGGCGGCGATGAGGCGCCCTGCGGCGTCGAACGCGAAACCGAGCACGCGCCCGCCGGTATTGACGACCCGCTCTCGGGCGCCGCCGTCGGGGTTCATGCGAAGAATGTCGCCCGACTTCAGCGCGGTGTAGAGCTTGCCGTCCGGACCGAAGGCGATGTGCTCGGGTCCCGCGCCCCCGCCGAGCTCGATGCGTTCGAGCTTCGCGAGAAGGTCGTTGAGCGCGAAGGGTCCGGTAAAGCCGGCGTCTCGCCCGGGGCGCCACACCCTCGGCGCGATCGGCACGGGCCACAGCGCCAGATAAGCCACAACGGCGATGATCAGCGCGACCAGGACAATCACAACCTGCGCCATGGGGACCCCGTGCGCGACTTAACCCGACGTTATCGCAAAGCTGCGAATTTGCGAGCCATGTCGTCGGCCATTCCCCTCGCCGCGCCTCGCGCCGAGGCATCCTCTTTCGTCGCCGCACCGCTGGTGCTGGCGCTGGGGGCCTTCGCGCTTTGCGCCTTTTCGCTCGGCGTGCTCAACGATGGCGACACCTGGTCGCATATCGCGGCCGGGGAATGGATCCTGAGCCACCGCGCGGTTCCCCATCAGGATCCGTTCTCGTACACGTTCGCGGGCTCGCCCTGGGTCGCGCACGAGTGGCTGGCGGAGGTGCTCATCGTGCTCGCCCATCGCGCGGCGGGTTTTGCCGGCGTCATGCTGCTGACGGGCGAGACGGCGGGACTTGCGGCCTATATCGTCGCGCGCCGCACGGTCGCCGAGCTGCCGGGCGTCGGCGGGCCGGTGCTGGCGTTCGCGGCGCTGGCGATGGTGTCGCCCAACCTGCTCGCACGCCCGCACACGCTGGCGCTGCCGATTCTGGCGTTGTGGACGGCGGCCTTGTTCGCTGCGCGCGATCGCAACCGGGCGCCGTCGCTCTGGCTCGTCCCGCTGATGACGTTGTGGGCCAATCTGCACGGCGGTTTCGCCTTCGGTCTGGCGTTGATCGCCCCTTTCGCCGCGGAGGCGGTGTTCGAAGCCCCGAGCGGACAGCGTGTTGCGGCGGCGCGCGGCTGGGCGTTGTTCGCGGCCGCGAGCCTCGTCGCGGCGCTGCTGACGCCGTTCGGGGTCGAAGGGCTGATGTTTCCGATCCGCCTCATCGGCCTTTCCTACCTTTCCAATATCGGCGAATGGCGCGCCCAGGATTTCAGCCATCCGGGGCCGCTGGAGATTTTTCTGCTGGGCCTAGTCGGTTTCGCCCTGTGGCGCCCGCTCAGCCTGCCGCCGCTGCGCATTGCGCTCATCGTCGGCCTGATCCATCTCGCGCTTCAGCATTCGCGCCACGAGATGCTGCTCGCGGTCGTCGCGCCGATGATCATCGCCCGGCCGGCGGCGGCGGCCCTCGGGGCCGGCCCGACGCCGGCGCCGCTGGCGCCGAAATGGACTCTCGCCACGCTCGCGGTCGTCCTCCCGCTCACCGTCGTGCGCCTGGCGCTGCCGCTGCCGGAGCTCGATACGGCGGCGGCGCCGAGCCGCGCGCTGGCGGCCGTTCCCGCCCCGATCCGCGCCGAACCCGTGCTCAACGGCTATTCGTTCGGCGGATTCCTCATTTTCGCCCATGTCAGGCCGTTCATCGACGGGCGGGCGGACATGTATGGGGCGCGCTTTCTTTCGCTCTATTCGCGTCTCGCCTCCGGCGATGTCGACGTCCTCGAGGCCACTCTGAAGCGCTACGACATCGGTTGGACCCTGTTCGCGCCGGATTCGGGCGCGGTCGGCGCGCTCGACCACATGCCGGGCTGGATTCGGCTCTACAGCGACGCCCATGCTGTGGTGCATGTGCGCAACGCCGCCGCGCACGGCGATTGAACGGGACTGCGGCGGCGGTGAGGGAAATTCCATCAGCCCGCGAGGGCGTGAGAGGGGAGTTGGGTTGACATGAAACGCAAGATAGTTGTTCTCGCGCTGACGCTCGCCACGGCGTTCTCGCTCGGCGCGTGCAACACGCCGGCAGAGACCAACGCCGCCAATGGCGCGGTGGTCGGCGGCGCGACCGGCGCGATCCTCGGCGGCCTGATCACCGGGAGGCCGGGCGGCGCGCTGGTCGGCGCCGCGGCTGGCGCCACCGCGGGCGCCATCACGGGCGCCGCGGCGACGCCACAGGAGCCGGGCTACGCGCCGCCGCCGCGCGCCTGCGCCGAATGGTATTACGACTATTACGGCAACCGCGTCTGCCGCTCCTATTACTGAGCGAATGACCGAGGCGTTTCCCGCCGACAGCGCGCTCGTCGAGCGCGTCCAGCCCTCGCCCAACCATGGCGAGCGGCGGGGCGCGGCGCGGCCCGATTGCCTGGTGCTGCACTATACCGGCGTCCCGACGTTCGCGGAGGCGCTGAGGCTGCTCACCGATCCGGCCGCTGCGGTGTCGAGCCATTACCTCATCGATGAAAAGGGCGCGGTGCTGCAGCTCGTGCCGGAGACGCGCCGCGCGTGGCACGCGGGCGTCGGCGTGTGGAAGGGCGAGCGCGACATCAATTCCCGCTCGATCGGCGTCGAGATCGCCAATCCCGGCCACGACGGCGGTCTGCCGCCGTTCGCGGATGCTGAGATCGCCGGGCTGATCGCGCTGGTCAAAGACATCTCCTCGCGCTGGAAGATCAGGCGCGAGCGCGTGCTCGCCCATTCCGACGTCGCGCCGGCGCGCAAGCGCGACCCGGGCGAGCGTTTTCCCTGGGCGCGGCTCGCGAGAGCCAAGGTCGGCCACTGGGTCGAGCCGGCGCCGCTCGAGGGCGGCCCTGTGTTCCTGCCGATGCAGGAAGGGCCGCCGATCCGCGCGCTGCAAACGATGCTGTCGCTCTATGGCTACGGCCTGGAGCTCACCGGCGTGATGGACCGCCAGACCGAGATCACGCTCGCCGCCTTCCAGCGCCACTTCCGCCCCGAACGCGTCGACGGCCAAGCCGACGCCTCGACGGTGAAAACGCTGAAGGCCCTTATCGACGCGCTGCCGTCGGGATGACGCCAGGGGGCGGTCATTTTTGTCAACGGTTTTAGCGATTTCAACGGGTTGAGTGAGCATTTTTGTCACCCCCTCGGGGGCGTCGCTTCGCCGAGGCCGCGGGTTTCGTCATCG
>JBKQKS010000200.1:0-28428 GCA_052147395.1 Roseiarcus sp.
GTTTGTGCGATCTCGGAGCTTTTCCCCCGCCCGAATTCGGAAGTGCGGACGAGAGCGATGTCTGACGGGACTGTTGAAGTTCCGGACGGCAGAATTGATTTTGTTGGACATAAGGGCCCGGGTGAGACCAGCGGCGCTTGGTCGTTCGTCCCGACACCGTCATCGATACGGAGATTGCTCGGCGCTCGCGAAGAGGCCGTCGTTGCGCGAGTGCTTCGTCGCCTCAGACCGGAGCTTTTCAGGTCGAGAGGAAAAGTGATCGCAAGGATGTCCCCAGCTTTTTCGGCGCCGTACCTCGAGTTTGACACCCGGCGCGGAAGGCGAAGGCCGGGGTTTAAATAAAATGCGCGTCGCGACGGTCCTGCTAAGGGAGACGCGTCGTTCTCCTTGCAAATGGTCGTCCAATGGCATATATTATCCCCGACCGGTGGAACCTGGATGAGATCGCAATCACCCTCGTCGATGAGCTGAGCACAGGCGTGATCGCCACGATCCGAGTCGAGGTGGTCGGTATTGCGCTGCTTATTATGGGCGAAATCGTCGAGGACCGCGAGCGACTCGTCGTCACTGGCGTCCACGTGTCTTCGCGTGGTGTGAAGCCGAACGAAATCGGTCTAGCCGACCTTCGCCAGTTGGCGCAGGCGGTTATGGAGGTCGGCGGCTATGACGAAATCGTCGTTCAGGGAGCGCTTCGAACGACGGGGGCGCATCCAGGGCATCGACCCCGTCCAATCCGGTTCGCCAGAGACCCTGTCGCTGCGTCTGAAGGGTAGCCTCGCGGAGACGAGGGCGGTTGAAGCCATGATCGTGCTGCGCCGGCGCGGCGTTCCCACGCTGAAGGCCAAGCGGGCCGTCGAGGCGGCGCTGGAGGGCAGGGCGAATGTCGTCGAAGCGCCGACGGTCGAAAGCCTGCGCGCGCTCGCCGACGATCTCGCTCAGGCGGGCTTCGAAGCGTCCGTCGTCAGGCGACAGGCCGTCGATGTGAAAAAGCTGCGCGAGCGCCTGAACCTCACTCAGGAGCAATTCGCTATGCGCTTCGGCCTCGAACTCGACGCCGTGCGCAACTGGGAATACGGCCGCCGGGAACCGGACGCGGCGGCGCTGAGCTATCTGACCGTGATCGACCGCGCGCCGGACGCGGTCCAACAGGCGCTCGCGGTTCCCGTGACGTAGCCTACGCCCGAAGCCGCGAGCGCTTCTGGCCGCCTCGAGGAGCCGCCGCCAACGCCAGCCGCTCGTGCGGCGGATTGGAGCCGGTCGCCGACGGTGATATATTTGCGATCCCAAGAATGGGACGCGGAAAATGACCCCTTCCAAAAGCCTGCAACTGAACCGCGGGCGCCTGCGCGAGGTATTTGCCCGTTTCAAGGTTTCAAATCCCCGTCTTTTCGGCTCGGTGGCGAGGGGGCAGGACGACGAGCGGAGCGATATCGATATTTTGGTCGAGGCCGGCGAGGGGGTGAGCTTTTATGACTTGGCCGACCTGGAGACTGAACTTCAGTCGGTGCTCGGTTTCAAGGTGGACGTAACGACAATTCGCGGGCTGGCGGACGACGTCCGCAGAAACGTCGAACAGGACCTGAGGCCATTGTTTCGAGAGGCGTTCGCTCGATCGACGACTGGTTGAGAGACATCGTCCGGTGGGGCGAAAAGTTGGCGCGCCATATCGACGGCATGGACGAGCAATCCTTCCTGTCGGACGAGAAAACTCGAGATGCGGCGGCCAAATGTGCGGAGTCTATCGGCAGCGCCGCCAAAGAGGCGATCGCCATCGACCCCGAGTTCGACCGAAAATATCCGGGCGCGCGTTTGGCGAGCGCCTACTCTTCGCGAAGTCGCCTCAGCCACGGATACTTTTCTATCGACTCCAGTATCCTTTGGATCACAGTCAGCCAATCCATTCCGGCGACGGTGGAAGCAGTGAAGCTCGCGCTGGGACGCCGCAACTCCGAAGACAATGATGGAGGCGACGGAGCGGGTGGAAGGCCCTGACCACAACGTAGTCGGACAGGCCCTGATATCGAGACCACGCGATGTACGGAATTGCCTACGTCATCATCCCCACGGAATTCGCGTCCTTGCAGGCCGTGCTGGACGAGGCGCTCGCGCCCTTCCACCGAGGCGGCGCGGATGAGTTTCCGCGCGAGGCATTGGCATTCGATGATGTGACCGAAGATTTGCGGCAGCTTCATCGCCTGCCGATCACGCTGAAGTCGGAAGGCGCCGGCGTCGTCGTCCAAAGCAAGGACGTCACGCTCGGCGATTTCGATTTCGAGGCCCTGCGCGAGTTCCTCCAGTCCACCGGCGCGCCGTCCTGGAGCGGACATTTCGGCGACGTGGAGCCTGATTTCGACGCGTTCGCGCGCCGCTTCACGACCTGGAAGCAGTGCGATCCCGAGGCCGGCCGGTACGGGCGATGGCTCAACCCGCTCGGGCGCTGGGATTGGTGGGAGCTTGGCGGACGGTTCGACGGCCTGGTCAGCGGCCAAAGGCAGGCAGGCGCCGGATCGGATTCGATGATCTCATCGGGGCCAAATAGCGGTCGCGACCTCCTCGGTGGCGTCATGCGAGCGCTCGGCGGCAAGCCGTCCGAGGTCGAAGCCGAGATCGCCGCCAACGTCGACCTCGTCTCCTCGCTGCTCGAAGCCGCCCGGCGCGGCGACGAACACGCCTTCCCGACCGCGGTCGTGCTGCCCGTCGCCTCCTGCGCGCCGGAATTTCGGTGGTTCGACGACCTCGGGTGGCGGCCGATCCCGACGGAAACCAAGGCTTTGCTGGCCGTTCCCGACAACGCCTCCTTTGATGAGACGGCTACCGCCGCCTACCAACGCTTCGCCCAGATGGCGGTCGCCGGGATCGAGTATCACTTCTGAGGACCAAAATCTCGGCCTGCTGTGATCGCGGAGATCAAGTGAGTCCCGAGAAATCGCACTCGCTACGTCAATCCTCCGGGCCGTCGTTTTCGATCTTCGTTCTGAACGCCTCGATCGCGCCCCCGAGCCGCTGCGACAGCATTCTCGCGGCGGCGATGGCCGGCGCGGTTTTGGAGACGTCGAAGTCGTCGTAGCTCTTCCGCGCCACGTGACGAAATCTGCGCGCCTCGTCGACGGCTCGGAGCAGATCGCCGGTCACGATCGCCGGGCGGTCGTTGGGGATCGCCCGCCCCACGCGGCGAACCAACTGGGCATGATAGTCGCGCCCAGCCGTCGGCTTGTCTTCACCCAGGATTTCCAGGATGCGTTCGAATGCGCCCTCGAGCGACGTATAAGCGGCCTGCATCGCCTGCAGGAACGCCATGCGGCCCTTGTAGGAGGCGAGGTCGTCCGCGACCGAAAGGCCCTCGTCATAAAGGGCCGAGCCGTTGCGGAAATGGCGGACAGCCGATGCGACGTCGTCTTCGACTTCCAGCCAGCGGGCGTCGCTCATGCGATGATCATCGCCTCCGCCAGGGCACGGTCGCGAAAGGCGCCGCTGCACCACGCCAACGGCTTGATGTCGGCGTCGATCCTCATCTCCGCGCACGCGTCTTCGGCCCGGCGCCAGGCTTCCGCTTCGAACGCTGGGGGAAAATCGACGAGAATGTCGATATCGCTGTCGTACCTGGCCTCGCCCCGCGCCAGCGACCCATAAACGAGGTAGCGCCCGCCGCACTGCCTCGCGAACGCTTCGAGTCGCGACCGAAGGGCCGACGGCGCCGCCGCGCGGCGCATGGCCTCGTCCTGTTTGCGCTTCGCGATCGAGCGATACATGGTCGATCCCGACGGGAATGACGGCCTCGAGCCTTCGGATTGCAGCATAGCACAGGAAGCCGAGAGTCGGGAGACTTCCGAGGCTCCTCGCCGGCGCCGCTCACGCTTCGTCGGCGCCGCGAACATTGGTCTTCGCGGCGGCGGTGTGTAGGGTCCGCGTTGTTGTCGAGCGAGGCGCCGCATGTCGAATGTCAGCCAACCGGGAAACGACCGCCTGCGCCTCTACCACGCGCCTTCGTCCTATTATTCGATGATCACCCGGCTGGCGCTGGCCGAATGCGGACTTGCGTTTGAACCCGTCTTCGTCGACATCCATTTCCGCATGAGCCGGCAACAACCGGACTATGTCCGACTCAACCCGGGCATGACCGTTCCGACGTTGGTCGGGCCCGACTTCGTGCTCCGCGACAGCCGCGATATGGCCGAATATGCGTTCGGTCTCAGCAGGAGCGCCATCGATGCGAACTTCCGCCCGCGGCCCCTCCCAAAGCCCGAAAAACTCGGCTACCTCTAGCGGTCGAGTTCAGGAAGCCACGAGCCCATGTCTCTCGTCGAACACTTTCAGCCATTCGTCGCCCATTATGGCTATCTCGCCGTGCTCGTGTTCGTCGCGCTGGAGAGCGCGGGCGTTCCGTTGCCGGGGGAGACGGCGCTCGTTTCGGCGGCGATCTTCGCCGAGCACGGGACGCTGAACATCTATCTCGTCATCGCCTGCGCCGCGGCCGCCGCGATCGCCGGCGACAACGCCGGCTATTGGGTCGGCAGAGAGCTCGGCTTCCCGCTCGTCTACAGATACGGCCGCGCGCTGCGCATCGACGAGGGACGGCTCAAAGTCGGGCAGTATCTGTTTCTCAGGCACGGCGGCAAGATCGTGTTCTTCGGCCGCTTCGTCGCGGTGCTGCGCGCTTTCGCCGCCTTTCTCGCCGGGGTCAATCATCTGCCCTGGCCGCGCTTTCTCGCCTTCAACGCGCTCGGCGGCATCGCCTGGGCGACCATTTTCGGCGCCGGCGGCTATTTCGCCGGCCTCGCCTTCGAGACCTATGCCCGGCCGGTCGGGATCGCGGCCCTGATCGTGGCGCTGATCGGCGCCGTCATCGCCCAACGCTTCGTCAATCACCACGAACAACAATTGCGCGCCGCCGCCGAGGCCGCGCTGCCCGGGCCGCTCGTTCGCCCGAAGCGGCGCTGAGCGTTCAGCCGAAGTAGAGCGCCGCGGCGACGAGCCGCGGGCGGGTTGCAGCGAACAGGCGCAATCGGCGCCCGTCGGCGAGCGCGGCGGTCATGGCGTCGAGATCGACTGCGATGTCGGAATACTCGAGCGGCGCGCCTTCGAGCGGGTTCATCGCCTTGTAGACGGCCTCCTTGGCGGCGAACACCAGCCGCCCGGCGGCGGTCGCGGCATGGCGGCGCTCGTCGCCGAGAAGCGCGAAATCGATGACATCCACGGGGAGCGGCTCGGCGGGCTCGATGTCGACACCGAGGTTTTCGAGCGCGCCGCGCCGCGCCACGGCGGCGAGAGCGTAAGCGTCGTCGTGGGCCAGAGAACCGACGATTCCGGGCGGCCACTGCGGCGCGCCGGAGCGCAGGCGGCGCAACGGGGCCTCAGCGACCCCTATCTCGTCCAACAGCGCCCGCGCCACGATGCGCGCGGCGCCGCTGGCGCGCCGCCGCGCGCCGGCCGCGGCGCCGAGACGAGCAGGTCCGTCGATCGCGTTCTCGTCGCCGGGCTGGATGCGCCTCGCAGCCGCCCTCACGCCCCAATGCGCAATCGCCGTCCCGAGCGCTTCGAGATCGACGCCGCAATCCTGCGCCGTCACGCGCCCGCCGTGGGGACGTGCACCAGCTTCGCCGGGTTGCCGCGCCAGTGCGAGTGCGGCGGCGTGATTTCGCCCTTCATCAGGAACGAGTCGGCGTCGAGCCGCGTATGCTCGCGCATCGTCACGCCGTAATGCACCAGCGCTCCCGGCGCGATGGCCGAGCCGGCGCCGATGCGCACGCGATCCGACTTGAACACGCCGTCTTCCAGCGAGTGCGGCTGGATCAGCGCGTCGGCGTTGAGATTGGCTTCGTCGTCAATCTCGATCAGCGATCGCTCGGTCTGAACGCAGCCGTCGTCGAACACCATGCGTCCGACCGTGACGCCGAGCCAGCGCGACAGGACGTTGCGCATCGGCGTGCCAGCGAACAGCGTCGTGGTCACGTTGTCGGAGAGCTTCCAGTACCGCTCGATGCGCCAGAACGCCGGGTCGTAGACGGTGAAGACGCCGGGCGCCAGCCGCCGGAAGCCGATCGAGGCGCGTTCGACGAGCACATAGGTCGTCAAGGCGACGAGCGCCACGAGGGCGACCGCCGCGGCCATCCCGGCGTAGCTCGTCGCGCCGAACTCGTAAGCCGCGGTTGTGAGCGCATAAAGGGCGAAGAACTCGACGAACCAGTGGGCGCCGAGGAACATCGCCATCGTCGCGACGTTGTGGCGCGTCTTCAGCGCGAGCCGCCGGGACCGCTCCGCCGCGCTGATCCCGCCGAGCCGTTCGGCGTCGCGCGCCGAGGCGCGCGGAATCTCGAACGCCGGCGAGCCGAGCAGCCCGACATTCTCACGCAGCGGCCCGTCGATCGGCGCCATCGCTTTCGACGCGTACATCACGTTGTCGCCCGCGCGCGCTCCCGGCGGCACATAGACGTCGGTGCCGAAGAAATTGTGCTTGCCGACCCGGCACGGGCTGACGCGGAAGGCGCGGCTCGACATCTGGTAGTTGCCGAGAAAGAGCCCATCCGAGGCCACCGTGCCTGCGCCGATCGAGCACAGGAACGGGTTATCGTGCGCCTGGTCGGCGCCGAAGTTCGATCCCGGCATGTCGCCCTCGCCGAGCCGCCAGCCGATGAACCCGAGATAGCGCTCGATGAAGATCGAATCGCCGAACAGCAGGTTGAAGAAGGCATTGTTGCTGACGCCGGCGACGATCTGCTGCATCGCGTAATGGAAGCCATAGAGCGGATAGAGGCGGCCCGGCGCCAAGAAACGGTTGGCGAGGCGCGGCACGACGTAGACGATGGCGAGGCCGAGCGCCATCGCGCCGAGATAGGCGGCGAGCGAGGCCGCGAGCGTCGCGCCGACGAGCGAGACCTCGCCTTCGCCGAAGCCGCCCGTCGGCTGTAGGTAGTGCGCCCAAAGGCCGATCGCTGCGGTCGCGAGCGCGTCTACGAGCGCGGCGCCGAGCACGAGCGCCCCGAGGAGCTGCCCGATCGAGTAGAGGATGCGTCGCACAGGATTCGCAGCGATTTCGCCGCCGAGGCGGAAGTTGGTGGTCGTCTCCTCGGCCGGCGAGCCGTGATAGCGCTTGCCGGCCGGCACGCGCTGGCCGCGCTGCAGCGAGGAAGCGTGGCCGAGCTGGCCGAAATCCCCGATCGCAGCGCCGATATCGATGACACTGCGCTCGCCGACGTAAGAACCGGCGCCGATGTGGATCGCGTCGAGATGCAGGCGGTTGCCGTAGGCGTTGGCGCCGCCGAGCATGGCGGTGCGCGTGATGACGGCGTTGTCGCCGACGCTGATGAGATCGGCGGACACGAGAGGGACGTGCAGCGAGGCGACGATGGCGTTGCGGCCGATGCGGGCGCCGAGCAGCCTGAGAAAAACGTTGAACAGCGGCGCGCCGACGAAGGCGTTGGCCGGCGCGCTCAGCACGATGAGGCGGGCGAGCCAGTAGCGAAAGTAAGCGGCGCTCCACAGCGCGATCGCCTGCGGCTCGACGCGGCCGACCAGCGCCCATTTCGCCGCCACCGCGAGCGCGTTGTGGCCGAAGAACCAGACGAGAGCGACAAGGATCGCGCGTGCGAAAAGCTCGAGCGGCGATGCGAGGCCGGCGTAGGTGAAGACGAGGCTGAGCTGGACGAAGCCCAGCGCCGCCGCGGCGAGCAGCACATAGGCGGCAGATTGCGCGGCGCCGCAGGCGAGATAGGCCGCGCGGCTGGGGCGGTGAACCGGCGTCGCGTCGGCAACGGGCGCCGGCGTCGTGGGCAAGGAGTCCAGCGCGCGGGCGAGCCGGCGGATGGTGGGGTTCGCGTAGACGTCGCGCATCGCGACGTTGACTGCGGGCGAAAGGGCGCGAATTCGGGCGCAAAAGCGCGCCATCAGCAGCGAATGCGCGCCGTATTCGTTGAAGAAGTCGCCGTCGACCGAGACCTCGGCGAGGCCCATCGTGTCCGAGAACGCCTTGCAGAGCAGGGTTTCGGTCGCGGTCGTCGGCGGCGCGACGTCGGCGGCGAACGCGAGCCGCGCCGACTTCGGCGCCGGCAGGCGCGCGCGGTCCGGCTTGTTGCTGATGAGCATCGGCATGAACGGCAGACGCTCGAGATAGGCGGGAACCATGTAGGCCGGCAGTTTTGCGCGCAACCTTCTGACCAGAATGCGCGCTTCCGGCGCCGAGGCGCCGTGCTTGACCGAATAATAGGCGACCAGCTCGCGCGTCCCTTGCGTCGGCTCGAAGGTCGAAACCACGCATTGCGCGATTTCCGGGGTCTCCATCAGCGCCGACTCGATCTCGGTGAGCTCGATGCGGTAGCCGCGCAGCTTCACTTGCGTATCGATGCGGCCGAGATATTCGATCTCGCCGTTGCGGCCGATCCGGCCGAGATCGCCGGTGCGGTAGATGCGCCTCGACGGGTTGTTCGGCAGGCCGATGAAATCGGCGATGAATTTGGCCGCCGTGAGTTCGGGCCGATTGAGATAGCCGCGGGCGACGCCGACGCCGCCGATGCCGATCTCGCCGGCTTCGCCCTGCGGCAGCGCCGCGTCGCGCTCCGGGTCGAGAATGACGATCGAATAGGTGGGCAACGGCCGCCCGATGGTGACGGGCTTGTCGGGGCGCAAATGGCCGAGGGTCGCGGTGACCGTCGTCTCGGTCGGGCCATAGCTGTTGAGCAGCGTGCGGCCGGGCCGGCTCCAGCGCTTGACCAGCGAGGCCGGGCAGGCCTCGCCGCCAATGAGAAGGATTTTGAGCTTCGGCAGCTCGCGTTCGATCGAGGCGAGCAGCGTCGGCACGCAGCAGAACGCCGTGACCTCGCGCGATTCGAGGAAGTCGGCGAGCTCCTCGCCGAACAGACTCGCGGCGGCGGTATTGGGCACGATCGTGGCGCCGGCGACCAGCGGAACCCAGAACTCCTCGATCGAAAAGTCGAAGGCGATCGACATGCCCTGATAGACGCGCTCGCCCGGCCCGAAGCCATAGGATTCGGCGGCGACGCGCGCGAAATTGGCGAGGCTGCGGTGCTCGATCGCGACGCCCTTGGGGTGGCCGGTCGTCCCCGAGGTGTAGAGCACATAGGCGAGCTCGTCGCCCGCGTCGCCGCGCTCGTCGTCGGCGAGCGGCGAAGCGTCGCACTCGGCGATCCGTTCGCGCGCTTCGTCGAGAATGGCGATCTCGACGCCGGCGCCCTCGAAGCGGTCGGCGAGCCGCGAATGGGCGAGCGCCAGCGAGACCGCGGAATCGGATAGGATATAAGCGACGCGGTCGGCGGGATGATTGGCGTCGAGCGCGACATAGGCGGCGCCCGCCTTGAGCAGCGCATAGAGCGCGACATAGGCCTCCAGGCCGCGGTCGAGCAGCGCTCCGACGCGGTCGCCGGGGCGAACGCCGCGCGAAATGAAAAAGCGCGCCATCTGGTTCGCGCGGGCGTCGAATTCGCGATACGAGATGCCGGCGCCGTCGACGGCGATCGCCGGGCGGTCGGCGAAACGCCGGCAGGCCTGCGCGAGCACGTCGTCGAAGCGCTCGCCATGGCGCCAGCGCGGAGGCGAAGCGTCTTCGAGGATCGACAGCGGGGCAGGGGGCGCTGCGCGCCGCAGGGCGGCCGATCCATGGAGCGCCGCGGCGCGCTCGAAAGTCGGCAGGGGATCCGCCCCCCTCGGGACGGCGGCTTCGAACAGGGTCTTGGCGTACATCGGCACAGGCTCGAACGTTCACTGTCGGGCGCGCCGCACCGCCGCTCGACCGAAGCCCTCCCGTCGCCGCTCGGCCGCACGAGCGATGACGCGAAGTCCAGGCGAGGCGAATCTCACGGGCGATCCGACGCTTGCGAGGCCGTGCTACGCTCCCTCACGGCTGAACAGCGCATGAATGGCAGCCCGGGCGACCGTTGAAGCCGCCGAGCGTGTCCAAAATGTCACAAGCGAATCATACGCTTGGGCGGGGTCCGGGGCAGCGAATCGTCAGGTCGCGAGGCTCAGCCGGCGACCTTGGCGTCCCGCTCCACCGGCCCGATCCAAAGCCGCCCGCGCTCGGAGCGGCGCAGATAGTCGAGGCTCACCGCGCGGTTGATCTTGTCGGCGTCGAGCAGCCGCACGAGATCGGCGACGCCCGTGACCGGCTTGCCATCGAGAGCGATCACGATGTCGCCCGTGAGCAGGCCAGCCTGCGCCGCCGGGCCCTTCTGGTTGATCTCGACGAGCCCGGCGCCCGTCGTCTGCTCGAGCCCGTGCCGGAGCGCAATGCGCCGCGCAATGGACGTGGTCGCCGCGGCGACGCCGATAGTCGCGCGCCGCACCCGGCCGTGGCGCGCGATCTCGCCGGCCACGAAATGGGCGGTATTCGAGGCGACGGCGAAGCAGATGCCCTGGGCGCCCATGATCACGGCGGTATTAACCCCGATCACCTCGCCTGCCGAAGAGACCAGCGGGCCGCCGGAATTGCCGGGGTTGAGCGCGGCGTCGGTCTGCACGACGTCCTCGATCATGCGTCCCGAGCGCGACTGCAGGGTGCGGCCGAGCGCAGAAACGACGCCGGCCGTGACCGTCGCGTCGAAGCCGAGCGGGTTGCCGATCGCAATCGCGATCTGGCCGCGCTTGAGCTTCGAGGAGTTGCCGAGCCTCGCCGAAGGCAGGACGACGTCGGCGTCGATGCGCAGCAGCGCGAGGTCGGTGTCGGGGTCGTCTCCCAGCACTCGCGCGATCAAACGCCGGCCGTCGAGCGTCATCGCCTCGACCCGCTTCGCGCCCTGCACGACGTGGGAATTGGTGAGCGCGAGGCCGTCGGGAGAAACGATGACGCCGGACCCGCTGCCGCCGCGCCCGCCTGCGCCCGTGACGTCGATGCGCACCACACTCGGGCCGACGCGCTCGACGACCTCGGAAACGGCGCGCGAATAGGCGTCGAGCATTTGGCCTTCGTCCGCGGACGGCGCCGCGCCCGGACCAACGGAGCGGCCGTCGTTGTCGAGGACGGCGGCGATTTCGAGAGGGGAGGAGAGATCGAACATGAATTCGATATGGTTCACGGATCGGGGGGCGCAAGAGCTGGCGGCGCCGAGATTCTCGTGCTTCGCCTGCGCGCCGGACGGGGCCTCGAGTCGAGCGCAGAAAAACACGCCCTAAATATTGGCGTTTTGTTTACCGCGCGGGCACTGACGTAATGTGAGTCTGCGCCGGCGCGGCGCCGTTAACCACACGGTATCGACGACGCCGTACACTGACGAAAGGATAACCCTCGAGGGCCGCCTATATGCCGAAGCCCAATTACAGGTTGCATTTTTCGCGCCGACGTCGGGTTGGACGGCGCATCCTTCGCCGCGGGGCTTTCGCCGCGGCGGCTGTCGCCGTCTCATGCGCTTTGCCGCGGGCCTTCGGCGGGCGCGCCTGAACATCGGCTGCAGGCGCGCGGCCGCCGGCCCGACTTCGAACGGGGTTGCGACATGCTGAGCTACGGCTTCTGGTTGCTGTTTTCGTTTCGCGGCCGCATAGGCCGCTTCCTGTTCATTGCGGCGACGCTCGTCTGGGCGTTCGCCGCGAGCCTGTTCCTGGGCGCCATGAGGCCGGAGATCGAGCGGTTGCCGGAAAGCCTCCACGAAGTGTCGCTCGTTCGGGGCGGACTCGCGTTGGGCGTCGCGGTCATCGTCTACGTGCAGCAGGCGCTCGCGGCCAAGCGTTTCCACGACATGGGCATGAGCGGGTGGTGGACGACGGCGCCGCTCGCCGGCGTCCTCGGCATCGGCGAATATTTCGACGGCATTCCCGCCGACGCCGGCGGGCTCGGTCCGATCGCGCCGATGCTCGTGGTCGGGATCGCCATCGGCAGCGCCTTGCTCTACCTCTGGGCGCTCTATTTCGGCCCCGGCGAGCCCGGACCCAACGATTACGGCCGCTGCGACATGCCGCCGAGCCAAACCTTTTACGCGGGAGGAGGAGACGAGCCGGCAAGCGCCGCGCCGCGCGTCCGGCGTCCGGCGCCGCCGGCCCATGTCTCGAGGTCGCGGGCGGAATTCTGGCCGCGAGAATTCGGGCGCCGGCGAGGAAGTTGACGCGCGGCGCGGTAATTTTCGTTTCCCTTGATCCACGAGCTTGACGGGCGCGAAAAGCCGGCTAACGCTGGGCCGCATGACGGCCCCGCGCAAACAAAGCGAGATTACTTGGGATCTGCTGCTGCGCGCCTATTCGCTCGGCCTGTTCCCGATGGCCGAGGATCGCGACGCGCAGCACCTTTTCTGGGTCGAACCGGAAGAGCGCGGCGTATTCCCCCTCGATCGCCTCATCGTGTCGAAGAGCCTCGCCAAGACCGTGCGCTCGGATCGCTTCGAAGTGGTCGCCGACCGCGATTTCGAGGCGACGATCACAGCGTGCGCCGATCGCGACAAGACCTGGATCAACGCCGAGATCGTGCGCCTCTATTGCGAACTGCAGGATCGCGGCTATGCGCATTCGGTCGAGGTGCGCCAGCAGGGTGAGCTGGTCGGCGGACTATATGGCGTAGATCTCGGCGGCGCCTTCTTCGGCGAAAGCATGTTTCATTGTGAGCGCGATGCGTCGAAGGTCGCGCTGGTGCATCTTGTCGCGCGGCTGAGGATCGGCGGTTTCCGCCTGCTCGACGCGCAATTCGTCACGCCGCATCTGGAAAGCCTCGGCGCGGTCGAGATTCCGCGCGCCGAATATCGCGAGCGGCTCGATGAGGCGCTGTCGCAGGAGGCGGATTTCGCCGCGTTTCCGCCAGCGCGGCCGATGAGCGGGGCGCTGGCGCTGACCCTCGCACTGGCAGAGCGCCCGCGCGCGCCGTCGAAGACGACGGCATGACGCTTGCTTCGTCGCAGACGGGTTTGCTGTTCCGAGAGGAAGAAAATGGCGGCGGTCGTCCCCTTCGATGAAATGGGCGTTGGGACGGAGGCGATACGGCCGGTCTATCGCAAGATTGCGCGTTGGCTGGCGGAGACGCCGCCAGAAGTGCTCGCCTCGCGCCGCGCCCAGGCCGAATACATGTTTCGCCGCATCGGCATCACGTTCGGGGTCTATGGCGACAAGGACGCGACCGAGCGCCTGATCCCGTTCGACATCGTGCCGCGCGTGATCTCGCGCGCCGAATGGGACCAGCTCGCGGCCGGCCTCGAACAGCGCGTCACCGCGCTCAACCTGTTCCTCGAGGATGTCTACGGGCCGCGCGCGATTCTGAAAGAGAACATCGTTCCCTCCGAGCTCATCCTGCGCAACCCGTTCTACCGCCCGGAAATGATCGGACATCGCGCGCCGCACGACATTTGGGTGCACATCGGCGGTATCGACATCGTGCGCGTCGACGACAAGCAGTTCTTCGTACTCGAGGACAACGCGCGCACGCCCTCCGGCGTCTCCTACATGCTGGAGAACCGGGAAGTGACGATGCGGCTGATGCCGGATCTGTTCGCGCGCCACAAGGTGGCGCCGGTCGACGATTATCCCGACCAGCTGCTCGCCTGTCTGCGCTCCGTCGCCCCTCGAGCCGATGCCGAGGAGTCGACGATCGTGGTGCTGACCCCAGGGCCGTTCAATTCCGCTTATTACGAGCACTCGTTCCTCGCCGACAAGCTCGGAGTCGAGCTGGTCGAGGGCCGCGACCTGTTCGTCGACGACGACGTCGTATTCATGCGCACGACGCTCGGGCCGAAGCGGGTCGACGTCATCTATCGCCGCGTCGACGACGAATTTCTCGATCCCTTGGTGTTCAACCCGGATTCGGTGCTGGGCGTTGCCGGGCTGATGGGCGCCTATCTCGCGGGCAATGTGACTATCGCCAATGCAGTCGGCGCCGGCGTCGCCGACGACAAGGCGATCTACAGCTACGTGCCGGACCTGATACGCTTCTACATGTCCGAGGAGCCGCTGCTGGCGAACGTGCCGACCCATCGCTGCCGCGAGGCCGATGCGTTGAAATACGTACTGGAACGGCTCGATCAGCTGGTGGTCAAGGAGGTCAACGGATCGGGCGGCTATGGCATGCTGGTCGGGCCGCATGCGACCCAGGCGCAGCGCGAATTGTTCGCCGCCAAGCTGAAGGCCGACCCGTCCAACTACATCGCCCAGCCGACGCTCGCGCTGTCGACCTGCCCGACCTCGTTCGACACCGGGGTGTCGCCGCGCCACGTCGACCTGCGCCCGTTCGTGCTCTCGGGGACCAAAGGCGTGCGCATCGTCCCCGGCGGGCTGACGCGGGTCGCCCTGACCAAGGGCTCGCTGGTCGTCAATTCCAGCCAGGGGGGCGGAACGAAAGACACTTGGGTCGTCGACGACGACGCGAGCGGGGAGGGCTGAACCGATGCTCGCGCGGACCGCCGACAACCTGTTCTGGCTCGCCCGCTACATGGAGCGTGCCGATTTCATCGCCCGCACCATCGAAGCGACCCTGAGGCTCGAATATCTGCCGCGCACGGGCGTCGACGACCCCCATGCGGAATGGGAGGGCGCGCTCAACGCTGCCGGCGCCTACGAGACTTTCGTCGAAGAGCGCGGCGAGGTCGACGAGGCGGGGGCGATCGAGTACCTCGCCTTCGATCGCAACAATTCGTCATCGATCTGCAACTGCCTCGAATATGCGCGCGCCAACGGGCGCGCGGTGCGCACCGCGCTCACCGTCGAGACCTGGACGGCGATCAACGACGCCTGGCTAGAGCTCAGGCGGTTCGAGGCGACGCGCCGCGCCACCCGCGACCTCGATCTCGAGGCGCTGACGCGCTTCCTCGACTATGTGAAGAAGGCCTCGCTCGATTTCGACGGCTCGTGCTACCGCACGATGTTGCGCAACGACGCCTACTGGTTCAATCGGCTGGGCCTGTTCATCGAGCGCGCCGACAATACGGCGCGGCTGCTCGACGTCAAATACCATTTGCTGCTGCCCTCGACGGAGAGCATCGGCGGTTCGCTCGACTATTTCCAGTGGGTCGCGATCCTGCGCGCGGTGTCGGCGGCGACCGCCTATCACTGGGTCTATCGCGACCGGGTGAAGCCCTGGCTGATCGCCGACCTGCTGATCCTCAAGCGCGCGATGCCGCGCTCGCTGGTCTCCTGCTACGAGAGCATCGATCGCGGGCTCGACTCGCTGGCCATCGACGACGGGCGCAGCGGCGCCGCGCAGCGCGCAGCGCGCGGGACATACGCCAGGCTCGAGCGGGCGACGATGGACGAAATCTTCCAGAGCGGCCTGCACGAGTTCATAACCGGCTTCATCGAGGACAACGCGCGGCTCGCCAGCACGATCTCGGAACAATATCTGTTCGTGTGAAACCGCCGCCGTCGGGACTTTCGAGCGACATGCGCATCAGGATCACTCACGAGACCACTTTTCGCTACGAGCCGGCGGCGCGCTGGGCGGCGCAGAACCTCAGGCTCACGCCGCGCAGCTTCGACTCGCAGTACGTGCTGCGCTGGCGCGTCGGCGTCTCCCTCGACGGCGCCCTCCGGCACTTCGAGGACTCGCTCGGCAATGTCGTGCATGCGTTCTCCACGTCGAAGCCGGTGGAGCGGATCGTCGTCACCGCCGCCGGCGAAGTCGAGACCAGCGACGCCGTCGGCGTGGTGCACGGATCGGTCGAGACGCTGCCGGCGGAGATGTTCCTGCGCGCGAGCCCGCTTGCGCCGACGAACGCCGGGATGCGCGAATTCGCCGCCGACGTGATCGCAGGGGCCGCCGATCCGCTCGACCGCCTGCACCGTCTCATGGGCGCGATCCATGCCGAGATCGCTTGCGATCGCGAGGTGGGCCCGTCGCGCGACGCCGCCGAGGCGTTCGCGCTGAAGACGGCCTGCGGCGGAGATATCGCGCATATCTTCATCGCCATGGCGCGGCGCCTGGAGATCCCCGCGCGCTACGTGAGCGGCTACGTCGTCGCGGCGCCCGGAGTCGAGGAGCCCGGACTCGCGGCTTGGGCGGAAGCGCTGACCCCTGGCCTCGGCTGGGTAGCGTTCGATGCTGCGCGTGATCTTTGCGCCGATCATCATTATGTCCGCGTCGCGGTCGGCTTCGATCACGCCAGCGCGTCGCCGTTCCGCACCGCCCACGGCGGCGCCGCCGAGACGATCGCGACCTCCGTCGAGGCGCACGACCTTTCCGGGCAGTGGCAGTCGCAGAATTTAAGTTGAATTAGAGCGCGAGAGTCTACGATCGTTCCAACCATTTGGTAATCCCGCCGGACTATAGGGAAGGAGTTGTCCTTCGTCCGGAGTGCGGGGGTTGCGATGTTGGTTACGCTCGACAGGCTCAGGCGGAAGGCGCGCCGCTTCGTTTCCGACTCTCGCGCCATGGCGGCGGTCGAATTCGCCTTCATGGCGCCGGTCATCATCGCGATGATCCTGGCGACCCTGCAGGCCGGGGTCATTTTCGTCGCCAAGGCCTACCTGGAGACGGGCGCCGAGCAGGCGGCCCGCCTCGTGCTCACCAATGAGGCCGTCACGACTAGCGGCGGCGTGACGTCGCCGATGACCCAGGCGCAGTTCCAGGCCGCGGTTTGCGGCCAGTTGCCGGCGCTGTTCACCTGCTCGAACCTCATGGTGCAGCTCGTCGGGCTGCAGCTGCCCACGAACACGGACGCCAGCGCGTCCTCGATCCCCAGTCTTCTGCCGCAGTTCAATTCGACCGGCGCGTTGAAGAACCCCACGTCCTATTCGACGCCCTCGTCGGGCGAGACCATGCTCCTCAGCGTCATGTACCAATGGCCCGTCTATGGCGGCATCCTCGGCCTCAACTGGGGGAACATGGGCAACGGGACGTTGCTGATGACGTCGACGCAGATCTTCAAGGTCGAGGTTTGACATGCGCGACAGACTTTCACGCGCACTCGCGGCCGCTCGCGGCGCGGGCCGCGATTTCCTCGCCGACGTCCACGGCATCGCTGCGATCGAGGCGGCGTTCATCATGCCGGTCGGCATACTGCTGTTGGCGCTCGTCGTGTTCGGCGGCGAGGGCCTCGGCATCCAGCGCAAGGTGACGCTCGCGACCCGCACCGTCGCCGACCTCGTGGCCCAGACGGATCTCTCGTCGAACGTCAACAGCAATTCCACGGCGTCGATCAACCAGTCGACCCTCGACTATTATCTGTCGCTGTCCGCGCTCGTCGTCTATCCCTACGATTCGAGCGTGCTGCAAGCCACAGTTTCCGAAGTCCAGGTGACCTGCGGATCGACCACCGGGACGGTCGAATGGAGCGAGCCCTACAATGGCGGGACGGCGCTCACCCAGAATTCGACGGTGACGTTGCCGCTCGACGTCGTCGAGTCCGTCACCTCCAGCTCCGGCTGCAGCTCTCCGCCCGCCAACGCCTATCTCATCCTGTCGCAACTGCAGTACACCTACAAACCGCTCAACATGAGCTCGATACTGGGCCCGGTGGGCGGGGTGACGATCGTCGGCTCGCTCTACATGACGCTTCGTTCGGTGAGCCAGATCGACGTCAACTGGGGCTCGTGAGCGCTCACGACGGAGCAGGCAGATTCTCTTTCAGGCGGACCGCCGGAAACGGCGCGCCTCGTGTGCGGGGAAGATGCGCGTAGCCCCGGCGGCGATCAGCTTTTAGCCAGCTGTCGTAATATCGGTCGAGATCGAAGAGCGTGACGACGCGATAGCGGGTTCCCGCCCATTGCAGCAAGTTGGCGACGGCGTCGCCGACCAGCGCGTCGCCGTCTGCGAACACCAGCGAAATCGAAACGATGGGTGTGGCCCGGGGTCGGCAGGATGCGGCCGTCCCACGGCGCGCCGATGTCCGCCAGCGCCCATGTCGGCGTCGATGAGAATGTCGCACGGGCCGGCATGGCAGGGCGGGAAACGCAGGTGGCGCCGGTCGTCGACCCAGACGCCGGTCGACAACAGGATCGCGACCCGCTTCAGCGTCAGCCCGAGCAACTGGGCGACCCGCCGGTTGACGAAATGCCGTCATCGTGACGCCTCGACGCCAACAGGGGGATTTGCGACAGAGTTACGTTCGCCTCGGCGAGCGGGACGCGAAACAGATCCCGGTCGTCTTCTTGTCCGGCGCCGACGAGCAGATAGCCCTCGTCCGTGGCGACGAGGAAGCAACGGGTGACGCTCAGCCGCAGCGAAATCAGCTTCACGGCCGCCCCGTTCGTAACCGGGGCAGATTCCCGGGCGCCGTTGTAGGCGAGGTCCCTCATCCTGAGCTTGTCGAAGGACGACCTCGCTGCCTCCGCTTGGAAGACTCGTGTGAGAATGAGGCGCTCGACAAGCCGACCGAGGTCGTCCTTCGACAAGCTCAGGATGAGGGCCCTCGGCTACAGAACGGCGCCGCCCGGGAATTTGCCCCGGTTACCGCCCTTCGCACCGCGCGACGCCTCGCCTCCCTTGTCCCGGCTGACTTGCTAGGACGCAAGCTCGCTCAGTGCGGCCGCGCCGCCAGCCCCTCGCTCCCGAGGTCGGCCCGCCGGCGCGATGCGGATTGTCGACGCGAATGGCCGACGAGAGGCGAAGGGTTCGTCCCGGGGGCCGTCGGGGAAGGCCGTGCGGCTGCGGCGCGATCGAACGGGCGTCACTTCGAGAGGTTCGCGCTCTGCACCACGGCCTGGAACAGCGACTGCAGCGCCTGGCTCAGATCTCCGGTGACCGCTACGTCGTAGAACAGGCCGGTCGAGGCGCAGGCCTGCAGCGCCGGGCCGACGTCCGGCTGGATCGGCGCGACGTTGCTTTCGTAGAACGAATTCACCGGCACCGGCAGATATTCGGTGTAGAGGATGGCGATGCGGATGCCGCGGTTCTTGATCGTCGTGCAATAGTTGGTCGACGTCCCGGCATTGATCTGCTGGATCAGGCGTGAGCTGCCGCTGAGCTCGTCCTCGACGCCGTCGGTGACCCAGAACAGCACTTCCTGCGGCTTGTCGCCTGTCAGGTTGGTGCCGTTGCCCGGGGCCGGCATCTGCGAATTGGCGTTGCTCAGCGCGTTGTCGAAGTTGGTCCCGGCGTCGCCGGGTGAGGAGCTGCCGCTCGTGCACGCGGAGCTGGCGCAGGAGTTGTTGTTGGAGTACATCTCCATCACGCCGAAGTTCGCGGAGGCCGTAGCCCAGCCCGAGGTGTAGCTGCTGGTGAGCGCCATCAGGTTGGTGAAACCGACCTCCCAGCCGTTGTCCATCTCGTCGATCGCGAAACGATAGTTCGGCGGCGTCGTATAGGAGGGCGAATCGGTGGTCGTCTGCGCGGTCTGCATCAGCGTGGTCAGGCCGGTGTTCAGCTCGTCGAGCCGCAACTCGATGCTGTTGTTGCGCGCAAGCTGGTAATTGTCGATCTGCTCGCCGACATCGCAGTAATAATACGTTGTCTTCCCCGAAGTGTAGGTCTGCACCTTCGAACCGTCCGAACAGCTGCTGAGTTTGCTGGTGGTCGCGCAATAGTAGGTCGTGCCGCCCATAAAGGTCAGCGTGTAGCCAGAATTGCACGAGTTTCCGGTGGTGTCGCCGTTGTTGGTCTGCTCCTCATGGCAGGCGAACGCGCAGCCGCCGCTTTCCTGCTCCGTGGTCAGATTCTGCATCTCGGTCAGGCCGTCAGAAGTCGCCGGCAGCGCCATCGACGGCGAGTTGTCGAGCAGCACGTAGAAGTCGATGTTGGGGGGAACCTCGGCATTGGCCGTCGCGCAGTTGCTTATCTGCAGCGAGGCAAAGCTGAGAGCGGTGAGGAACATGGTCGGGTCCGTGGCCTGATAGCAGACCGTGACATAGCGATCGAGCACGTTGCCGTTGGGGTTGTTGATCGTCACCGTGACGGCGGCGCCCGAGGCGGTCAGGCCTGTTACGGACGCCGCCTGGCCGTTGAACATGGCGGTGGCTGCGGTGATCGCGTTGGCGTTGGATTGCTCCATCATCGTCGGCGTCACGGCCGCGAGCGCAGCGGAGTCGGCGATCGCATTGAGCCTGGCTCTCAATTGGGCGGCGTGGCCGAAGTCGATCGCGAAGCCGATCACCACCATGATCACCGGCATGGAGAGGGCGAACATGATGGTGACATTGCCTAGACGGTTGCGGATGAAACCATGGCGATCGGGGGCGGACGCACTCATCACGGGACTCGAGTTCGGGGGCTGGCTCTGACGCATGCGCGCAGGCTAGGCCACATCCTCTTATAGGTTGTTAAATGAAACAGAACGCATGTGAGCGACTTGGCGATTTCCGTCGCCGAGGCGCGTCGCCGGTGACGAACGCGATCGCGGGACAACGAACACGGATCCATGCTCGCTCGTGGCCAGTGCGCTTACGGCGGTTCCGTTGCGCTTCAGTCCGCGCTCGGCGGACCGGCGCGGATTGAAGCGCGGGCCGGAGCAGGCGAGCGGAGGGCGCCGGTTGTTCGTCTTGGCCTCGGGTCCCGGACTTCCGGGTGAGCTGACGACCTCACCCGTCAGCGCGGAGGCCTCGCGATCTACGGATCATCCTGGCGTCGCGGCGACCCGGTCGAACAGCGCCGCGGTCCCGATGGCGCGAAACGCCGCTTCCCGAGGAAGCGGCGTTTCGTCCGTTGGATTATCGGGCTTCACGGCGAAATCGTCTCGCCCGATCTCGCGTGAGAAGGCTTCACTGCGAGAGGTTCGCGCTCTGCACCACGGCCTGGAACAGCGACTGCAGCGCCTGGCTCAGGTCGCCGGTGACCGAGACGTCGTAGAACAGGCCGGGCGAAGCGCAGGCTTGCAGCGCCGGGCCGATGTCGGACTGGATCGGCGCGACGTGCTGCTGGTAGTAGGTGTTCACCGGCACCGGCAGATATTCGGTGTAGAGGATGGCGATGCGGATGTTGCGATTCTTGATGGTCGTGCAATAGTTGGTCGACGTTCCCGCGTTGATCTGCTGGACGAGCCGCGAGCCGCCGCTTTCTTCGTCCTCGACGCCGTCGGTGACCCAGAACAGCACTTCCTGCGGCTTGTCGCCAGCTTGGTCGGTGCCGTTGCCCGGGGCAGGCATCTGTGAATTGGCGTTGCTCAGCGCGTCGTCGAAGTTGGTCGCGACGTCGCCGACGCTGCTGTTGCCGCTCGTGCAGGCGGAGTTCGCGCATGTCAGGTTGTTTTCGTACATCTCCATCACGCCGAAACTGGAGGAGACGGAGGCCCAGTTCGAGACGTAGCTGCTGGTGAGCGGCATCATGTTGTTGAAGCCGATCTGCCACGACGTGTCCATCTCGTTGATCGCGAAGCGATAGGCCGGCGGCGTCCCATAGGAGGACGAGTCGGTCGTGGTCTGCGCCGTCTGCATCAGCGTGGTCAGGCCGCTGTTCAGTTCGTCGAGCCGCAGCGTGATGCTGTTGTTGCGCGCGAGCTGAAAGTTGTCGATCTGCGCTCCTTGTTGGGACGAACAATAGAGCCCGCCCGACTGCGTGGGCGCCGTTCCGTTGGAGCAGGGATTGCCGGCGGTGTCGCTGTTGTTGGTCGCGGCCTGATGGCAGGCGAAGGCGCAGCCGCCCGATTCCTCATGGCCGGTGAGGCTCTGCATCAAAGTCAGGCCCGCCTCGGTCGCCGGAAGCGCCATCGAAGGCGAGTTGTCGAGCAACACGTAGAAGTCGATGTTGGGCGGAGCCTCCGCGTTGGCCTGCGCGCAATTGCTCATCTGCAGCGACGAGACGCCGAGAATGCCGGCGAACAAAGTCTGCTCCGCGGCCTGGTAGCACACCGTGACCCAGCGATCGAGCACATTGCCGTTGGGGTTGTTGATGGTCACCGTGACGGCGGCGCCGGCGCTGGTCAATCCAGTCACCGCCGCCGCCTGGCCGTTGAACATGTTGGTGGCTGCGGTGATCGCGTTGGCGTCGGATTGGGTCATCATCGTCGGCGTCACGGCCGCGAGCGCCGCGGCGTCGGCGATCGCATTGAGCTTGGTTCTCAATTGCGCGGCGCGGCCGAAATCGACGGCGAAGGCGATCGCCAGAACGACCACCGGAAGGGAGAGGGCGAACAGGATGGCGACGTTGCCGCGACGATCCTGGGAGAAGCGAGGGCGAAGGAGATTGCGCATGCTCATCACGCTACTCGAGCTGGGCGGCCGGCATTAGCCGATTGCGAACAATCTAACGGGTGTCTGCTTACGTCGCGTTAATTCACATGCGGCAGCCGAGTTAATTCGAATTAGCGATAAACTGCGCGTTTCCAGTGAACCGCGAGCGCCTTCGCCGCGACCAATGAGCGTCGACAGGCGAGGCCTCGCGACCTGTCGGCGAGGTCTCCGCATCGGCGAGGTTTGGAGACGGCCATGACGATCCATAGCCATAATTCCCTAACGCATTCTTCCGGCGCCGTTGCGCTCGCGTTCGGTCTCGCGCTGGCCTTCGCCGGTTCCAGCCCCGCGATGGCGGGCCATGGTACGGGCGGCCCCAACGGCTCGCCCGGCCCCGGAGGCTCGCCCGGCTCGGCCCCCGGCGGTCGCGCCTGCGTCACGAACTGCGTCGTCACCCTCCCGCCGCGCGCGCCCCCGTCGCGCTGGCTGAGAATCGCCGTGAGACGGAGCAACGCTTGCGGCGACCGGGAACATCTGCGCGTCATCGACGGTTACCTCGTCGCCGACCCGCGCCATCGGCTTTGCCGAAGCGATCGGGTCGACTACGACGATTTCTTCTACGAGTGAGCCCCGGGCGCCGGGGGTTGCACAGACGCCGTGCGTCCTCGAAGATGCCGCGCGTCCTCGAAAGTGTACATATGGGTACTTTCGTGAACGCCTCGGCGCAGAACCTCGCGCGCCGAAATTTCGCAATCGCCGGTCACCCGTGCGCATGAGCAGCCGCAATGGCGCGATCCGGCGACCGGCTACCCGCGCCGGCAGGTTTTTGCGCGCACAATCTCCACGGCATAATCTGCGCGCGCAAAAACCTGCCGCTGCGGCAGCGGGTGACGATGCCGGCGCAATCCTACGCGTTGATCCGTGAGGTCGCGCATGTGCTCGAAGGGAGGCTCGTCGTCGAGGCGGCGTCGAGACGCCACGAGCTCGCGGCCGGCGACAGTCTCGGCTTCGGCGCGCCGGAGGAGACGACCTTCGCCAACGAGACCGATGCGCCCGCCGCCTATCTCGTGGTCCTCGCCCGGAGCTGAGCCATGCCGGAACTCTCGATCCGCTCGCTCGACGCCGATGAGCCGACGCTCGCGGCGCTGAGCGCGCTGCTCATCCTCGACCTGCCGCCGAACCAGCCGCATCGCGCCGAGATCGCCAAGATGATGACGAAGCTCGAGGCGCGGGGCAGGGGGATCGGCAGCCGGCTGCTCGCCGAGGCCGAACGGCGGGCGCGCGAACTCGGTCGAACCCTGTTGAACCTCGACACCGCGACCCAGAACGGGGCTTCGGCGTTCTACGAAAAGAACGGATACCGGTTCGCCGGCGAGATTCCCGCTTACGCGCTAAAACCCCATGGCGGACTGACCGGCACGCGCATCTACTGGAAACGGCTCGGCGAGAGAGCTTGCTTGTGAACGCTTTCGGGGGCAAGTTCCGCCGCGCCGTCCGTGCGCCTCAGCACGCGACGGGGAGGGATGGAGTCATGGGACTTTTCGATAGCCTGGCCGGGGAACTCGAGAGCGTCGTCAGCAAGATCGCCGGGCCAGAGCTCCTCAGCCTGCTGCCGACCGCGCTCGCCGCGACCAACCTCGGCGACCTGCAAGGCGTCGTGAACCAGCTGCAGCAGGCCGGGCTCGGCCAGCAGGTGCAGGCCTGGGCGTCGGGCGGTCCGGCGCCGACGCTGACCCCGGACATGCTGAAGTCGGTGCTCGGCTCAGAGCAGGTCCAGCAGCTCGCCAAGCATTTCGGCGTCGATCCCGACGCCGCGCTCAATGCGCTCGCGCAGCACCTGCCGACCGCCGTCGCCCAGGCGGCGCAGGACGGCACGGTGCAGACCTCGAACTGATCACCAGCCGAGAAAGCCGCCGTCGACCGCCAGCGCATGGCCGGTGACGAAGGACGAGTCGCGGGTCGCGAGAAACAGGATCGCGCTCGCGGCCTCGGCGGCGCTGCCGAAGCGTCCGAGCGGCGTTGCGCGGTCGATTCCGTCTCTCACCTCGGGATTGGCCAAGGCGTTGGCGATGAAAGGGGTGTCGATCCAGCCGGGCGCGGCCGCATTGACGCTCGAGCCCAGCGGCGCCCACTCGACGGCCAGCGGGCGCGTGAGCGTGAGATTGATCACGGCGCCCTTGGAGGCCTGATAGGCGACGCTGGGATAGAGGCCGCCGGAAAGGACGAGCACCGAGGCGACGTTGACAATTCGCCCTCCGGGCTGCATGCGCGGCGCCGCGGCGCGCGCGACGAGAAACGAGCCATCTGTTTCCGAAGGTGATGGAGGAGGTCGACCGCGCGCCCGCCGAGCTCGGTGAGCCGATCATAGTGACCCCGTTCCCGAGAGATTGTCTGCACCCAGGCGAAGTTCAACGTGATCGGCAAGGAGCGCTACGCCCAGGTTCCCGACCAGGTGATCCGCTACGTTCTTGGTCGCTTCGGCCGCCCGGCGCGCCCGGTCGATCCCGATGTGATGGACGAGATTCTGGCGCAGCCCCGCGCCGACGAAATCCGCGCCGATACGCCCTTCGTACGCATCGTCGAGGAGGGTCTCGAGCTGGAGCTCGGGGGCGCGCCCGCGGACGGCGGGTTTCGACCGTGACCGCCTTGACTTGGCCATAGATCAGGAGTCAAATCCGCCACCAATGGCAATATTCCGCATTGTTGACGGGAAATTGTGAAATTGGTCGCCTGGCTGAGTTAGGCGTATGGGTGGGCGCGGGGAAGGCTGCCGTGGAACCGACTGACGTCGTGAGTCCCGACTATTTTCACAAGGTCGTGGATTGTCAGTGGGGCTGTCCCGCACACACGCCAGCGCCCGAGTACATCCGGCGCATCGCCGCGGGCGACTATGCCGGGTCGTATCTCATCAACTGGAACTCCAACGTCTTTCCCGGCATTCTCGGCCGCACCTGCGACCGCCCCTGCGAGCCTGCCTGCCGCCGCGGCCGGGTCGAGGCGCAGCCGGTCGCGATCTGCCGGCTGAAGCGCGTCGCCGCCGATCACAAGGGGTCCATCGAGGCCCTGCTGCCGCGTCCGCCCGAGACTCTGAACGGCAAACGCGTGGCCTGCGTCGGCGCCGGGCCGGCTTCTCTCACCGTCGCGCGCGACCTCGCCGCCGCCGGTTATGACGTCACGGTGTTCGACGGCGATTCCAAGGCCGGCGGCATGGTGCGCACCCAGATCCCGAAATTCCGCCTGCCCGACGAGGTGATCGACGAGGAGGTCGGCTATGCGCTGTCGCTCGGCGCAAAATTCATCGCCAACCGGCGCATCGACAGCCTGAAGGGGCTCATCGCCGAGGGTTGGGATGCGGTGTTCATCGGCTGCGGCGCGCCGCGCGCACGCGACCTCGAAATTCCCGGGCGCCACGAGGCGCCGGGCCACATCTTCCTCGGCATCGATTGGCTCTCGGGCGTTTCGTTCGGTCATTTCGGCACGATCGGCCGCCGCGTCGTCGTGCTCGGCGGCGGCAATACGGCGATGGACTGCTGCCGCACGGCGCGCCGGCTCGGCGGCGAGTCCGTCAAGGTCGCGGTGCGCTCCGGCTTCGCCGAAATGAAGGCCTCGCCCTGGGAGAAGGAGGACGCGCTGCACGAGGGCGTCGAGATCCTCAACTTCCTCGTGCCTAAGGCGTTCCTCAACGAGGGCGGAAAGCTCACCGGCATGGTGTTCGAAAAGGTCGCGGCGAGCTACGACGCGCGCGGCAAGCGCTCGCTCGCGCCGACCGGCGAGCCCGACGTCACGATCCCCTGCGACGACGTGCTGGTTGCGGTCGGCCAGGAGAACACTTTCCCTTGGATCGAGGCCGGCAGCGGCGTGGAATTCGGCCGCAACGGCCTTCCCAAGGTCGACCCCGTCACCTTCGGCACTTCGCATCCAAAAGTCTACGTCGGCGGCGACGCGGCGTTCGGGCCGAAGAACATCATCACCGCGGTGGCGCACGGCCATGACGCCGCGGTGTCGATCGATCTCCATTGCCGCGGCGAGGACCCGCACAAACGTCCGCCGCCGCTGGCGACGCTGATCAGCCAGAAGATGGGCATCCACGACTGGTCCTACGACAATGCGATCACGCTCGACCGGCGCTACAAGGTGCCGCAGGTGGAGGTCTCGAAAGCGCTGAAGAACCTACACACCGAGGTCGAGCTCGGCTTCAGCCTCGAGGAGGCGCTCAACGAGGCGCGCCGCTGCCTCAATTGCGACGTGCAGACGGTGTTCTCGGCGCCCTCCTGCATCGAATGCGACGCCTGCGTCGACATCTGCCCGATCAGCTGCATCTCGTTCGTGCCCAATGCACGCGACGAACGGGCGATGCGCGAGCAGCTCAACGCGCCGGCGCGCAATCTCGAGCAGGCGATCTACGTCTCGGAGCCGGTGAAGACGCAGCGCGTGATGGTCAAGGACGAAGACCTCTGTCTGCACTGCGGCCTGTGCGCCGAACGTTGTCCGACCGGCGCGTGGGACATGCAGAAATTCATTCTCGATCTCGCGCAGGCCGGTTCCTCATGCCAATCCAAGCGGTGAACGACTTCGTCATCCGGTTCGCCAACATCAACGGTTCGGGCTCGGCGAGCGCCAACCTGTTGTTCGCGAGAGCGATTCTGCGCATGGGGGTGCCGATCGCGCCGCGCAACATCTTCCCCTCCAACATTCAGGGCCTGCCGACCTGGTACGAAGTCAGAGTGAGCGAGACGGGCTATCTCGGCGCGCGCGGCGGCGCGGACATGATGGTGGCGATGAATCCGCAGACTTTCGCGCAGGATGCCGCCGCGATCGAGCCCGGCGGCTACCTGTTCTACGATTCGACGCGGCCCATGCCGGGGGCGCTGGTGCGCGACGACATCGTCGTCATCGGCATGCCGCTGACGCAGATCTGCAATGAGCAATATTCGGACGCGCGCCAGCGTCAGCTTTACAGGAATATCGTCTATATCGGCGCGCTCGCGGCGCTCGTCGACATCGACCGCGGCGTCATCGAGACGCTACTGAAGGAGCGCTTCAGAGGCAAGGACAAGCTCATCGAAGCCAATCTCATCGCCCTCGATCTCGGCTATGCGCGTGCGAGGGCGCAATTCGATTGTCCGCTGGGCTTGAGAGTGAAAGCGGCCGATGCGGTCGGCGACCGCATTCTGGTCGAGGGCAATTACGCCGCCGGCCTCGGCGCGGTCTATGGCGGCGCGACGGTGTGCGCCTGGTATCCGATCACGCCCTCGACCTCGGTCGCCGAATCGTTCGAACGGCTCGCCAAGCGCTTCCGCATCGATCCGGAATCCGGGAAAAAGAACTTCGCCTTCATCCAGGCGGAAGACGAGATCGCGGCGATCGGGATGGTGGTGGGCGCCGGCTGGATGGGCGCGCGCGCCTTCACCGCGACCTCGGGGCCCGGCATTTCGTTGATGCAGGAATTCTTCGGGCTCGCCTATTTCGCCGAGGTTCCGGTGGTCGTGTTCGACGTGCAGCGCGGCGGCCCGTCGACCGGCATGCCGACGCGCACCCAGCAGTCGGACCTGCTGCTCGCCGCCTTGGCCAGCCACGGCGACACCAAGCACGTGCTGCTGCTGCCCGATGGGCCCGGCGAAGTGTTCGAAATGGCGGCGGACGCGTTCGATTACGCCGAGCGGCTGCAGACGCCGATCTTCGTCATGCTCGATCTCGACATCGGCATGAATTCGCAACTGACGGCGCCATTCCGGTGGGACGACGCGCGGCGCTACGACCGCGGCAAGGTGATGAGCGCCCAAGATCTCGACAAGGCGGCGAATTTCGGCCGCTACAACGACATCGACGGCGACGGCATTCCGTGGCGCACGCTGCCCGGCGAGCACCCGACCCGCGGCGCCTATTTCACGCGGGGCACCAGCCGAGACCGATTCGCGGTCTACACCGAGGAGGCCGCGCCCTACGTCGACAACATGGAGCGGCTGTTGCACAAGTTCGAGACCGCGCGCGCGATGCTGCCGAAGCCGGTGATCAGACGCGCGGCGTGGCGAACCGACATCGGCGTTCTCTGTTACGGCTCGACCTCGCCGGCGATGGACGAAGCGCTCGATCTGCTCGCCGCCAAGGGCGTCTTCGTCGACGCCCTGCGCATCCGCGCCTTCCCCTTCGCGCCCGAAGTGCGCGATTTCATCGAGCGGCACGAGCTCGTCTTCATCGTCGAGCAGAACCGCGACGCGCAGATGCGCTCGCTGATCGCGCTCGATCTCGACATCGACCCGAAGCGTATGCGACCGCTGCGTCATTACGGCGGCATGCCGATCTCTGCGCGCTACATCGCTGCGGCGGTCCTGAACCGCCTCGGCCATCCCGCCGAGTATCACGAGTTGGAGGCCGCGTTGTGAGCTATCTCGCCAAGCCGAAATTTCATCATCCCGGGCTGCAGGCCAACGACCTCGGCTTCACGCCGCGCGACTACGAAGGCGCGATGTCGACGCTGTG
>JBKQKS010000201.1:0-17485 GCA_052147395.1 Roseiarcus sp.
CTATCATGTCCATGTGGCGCTCGGCTGCACGCTCGAGGAGAACCTCGAAGCGATCGCCGACAGCGTCAAGGCGGCCGTCGCGGCGGGCCGCGAGGCGATGGTCGACTGCGAGCATTTCTTCGACGGCTACAAGGCCAACCCGTCTTAAGCGCTCGCCTGCGCCCACGCCGCGTTCGAGGCCGGCTCGCGCTGGGTGGTGCTCTGCGACACCAATGGCGGCACGCTGCCCGACGAAGTCGAGCGCATCGTCGGCGACGTCGTCGAGCAGATCCCGGGAGATCATGTCGCCATCCACGCCCACAACGACACCGAAAACGCGGTCGCCAATTCGCTGGCGGCAATCCACGCCGGAGCGCGCCAGGTGCAGGGCACGCTCAACGGACTGGGGGAACGTTGCGGCAACGCCAATCTCGTCTCGCTGATCCCGACGCTGGCGCTGAAGAACGCCTATGCCGAAAAATTCGACATCGGCATCAGCCGCGACGCGCTGCGCTCGCTCGCAAAAGTGTCGCGCACCCTCGACGAGCTCATCAACCGCGCCCCCAACCGCCATCAGCCCTATGTCGGCGCTTCCGCCTTCGCCACCAAGGCGGGCATCCACGCTTCCGCGCTCGCCAAAGATCCGCGCACTTACGAGCACGTGCCGCCCGAGAGCGTCGGCAACAAGCGCGCGATCCTGGTCTCCGATCAGGCCGGCCGCGCCAACCTCGTCGCGCAATTGCAACGCATGGCGGTCGATGTCGCCGCCGACGATCCGCGGCTGCAGCGCATCCTCGACGAGGTGAAGTCGCGCGAGGCCCAGGGTTACGCCTACGAGGCCGCCGACGCCTCGTTCGAGCTGCTAGCGCGGCGCCTGCTCGGCGGCGTGCCGGAATTCTTCGACGTCGAGAGCTTCAACGTCAGCGTCGAACGCAAGTTCAACTCGGCGGGCGCGCTGTATTCGGCCTCGCAGGCGGTGGTGAAGATCCGCATCGGCGATGAGACGCTGATCTCGGCCGCCGAGGGCAACGGCCCGGTCAACGCTCTCGACCTCGCGCTGCGCAAGGACCTCGGCGTCTACCAGAAGCTGATCCAGGACCTCGAGCTGCTCGATTATCGCGTGCGCGTGTTCCAGGGCGGCACCGACGCGGTGACCCGCGTCCTGATCGAATTCGGCGACGGCGCCGGGGCGCGCTGGTCGACGGTCGGCGTGTCCGGCAACATCATCGACGCCTCGTTCCAGGCGCTGGTCGACGCGATCAACTACAAGCTCGTCAGGACGGGGGCGGCGGCGCCCGCCGCCTGAGTTTTCCGGCTCGGGGCGCCGGCCGCCGTGGCCGGCCTCATCGCGGCCCGCTACAATAACTGGCTTCGAGCTGGCGCGCGGCCGAGGGTCGTCCCCGCCCGCGGTCGCAATCGCCGGCTCGGCTGGCAAACTACCGGACTCGCGCATGACCAAAACCCTCTACCCTTCCCTCGAACCTTACGAGACCGGCTTTCTCGACGTCGGCGACGGGCACTCGATCTATTTCGAGCGCTGCGGCCGTCGCGGGGGCAGGCCCGCGGTGTTTCTGCATGGCGGACCGGGCGGCGGCGCCGCGCCGGATCATCGGCGACTGTTCGATCCCGAGCGCTATGACGTCACGCTGTTCGATCAGCGCGGCTGTGGACGCTCGACGCCGTACGCGTCGCTGGAGGCGAACACGACGTGGCGCCTGGTTGCCGATATCGAGCGGCTGCGGGTCGCGGCCCATGTCGACAAATGGTTAGTTTTCGGCGGCTCCTGGGGCTCGACGCTGGCGCTTTGCTATGCCGAGACCCACCCTGAGCGGGTCAGCGCGCTCGTCGTGCGGGGCGTATATACTGTCACCAAGGCCGAGCTCGACTGGTACTATCGGTTCGGCGTTTCCGAAATATTCCCGGACAAGTGGGAGCGTTTTCAGGCGCCGATCCCGCCCGGGGAGCGCGGCGACATGATCGCCGCCTATCGCCGCCGCCTCACTCACGACGACCCCGCAGTGCAGATCGCGGCCGCCAAGGCCTGGAGCCTGTGGGAGGGCGAGACCATCACGCTGCTGCCGCAGCCGGGAATCGCCGCCGTGCACGGCGACGATCATTTCGCGATCGCCTTCGCGCGCATCGAGAACCACTATTTCACCCATCGCTGCTGGCTCGAGGAGGGTCAGTTGCTCAGGGACGCTGACCGGCTGCGCGGCATTCCTGGGACGATCGTGCACGGCCGCTACGACATGCCGTGCCCGGCGCGCTATGCTTGGGGCTTACACGAGGCGTGGCCGGAGGCCGATTTCCATCTCGTCGAAGGCGCCGGCCATGCCTACTCCGAGCCCGGCATTCTCGATCAGCTGATCCGTGCGACCGACCGGTTCGCGGCGGACTGAACTTAGGCTTGCATGTTTTTGCACGTTCATGCATGGTTGCGTCGGCTCATGCACGAACAACCATGTTTGACCTCTCCCTCCCCGGCGAACGGCACAAAATCATTCTCGACCAACTGGCGCGGCGCGGAAGAGTGATCGCCAGCGTTCTGGCGCGGGAATTCAAAACCTCCGAGGACACGATCCGCCGGGACTTACGCGAGCTCGCGGCGGCCGGGCTATGCAAGCGCGTCTACGGCGGCGCGCTGCCCTTGTCGCCGGCCTCCGGGACGCTCGCCGAGCGCGAGGCGGAAGCGCCGGTGCGCAAGGCGGCGCTGGCGCGGGCCGCCGTCCGCCTCGCCCGGCCGGGCGAGACGCTGTTCATCGACGCCGGCTCCACCAATCTCGCCATTGCCCGCGCGCTCCCTCCGGGTCTCGAGGTCACCGTCGTCACCAACGCGCCGGCCATCGCTGCCGAACTCGTCGGGCGGCCGGCGATCGAGCTGCTCACGATCGGCGGCCGCGTCGATATGCGCGCCAGCGCGGCGCTCGGCGCGCGGGCGCTGGCGCAAATCCGAGACATCCGGCCGGACCTCGCCTTTCTCGGCGCCTGCGCGGTCGACGCCGAAGCCGGGGTCGCGGCGTTCGGCGCCGAGGAGGCGGAGTTCAAACGACGCGTGGCCGAGCGCGCCCGGCGGGTCGTCGTCGCTGCGACCAAGGATAAGCTCGCAACGTCGGCGCCGTTCGCCGTTATTCCCGTGGCCGCGCTGTGGCGGCTCGTCGTCGAGGCCGACGCGCCCCGCGACGCGCTCGCCCATTTACGCACGCGAGTGGAGCTTTTGACAGCGCCCGCTATCGAGGAACGCGGGTCATGACCGAAGCGGCGACCGTCGCCCACGCCTGGCCAGAACGGCTGTCGACCAAGGGCGCCTTTCTCGCCAACGGGCTCGGCATCGGCGCCTGGGCGGCCTCACTGCCTTCGCTGAAAAGTGCGCTGGCCCTGTCGGCCGGCGCGCTCAGCCTTCCGTTGTTCGCCTTCGCCGTCGGCGCCGTGCTGGCGATGCTCGCCGCGCCAAGATTGGCCGCGCATTGGGGGTCCGGGCGCGTGACGCTGTTTTCGGCCTATGCCTTCGCCGCCTCGCTGCTGTTGCCGACGCTCGCCGGCAATTTGCCAGCGCTCGCGGGCGCCGCGTTCGTCATCGGCGCCGCCAACGGCGTAATGGACGTCGCGATGAACGCGCACGCGAGCGGCGTCGAGCGGCGCTGGGGCGCGGCGATCATGTCCTCGTTCCACGCCGCCTTCAGCGCCGGCGGCCTTCTCGGCGCGGCGCTCGGGACGCTGGTCGGCGCCGGCGGCGCGAGGCCGATCCTGATGAGCGGCGCGGCGCTCGCTGGGGCGCTGACGCTCGCCTCCGCCGGCGCGCTGCGCGGCGCGCCGATCGCGCCGACAGCGCCCGTAACGGACGGTTTCGTCCTGCCGCGGGGCGCGCTGGCGATAGCTGCCGGCGCCTTCCTGTGCTTCCTCTGTGAGGGCGCAATGGCCGATTGGAGCGCCGTCTATCTCGCCGCCGTCGCCGCGGCGCCGCCGACGCTTGCGCCCGCTGGCTACGCCGCCTTTTCCGCGGCGATGTTCTTCGGCCGTTCCGCCGGCGATTTCGCCGTGCGCGTTTTTGGACGCGCGCGCGTCGTGGGCGCAGGCGGCGCGTTGGCCGCGGCCGGGCTGGCGCTCGCCTATGCCGCGCCTGCGCTGGCGCCCGCGTCGCTTGGCTTCGCCCTGGTCGGGATCGGCCTCTCCAATGTCGTGCCGGCGCTGTTCAGCGCCGCGAGCGGTCTCGGCGTCTCGCCGGCGACGGGCGTGGCGATTGCGGCGACCGCCGGCTATGCCGGCCTGGTCGCCGGCCCGGTCGCGATCGGCGCGGTCGCCGAAGTAGCGGGATTGCGCAACGGGATCGCGCTGCTCGCCGCGCTCGCCTGCGCGGTCGCGCTGACGGGGAGAGCGCTGGCGCGGCGGTGAAGACGTTCCCGCCAAGACTTCGATAATCCTGCGGTGCGGCGGGAGACAGGGCGCGCGCGATGTGGCATGAGGCGGCGAGGAGTTCGCTCGGGACCGTTCATGAACGCGCTGCTGTTCGCCTTCGTGGTCGTCGCCTGGGGCCTCACCTGGTACGGGATAAAGCTCGAGCTCGGCCCGACGCCGGCGGAGACGTCGATCTTCTGGCGCTTCCTCATCGCCGCGGCGATGATGTGGCTCGGCCTCGCGGCGACGCGCAAGCTGAGACGCGCGACGCTCGGCGCCCACCGCTGGTTCGCGGCGCTGGGCCTGCTGCTGTTCAGCGCGAATTTCCTCTGCTTTTACAATGCCGAGCGTTTTGCGCCGAGCGGCGTCGTGGCGGTCGTGTTCTCTGTCGCCTCGGGGTTCAATGTCGTCAATCAGTGGATTTGGCGCGGCGTCACGCCAAGCCCCCGGGTCGTCGCGGGCGCGGCGCTCGGCGCGCTGGGCGTCGCCGGCCTGTTCGCAGATCAACTCGCAGCTTCGACGGCGCGCAGCGGCGCGCCCTGGGGCGTCGGGCTCGCGCTCGCGGGGACCTACTGCTTCTCGCTCGGCAATCTCGCCTCGGCGCCGGCGACGCGCGCGGCGGGCGACCTGCCCAACGCGATCGCTCGCGCGATGACCTGGGGAACGCTCTATCTTGCGATTCTCGTTGCGGCGCGCGGCCTGCCGTTCACGCCGACATGGAGCGCAGCCTATCTCGGCGGCCTCCTCTATCTCTCGAGTGTCGGCTCGGTCGCCGGCTTCCTCGCCTATCTCGCGCTGGTCGAGCGCATCGGTCCGGAGCGCGCGGCCTATACGACGGCGCTGTCGCCGGTCATCGCGCTGGCTTTGTCGTCCGCGCTCGAGGGCTACGCTTTCAGCCGCTGGGCGCTCATCGGCGCGCCGCTCATTCTCATCGGCAACGTCGCGATGTTCACGCCCGGTCCGGGGCGGCGCGAGCGTTGAAATGGCCCGTGGCCGCGGGTTGTCTCTGCCGACGTCATCGACTAGATTTGGCATGGACGAACGCCGCGGCGGAAGGATCGGGGGTCGAGCCCGGAGAGGTCACGAGATGTACGTTGCGCACTCGAGCCTGATCGTCATCGCCATCGTCGGCGTGATAGCCGGATGGCTCGCAGGTAAACTGGTTCGCGGATACGGGTTCGGCCTGATCGGCGATCTCGTGGTCGGCGTCATCGGCGCGTTCGTCGGCTCCTGGCTGCTGCCAACGCTCCACATCCATCTCGGCGCCGGAATGATCAACGCGATCATCAACGCGACCGTGGGGGCGGTCGTGTTGTTGATCGTGCTGCGTCTTCTCGGCGGCGGCGGGCGACGGTGGCGCTGACCCGCGAGCCTCGCCGACGAATCAACTCGCCGTGAACAGCGACGCGCCGATCGCCAGTGCAATGAGCATCGCGATCAGCACCACGGCGCCAAGAATGTTGTGCTGGTGGTCGATCGCGAGCCAGCGCTCGAAATCGCCAGCTTCCGCGGCCTTCAGCCGGATGTAAACCAGATACGAGCGGTAGATGTTGAAGCCAACGGCGACGAGGCCGGCGCCGACCATGCCGCCGACCAGAGCCGTCGGCGGCGCCCCGCCGAACAGATAGAGGCCGGTGAGCAGCACGAGCGCGAAGGCCGGTGTTTCGACGAAGAGATCGATGCGCCAGTGGGCGCGGGAAATGTAGAGCCGGTCCGCATCCGACCCATCGCCCGCGCGCTCGAACACCCATTCGGTGAGCACTGAGCCCAGCCAGACGAACGCCGCGAGCATGTGGAGGAAGACAGCGATACTCATGAGGGTCCTCGCCTTTGGCGCTACGGGGTAGCGCAAAGCCAGCGACCTTCAAAGCGCGCATCGCTCGATTCGTTCCTCATCTGCGCCTCTCTCTGTTTCGAAAATCAACGCTGCGGCGCGGCCTCGGCCTCCGCCATCCAAGCCTCGAGGTCGCGCTCCGCCCGCGCCGATATGAGCCGCTTGCGCGCCGCGCCACGCTCCGGCCCGTCGAGCCGCTTTCCCGTCTCGTCGAGGCGCGGCGCTTCGATCGGCGGGAACAGGCCGAAGTTGACGTTCATCGGCTGGAACGACGGCGGGCCGGCGTCGATGGTCTCGATATGGCCGCCGGTGATGTGGTTGATCAGCGCGCCGATCGCGGTCGTCGCGGGCGGCGAGGAAAGCTCGCGCCCGAGCCGCCCGGCGGCGGCGAACCGGCCGGCGATCAGCCCGACTGCGGCGCTTTCGACATAGCCCTCGCAGCCGGTGATCTGGCCGGCGAAGCGCAGCCGCGGTTCGGCCTTCGAGCGCAACCGGGAATCGAGCAGGCGCGGCGAATTGAGATAGGTATTGCGATGCAGGCCGCCGAGCCGGGCGAATTCCGCGCGCTCGAGCCCGGGGATCATGCGCAATATCCGGCCCTGTTCGCCGTATTTGAGCTTGGTCTGGAATCCCACCATGTTGAACAGCGTGCCGAGCGCGTTGTCCTGTCGCAATTGCACGATGGCGTAGGGCTTCACTTTGGGGTTGTGCGCGTTGGTGAGGCCAAACGGCTTCATCGGCCCATGGCGCAGCGTCTCGCGCCCCCGCGCCGCCATCACTTCGATGGGCAGGCAGCCGTCGAAATAGGGCGTGCCTTCGAACTCGCGAAATTCCATCTTCTCCGCCGCCAGCAGCGCATCGACGAAGGCGTCGTACTCGTCGCGGCTCATCGGGCAGTTGACGTAATCGGCGCCCGTGCCGCCCGGCCCGGCCTTGTCGTAGCGCGACTGCCGCCAGACGATGTCGAAATCGATCGAATCGAGATGCACGATCGGCGCGATGGCGTCGAAGAAAGCGAGCGACGATTCGCCGGTGCGGCCCCGAATGGCGTCCGCGAGCGCCGGCGAAGTGAGCGGTCCGGTGGCGATGACGACGCTGTCCCAGTCGGCGGGCGGCAGGCCGGCGATCTCCTCGCGCTCGACGCGGATCGACGGCTCGGCGAGGATCGCGGCCTCGACCGCGGCAGAGAAGCCGTCGCGGTCGACGGCGAGCGCGCCGCCCGCGGGCACCTGATGCTGATCCGCCGCGCGCAGGATGAGCGAGCCGAGGCGCCGCATCTCGCGGTGGATCACGCCGACCGCGTTCGCCGTGGCGTCGTCGGAGCGGAACGAATTGGAGCACACCAGCTCGGCGAGCCGATCGGTGCGATGCGCCTCGGTGCTGCGCCGGGGGCGCATTTCGTGGAGGACGACGGGAACGCCGGCGCGGGAAATCTGCCAGGCCGCCTCCGAGCCGGCGAGGCCGCCGCCGATGACATGAACGGGTCGCATCCCCCTTATCTCACAACGCCGCCCCCGCGCGTCAAGCCAGAGAGAAACGCCCGCTGGGAAAGACCCCCGGCGTGCGTCGCGCCGCCCAGTCGTTCGCGGCGGCCGATCATTCGTTCCGCGCGGCGCGGGCGGCGATGAACGGAATGTCGCCGCGGCGGACGCCGATGTCCGTCAGTTCGCGGTCGGTCAGCGCCGACAGTTCACGCACCGCGTCGCGATAGCGGCGCCAGGCGGCGAGCTTCTCGGCAATGGTTTTGAACCGGGTCACGGCTTTCTCCTTTCAGCTCGAGAGGAGGCTCCCACCCCTGAGGCTCGGGACCTCGCCCTTGTTGCTGCGGCGCAACATAGGGGTCGTAAGCCAGAATGAGAAGGCGCAGGCGCGTAGACCAGCCTTGCGCCCGACGCATTACAAAACATCGAATTATTCACGATTTGGCAACATTCGGGCCGAGTTCGGCCGGCCCTCGAGCCGCGACGTCCCAACCCTTGGGCCCGCGTCCGCATCGCGCCTTGCAAAATTCTCTCGACGGCGGCTCGCCGCAACGGCCGCGGACCCAAGATTCATCCGTTTTGCTGATTTTCGCCCGCATCAGCTGCTTCTATAGCCACGGCTCGGCTTGATTTTGTCGCGTCGTAAGTCGAAATGCGGGCGTGGCGCCGAGCTTCGCGGGCGCGAGGATAGGAGCAGGAACATGGAAAATCTGATCGCGCGGGTCGCTGCCGTCGCAGGGACCACGCCTGAGACAGCGCGCCAGGCCGTCGCGCTCATGCTCGATTTCCTGCGGCGCGAAGGACCGGAGGACGCCATCGAAACGCTGATGAACAGCGCGCCGGCGTTCAGGACCATCGTCGCATCCTCCAGCAGCATCGGCGGCGAGGGCATGAGCCCTCTGGTCAAGAGCCTGATGGGCACGGGCGCCGGGTCGATGGGCGGCGGCGGCCTGGCCGAGCTCGGCGCCAATCTAATGAGGCTCGGGCTTGGCATGGATCAAATCCATGCGCTGGGAAAGACGATATTCGAATATGCGCGCCAGGCCGCGGGCGACGATGTGATGGGGGAAATCTCAGCGGCTATTCCGGGTCTCTCCCAATTCGTCTGACGTTACTTTCGAGGAACTCGACCATGAGCGCGGCCGCGAGCGTGTTTCCCGCCTATTCCGAAGACGACTGGCGTAAGGCCGCCGCCGCCGCGCTCAAGGGCGCCCCGGTCGACAAGCTCGTTTCCAAGACCAGTGACGGCATCGCGCTCGGGCCGATCCACGTCGCCGCGACCGGACCGCGCGCGTTGCGCGCCGCTTCCGGCGCCTGGAAGGCGCTGGCGCGGCTCGACCACCCCGACGCCGGGGCGGCCAACGAGACGGCGCTCGAAGACCTAGGCAACGGCGCCGACGGCCTGCAGATCGTGTTCGCCGGCGCGACAGGCGCCTATGGCTACGGCCTCGCACGCGCCGACTCGCCGACCCTGCTGCGTGCGCTGGAGGGGGTGCGTTTCGACGAGGGCGCGACGTTCGAGCTCGACCTCGGGCCCGACCAGGCCGTGCAAGCGCGCACGTTCGCCAGCGTGATCGGACTCGCCGGCGTCGAGCCGGCCAAGGTCGATGCCGCCTTCGGCCTGGACCCGCTCGGCCTCCGGATTCGCTCCGGCCGCGCCTTGCAACCCTGGGCCGAGGAGGCCGAAGGGCTCGCAAAACTCGCCGCCGAACTCGGCGCCGCGGGATTCCGGGGCCCGTTCTTCGCCGCCGACGGCCGCGCGATCCATGCGGCGGGCGGAACGCCCGCTCAGGAGCTCGCTTTCGCTCTGGCCGCCGCCGTCGAATACCTTCGCGCCCTCGTGGACAACGGCCAGCCTGCCCAGGCGGCGCGGGCGGCGATAGAATTCCGGCTCGCGGCCGACGCCGACGAGTTTCTGACGCTGGCGAAATTCCGCGCGATCCGCCTGCTGTGGGCGAGCGTCGCGGAAACCGCGGGGCTGGAGCCGACGCCGGCGCGCGTCCATGCCGAGAGCGCGTGGCGCATGATGACCGTGAGAGCGCCGTTCATCAACGTGACGCGGGCGGCCATGGCGGCGTTCGCCGCGGGGCTCGGCGGCGCCGACAGCGTCGCGCTGCTGCCGCTGAGCCGCGCGATCGGCCTGCCGGATTCGTTCGCGCGCCGGCTCGCCCGCAACTCCCAGCTCGTCGAGCTTCGCGAGTCCCATCTCGGCTTTGTCGCCGACCCGGCCGCCGGCGCCGGCGTGTTCGAGGCCATGACCGACGCGCTCATCGCCAAGGCGTGGGAGAAGTTTCAGGCCTTCGAGCGCGAGGGCGGGCTCGCTCGGGCGTTATCGTCGGGCGCGTTTCAGAAGGAGATCGGCGAGGCGGCGGCGGCGTTGAAGCGCGACGCGGCGCGGTTGAAGACTCCGCTCACGGGCGTTAGCGCCCATCCCGACATCGGCGAACAGCCGATCGAGACTGCGCCGTCGGCCCCGGTCACGGTCGAATTCGCCGGCGAATCCTTCGCCCCGCCGCTCGCGCCGATGCGCGTCGCCGAGGCCTTCGAGGCTTTGCGCGACGCCGCCGAAAGTCTTCCCCAGCGGCCGAAGATCTTCCTCGCCGCGATCGGAATGCCGGCGGCCAATTCGCGCCGCGTCGCGTTCTCGCGCGACTTCTACGAGGCCGGCGGCTTCGAGACCGTCGCCGACGCCGGCGCCTCCGACGGCGAGACTTCAGCCGAACGGTTCCGCGCCAGCGACGCCGCAATGGCGTGCCTGTGCGGTTCCGACGTAGACTACGCGACGCACGCCGAGGCGTTCGCCCGCGCCTTGAAGGCAGCGGGCGTCTCGTATCTGATGCTCGCCGGGCGGCCGGGAGACAAGGAGGCCGCATGGCGCGAAGCCGGCGTCGATGGCTTCATATTCCTCGGCCAAGACGCCATTTCCGTCCTGCAACCGCTGCTCGCTCGTGCGGGCGCAAAAGTCTGAACGCGCCGCTGGAAGACTTCACACGGGAGCCTAGGCCATGAGCTCACTGCCGAACTTCGCGTCCCTTCCCTATCGCGCGCCGCGTCCGGCCGCGATCCCCGAACCGCAGACCTGGATGACCCCAGAGGGGGTTGAGGTGAAGTCGTTCTACGCGCCCGAGGACATCGCAGGCCTCGCCCAGATCGGGACGTGGCCGGGCCTCCCGCCCTATCTGCGCGGCCCCTATTCGACGATGTACGTCAACCAGCCGTGGACGGTGCGCCAATACGCGGGCTTCTCGACCGCCGAGGAATCGAACGCGTTCTATCGCGCCAATCTCGCCGGCGGGCAGAAGGGCCTCTCGATCGCCTTCGATCTCGCGACCCATCGCGGCTACGATTCCGACCATCCGCGCGTCGTCGGCGACGTTGGCATGGCGGGCGTCGCGATCGACTCGATCTACGACATGCGCACGCTGTTCGAGGGCATCCCGCTCGACACGATGACCGTGTCGATGACAATGAACGGCGCGGTGCTGCCGGTGTTGGCGCTCTATATCGTCGCCGGCGAGGAACAGGGCGTGCCGTTGGCGTCGATGGCGGGCACCATCCAGAACGACATTCTCAAAGAATTCATGGTGCGCAACACCTTCATATATCCGCCGGCGGCTTCGATGCGCATCGTCGCCGACATTTTCGCCTTCACGGCGAAGCACATGCCGAAGTTCAATTCGATCTCGATTTCCGGCTACCACATGCAGGAAGCTGGCGCGACGCAGGACCTCGAGCTCGCTTATACGCTGGCCGACGGCCTCGAATACGTCCGCGCCGGCGTTGCTGCGGGCATGACCGTCGACCAGTTCGCGCCGCGGCTGTCGTTCTTCTGGGCGATCGGCACGAACTTCTTCATGGAAGTGGCCAAAATGCGCGCCGCGCGCATGCTGTGGGCGAATATCGTCAAGAGCTTCAATCCGAAGTCGGACAAGTCTCTGCCCTTGCGCACTCACAGCCAGACCTCCGGCTGGTCGCTCACGGCTCAGGACCCGTTCAACAACATCGTGCGCACCCAGATCGAAGCGATGGCGGCGACGCAGGGCCACACGCAATCCCTGCACACCAATGCGCTCGACGAAGCGATGGCGCTGCCGACCCCGTTCTCGGCCCGCATCGCCCGCAACACCCAATTGTTCCTCATCGAGGAGAGCGGCACGACCCGCGCGATCGACCCCTGGGGCGGCTCGTACTACGTCGAGCGCCTCACCGAGGACCTCGCCCGCCGGGCGCAGACGCACATCGACGAGATCGAATCGCTCGGCGGCATGGCGCGGGCGATCGAGCAGGGCGTGCCAAAGATGCGCATCGAGGAGGCCGCCGCGCGCACCCAGGCGCGCATCGACTCCGGCGATCAGACCGTGATCGGCGTCAACGCCTTCCATCCGCAGGTCGAGCGCGAGATCAAGGTGCTCAAGGTCGTCGCCAGCGAGGTCCGCGAACTGCAGATCGAGAAGCTGAAGAAGCTGCGAGCCGAGCGCGACGAAGCGGCGGTGCAGAGGGCGCTGGAGGCGCTCACCAACGGCGCGCGCGGCAACGCCAACCTCTTGCAATTGTCGGTCGAAGCGGCGCGCGCGATGGCCACCGTCGGCGAGATCTCGCTCGCGATGGAGAAGGTGTTCAGTCGCCATGTCCCGCAGACCAAGTCGATCCACGGCATCTATCTGGCGGCAGCGGGTCGCGCCGCCGACGCCAACGAGCGCGTGATCAGGATGACGAAAGCGTTCGAGGAGAACGACGGCCGCCGGCCGCGCATCCTGGTCGCCAAGATGGGCCAGGACGGCCACGACCGCGGGCAGAAGATCATCGCTTCGGCTTTCGCCGACCTCGGCTTCGACGTCGAAATCGGGCCGCTGTTCGCCACGCCGGAAGAGGTCGCCGCGATCGCCAAGGAGAAGAAAGCGCACATTGTCGGCGTGTCCTCGCTCACGGCCGGACATCTGGCGCTCGCGCCGGCGCTGAAACGCGCGCTCGTGGAAATCGGCTTGGGCCAGGCGATGATCGCTCTCGGCGGCGTCATCCCCGAGCAGGATTTCCAGCCGCTGCGCGAGATGGGCGTCGACGAGATCTTCCCGCCGGGCACCGTCGTCACCGAAGCGGCGGCGCGGCTGCTCGAGCGTCTCAACGAGCGCCTCGGCTACATCCAGCGCCAGCCGGCCTGAGCACGATCGCTTTTCCGCCGCCCCCGTCGCCAACCGCGCGCCCCTTTGCGGGCGCACAGTTCGTCCGTGCAGAACAGCACGAGCGCCGCGCTAATTGTACGAAATTGCGAAGGTATTTTTTTGATACAAATTTTACGGGTTGTTTCCTTCCGGCCCACGGAGGGCCGTCGCCACGGCGCCCCGACGTCGCGTAAAGGTCTCGCCCTGAACCATTTTCGGCCCTGAACCCCGCGGCGCCGCCTTTGCCCCGGCATATCCATCAGAAGCGGATGGAATCAGGATGGTCAACGACAACATCGAATCGATCGTCGACAGGGCGATCGCCTACACCGAGGACATATTGAGCCGCGCGCCTCAACACTACCGGGTCGCGCGCCAAGGACTCGAAACCATGCGCGACAACCTGCGCCTCGGCGCCGAGGACCATCCGGCCCTCCGCCGTCTGGAAGATTATATCGAGGAACTGGATCGCCGCTTCGCGAACTGACGCGCGGCGTGAACAGCGCAGCGGATGTACGCTGCCGCGTCCTTCGCTGGCCGGACTTCGATGTCGAGAAGCCGCTGGCCGCCTCCCCTGCCAAGACATATTCGAGCCGCCCGCCCCGACGCCTTCGCGCGCTCGAGAGGCGCGGAAATCTCTCGGCAAGCTCGCTGCGAAGTGATAGTCGACAGGCTCCGCGCGACCGGCCTTTCGAGACTGCGCGCGGTGGGGAGAGCGGACTGCGCCACGATGTCGAGGCGCGCCTCACTCCCTTCACCAGGAGGCTGAGAATGCTGAAGCACCTCAATCCGTTGCTCTCTCCCGCGCTGCTCCACGCCCTGCGTTCGATGGGCCATGGCGACGAGATCGCCATCGTCGACGCCAATTTCCCCGCCGAGTCGAGCGGGCCGAGGGTGATCCGCATGGAGGGGGTGAACGCGACGCGCGTGCTCGACGCCGTGCTCAGCGTGATGCCGCTCGACGACTTCGTTCCCGAGGCCTGCTTCCGCATGCAGGTGGTGGGCGACCCCGACCGCGAGGAGCCGATCTTCGACGAGTTCCGCAAGATCATCGCCGCGCGAGAGGGCGAGGCGTTCCAACTCGCCAGCCTCGAGCGTTTTGCCTTCTACGAGCGCGCCAGCGCCTGCTTCGCCATGGTCTCGACCGGCGAGCGGCGGCTCCACGGCAACATCATCCTCAAGAAGGGGGTCGTGCGGCCGGCGTGACCGATCCCCGCGGCCGGGGCCCTCGGGGAACGATCAGCCGGCGACGTTACGACGCCGGCACGGTGACGGCGACGATGGGACCGAGCGGCTCGAACTCGTCGTCACGTCCGAGTTCGGGCGCGTACAGCGACGAGACGGATCCGTCGAGAAACAGCGCATTGGCGCAGCCGAGTCCGTCCTTGAACATTCGTGCGAACGCGTGGAACGTCACCGGCCCCTCGGAAATCGCGAACAGTATGTCCGCGCCGTCGCGCACGCAGACGCCGTTGCGCAGCTTCGCCGACGCTCCAGTCGGCAGAATCTTCGGATGAATTTGGCCGTCGACCACCAGCATCGGCCCCGACTGCGTCGCAAACCGCGACGGCGGCGGATCGGCGAGATAGCGCGCGGTCTCGGTCACCCCCGCCGTCTTATCGCCGATCCAGAACACCCCGTTGGGCTTCAAGTGGAAGTTGGAGCCGCCCTCGCGGGTGTCGGCGCGGCGCAGCGTATTGCCGCCCTCGACATAGAGCCCGACCGGGGACTGGTCGCGCTCGAACATGCCGGCGTTCATGGCGAACGCGAGCGCGCGGCCCTTCGCCTTCAGGCTTGCGGCGAGCGCTGAAAAATTGCCGAACGGTCCCTTGTCGCCGTTGCGCCAGAACAGCTCGACATCATCGCGGCGCACATCGAACGCGCAGACGACATAATCCTGGTCCTCGAACGGGCGCTGCGCGCAGGCCGAGCGCGCGGCGCCGGCGAACCCGGCGAGCGCCGGCGCGAGCGCCAAAGCCAGCAACCTTGCAACCCATCCGACCGTGACGGCCTCCTGCAGCGGCGAATCGCGCTTCAGTCTAACCGATCTCGGCTGGCTCGAAGATGAACGAGGCTTACAGCATCTTGCCCGGATTCATCAGCCCGCCGGGATCGAGCGCCGCCTTGATGCGACGCATCACGTCGAGCGCGACCGGGTCTTTGACGCGGGCGAGCAGATCGCGCTTGAGCTGGCCGATGCCGTGCTCGGCGGAAAACGAGCCGCCATAACGCGCGACGACGGCGTGCACGACCTCGTTCATCGCCTCCCACCGGTGCAGGAACATGGCCTTGTCGGCCCCGACCGGCTGGCTCACATTGAAATGGATGTTGCCGTCGCCCATGTGCCCGAACGGAACTACGCGCGCGCCCGGTAGAAACCCCTCGACCGCCGCGGTCGCCTCGTCGAGAAACTCCGGCACGGCGCCGACGGGGATGGAGATGTCGTGCTTGATCGAGCCGCCCTCGCATTTCTGCGAGTCGGAGACGAACTCGCGCAGGCGCCAGAAATCGTCGCGCTGTCCGAGACTGGCGGCGAGCGCGGCGTCGGCGATGAACTCGCGCTCCAGCGCCTCGCCGAGCAGCGCCTCGAACGCCTCGTCGAGTCCCGCCGCCGTCTGGCTCGCCGCCTCGATGAGCACGTACCAGGGATGGGGGTCTGGCAGCGGATCGCGCATGTCGAAGCCGTGGGCGAGCACGAAATCGAGGCAGATACGCGCCATGAGCTCGAAGCTGACGATGCTCGCCCCCAGCTTTTCGCGCGCCAAGCGAAACAGTTTCAGCGCCCGCGCCGGATCGCTCACACCCAAAAAAGCGCTGGCCCGTCCGCGTGGCCGCGGGAACAGCTTCAGCGCCGCCGCGGTGATGACGCCCAGCGTGCCTTCGGCGCCGAAGAACAAGTCCTTGAGGTCGTAACCGGTATTGTCCTTGCGCAGCTTGGAGAGCGCGTTGATGACGCGGCCGTCGGCAAGCACGACCTCGACGCCGGTGGCGAGCTCGCGGGCGTTGCCATAAGCGAGCACCGCCACGCCGCCGGCGTTGGTCGACAGATTGCCGCCGATCGTGCAACTGCCCTCGGCCGCCAGCGACAGCGGAAACAGCCGATCGACGCTTTCGGCCGCCGCCTGCGCCTCGGCGAGCGTGGCGCCCGCTTCGACGATCATCGTGTCGGTCATCGGGTCGATCTCGCGGATCTTGCGCATGCGGGTGAGCGACAGCAGGATCGCGCTTCCGCTCGCGTCGGGGATCTGGGCGCCGACCAGCCCGGTGTTGCCGCCCTGCGGCACGATCGCGGTTTTGGACGCCGCGCAGGCGCTCACCACCGCCGCGACTTCCGCCGTCGACCCCGGCCGCACGATCGCCAGCGCCCGGCCGCGATAGAGCCCGCGCGGCTCGACGAGGTAGGATTCCGTCAGATCGGGATCGGTGAGCACATTGGCCGCGCCGACGATTCGCGCGAGATCGGCGACGAGCCGCGTCTGGTCCTCGTTCAACCCAACACTCTCCTCGGCTTGGGCTTTTTCGGGCGGCGGAACGCCGCGACGATTTCCACGTGGGGAGAATAGCGGAACTGATCGACCGGCGTCACCCGCTCGAGCCCGAGCCCGCCGTCGACGAGGATTCGTGCGTCACGCGCGAACGTCGCGGCGTCGCAGGAGATGGCGACGACGGTCGCGACCTTGGCTTTGGCGATCTCGCGCGCCTGCGCGAGCGCGCCGGCGCGGGGCGGATCGAACAGCACGGCGTCGAAACGCTCGAGCTCGGCGGCGGCGAGCGGCCGATGGAGGAGATCGCGCGCCTCGGCGCTGACGGCGCCGCCGGCGCGCTTCAGGGCCTGGATTGCCGCGGCGTCGGCGTCGGCGGCATAGACCTGGCGGCCGGCTGCGAGCCGCAACGCGAAGGCCCCGGCGCCGCAGAACAGATCGGCGGCTTTGCTGGCCTTGCCGAGCGCGGTTTCGGCGAGCCCGGCCAGCGCCGCTTCGCCCGCTTCGGTCGCTTGCAGGAACCCTCCCGCGGGCGGGACGACCTCCGCCGCGCCGAAGACGACGATCGGCGCCCGGCGTTCGACGATCGTTCGGCCATGGTTGGAGACCCGGGCGAGGTCGAGCGCCTCGGCGGTGCGCGCGAGCTTCTCGAGTTCCGGCGCTTCGAGCGCGCCGCTGCCCCGGACGTCGACATCGAGCCCGGTCCGCGTCGCCGTGACCTGGATGTCGAGCGGCTTGCCGAAGCCCCTGAGATCGCCGGCGAGCGCGCGCGCCGCGGCGGGCGCGCCGGCCATTTCCGGGGAGAACAGCGGGCAGCGCTCGATCTCGACGATCTCATGCGCGCGGGCGCGCATGAAACCGACTTCGTCGCGGGCGTGCGGCAGGAAACGGGCGTGGAAGGTCGCGCGCCGCCGGCCGGCGCCATGGGCGTCGACGAGGGCGTCGACTTCGGCGGCGACCCCCGCCCGCGCGAGCGCGTCGACCACCAACCCTCGTTTCCAGCGCGCATAGAGGGCTTGCCCCATGTGCTGCGCCGCGCAGCCGCCGCAGAGGCCGAAATAGCGGCAGATCGGTTCGGCGCGGTCGGGGCTCGCCTCGAGCAGCGCGAAACCGTAGTCGGCCGCGGCGGCGAGGTTCACTCGCTCCCCCGGCAGCGCG